>NZ_JAOQJW010000005.1:0-175725 GCF_025567265.1 Dorea amylophila | reverse complement strand
TGGTTCTATCTTACTCTTTCTGAACATGAAAATACCCCCATATAGGACTTTTATATTTCATTGTCCTATATGAGGGTAGCATATCAAACTGCAGTGGATATTTTTAATATCTGTTTATTTTATTATGTGCATTGCGCTTCGAACGAGCCTTCACAGACGTTACCTTAGTAGTTAACTCAGCCCAGGCACCCTTACGGCACCCGGAAGATTCCACTTAATGCTGCTTCATTCCTGACCTGACATGGTTCATGGAGTTCCGTCGCGTAAGACCCAAACATCAACGCCACTTTCCAAGGGCAGCTCTGCAAAAACAAGCCCTCTGCGCAATATCACCCCTGCTATAGCGGATTGCAGGTGCAAGGTACCGCTAACACCCCGGCTGCACAGCTCAATATTTTAACGTGTTCAGGACAAAAAGTCAATGGAAATGTTGTAAAAAAGGCGATACCAATTTATAATACCTAGATATATGATGATTTATCTTATCCGGTATACGACCGGAGGAGAGATTCTGATCTGGAGGAAAGCATAATGAAGATATTATTGGCAGCAGTCAATGCAAAATATATACATTCCAATCTAGCGGTCTACAGCCTGAAAGCCTATGCCGAAGATTCGGCGGTGGAGATCGGGGAGTACACGATCAATCAGCAGAAGGATGATATCCTGATGGATATCTATAAGAGAAAACCGGACGTCCTCTGCCTTTCCTGCTATATCTGGAACCTGGATTATATAGAGGAGATTGTGTTGGAAATCGGAAAATTACGACCGGATATGCCAATCTGGCTTGGTGGTCCGGAAGTTTCCTATGATGCGCAGGATGTGTTAAGACGTCTACCGTGTGTCAAAGGTGTAATGAAAGGGGAAGGAGAGAAGACATTTAAAGAAATTTGCCGGATATACCGAAATGAATTCGAAAAAAAGAAAGAGAATGTGGATAACTCCTGGAAAAAATCAGAGAGTGTGGATAACCAGTTAAAAAATGTTATAGGCATTACTTTCCGGACAGAAGAAAATGAAATCATCGATAAACCATGGCGGCCGATCATGGATTTAAGTGAGGTTCCGTTTGTCTACGACCACATAGAAGATTTTGAACACAAAATTATCTATTATGAGACAAGCAGAGGCTGTCCATTTTCCTGCAGCTACTGTCTGTCTTCGGTAGACAAGCGCCTGCGGTTCAGAGATATAGAACTGGTAAAGAAGGAACTGCAGTTTTTCCTGGACCATAATGTTCCGCAGGTGAAATTCGTCGATCGTACATTTAACTGTAAGCACGATCACAGTATTGCAATCTGGAAATATATCATGGAGCATGATAATGGAATCACGAATTTCCATTTTGAGATTGCGGCAGATATTCTGAATGAGGAAGAACTGGAATTGTTAGAACAGATGCGCCCCGGACTGGTACAGCTTGAAATAGGTGTGCAGTCAACAAATCCGAAGACGATTAAAGAGATCCACAGAGTTATGGATTTTGAAAAAGTATCCAGAATCGTGAGGAGAATCCAGGAGAGAGGAAATGTACACGAACATCTGGATCTGATTGCGGGACTTCCATACGAAGATGTGGAAAGCTTCGCACATTCTTTTGATGATGTCTATGCATTAAAACCAGAACAACTCCAGTTAGGATTCCTGAAAGTGCTGAAAGGATCATTTATGCAGGAACATCAGAAGGAATATGGAATTGTGCACAAAGCGCATCCACCGTATGAAGTACTTTATACAAAATGGATTTCTTATGAAGATGTATTGAGGCTGAAAGGCGTGGAAGAGATGGTAGAAGTGTATTATAACGGCCGTCAATTCACGAACACGATGGAAGAACTGGAAAAAGAATATGATTCTGCATTTGATATGTATGACCGGCTTGCCGCTTATTATGAAGAAAATGATTATAATTCAGTTCAGCACAAGCGGAGTGCAAGATATGAGATCCTGTTAAATTATGTGAGAAAATATCACAAAGAAAAAGAAGATTTATTCCGGGAAGTGCTCACTTATGATTATTATCTGCGTGAAAATGCAAAGAGCCGTCCAGCATTTGCCGGAGAATATCCGGTAACGAAAGATGCTGCAAGAGCATTTTATGAGACAGAAGAGGAGACGCATGAGTACCTTCCAGATTATGGAAAATACGACAGAAATCAGATGCGTAAAATGACGCATCTGGAATATTTCAAACTGACAGATACATATATTTTATTTGACTATCAGAACAGAAATCCTTTGAATCAGGAGGCAAGAGTCTGTAAGATAGAGAAAATTAAATTATGAAAAGGGCGTACGATCTGCAGTGCAAGAAGTCCGAAATGTGAGGATTGTTTCTTGCAAAAATATTGTAAAGAGTATAAAATGTAGAGAAATACGTTACTGTTTACGTAAAAATTGATAAGAATGAGAAGAAGTAGTAACGAAAATATAATCAAAGAAGGTAGAAGAATGAATTTCAACAATAAAAGAACAAGAAGAATTGTATCAATTGTTGTGCTTATCGTCATCATTGCCATGGTAGCAACGATGATTATTCCGTATCTTGTATAAAAATAAAAGGGGAACATAATAAACATGAAGTTAGAGACACAGACAGAACAGCTTATAAGCGAAACAGTTACCGTCTACGGTTTATCTCCGCAGATCGGTGTCCATGCACTTGCACAGACTGTGAACGCACTGGCGGCACAGGGTGCAGTGTTCTCTGTCTGCCCTGATATAACAGAGGATGAGGAGCAGGAAGCGGATATCCGGAGTGAGGATATGCAGGATACGCATGAACCATCTGCAGGCATTAGTGTACAGATCGCCTATCCGGAATACGTGTTCAAATCCAGAATCCACAAGATTGAAAAGCTTCTCAAAAAAGCATGCAAAAAGTATAATATCATGCTTGCAGGAGTACAGGCATCTGTCAATCCGGCGGTTCGGGCGATCGCAGTGACGGTTACAGGAATCGCAAAGGCTCCAAAGGAAGAAGCATGGAACCGGGAAACCGCACGAGCCTGTAAGGATATTGTGTTCGTAGGGCATGTAGGAATGGATGGTATGCTCCGGATCACGGAAGAAAAAGAACAGGAACTTAAGACTCGTTTTGCGCCGGTTTTCATGAAGCAGATAAAGTCATACGGACAGCAGATATTTGCTCCAAAAGAAATCGAAGCCGCAAAAGCCGGGGGCGCATTTGTCGTACGTCAGGTCGCAGATGGCGGGATCTTGGCAGCACTGTGGAATCTGGCACTGGAATTAGAGCAGGGACTGGATCTTGATATGAAGAAAATCAGTATTTTACAGGAAACGATCGAGGTATGTGAACATTTCCGGCTGAATCCATATCAGATGATATCTACAGGAAGTTTTCTGGCTGTGACTGACAATGGGGAAGTACTGGCAGATGCGCTGAACAATCAGGGGATTACAGCAGCAGTAATCGGACATACAACAGACAACAACGATAAGATCTTAAGAAATGGAGAAGAGATGCGTTATATCGACCGTCCGGCTCCGGATGAGATCTTGAAGCTATATAGCGGAGGTATGAATGATGGAAGAATTAAGAAAGCAGATACTCCTGTATCTGGAGAAGCATAGCAGGGTGGACCTCGGAGAACTGGCAGTTCTTCTTGGAACCGACGAAGTAACCGTAGCAAATGAGATTTCTGCCATGGAAAGAGCAAAGATCATCTGTGGCTATCATACACTGATCGACTGGGATAAGACAGGAACAGAGTATGTGAATGCCCTGATCGAAGTAAAAGTAACACCACAGCGTGACACGGGATTTGATAAGACAGCAGAACGGATCTGTAATTATCCGGAAGTATCAGCCGTATATCTGATCTCCGGTGATTTTGATATGATGGTTCTGATCGAAGGCAAGACTTTGCAGGAAGTGTCAAGGTTTGTATCAAGTAAATTATCACCGATCGAAGATGTCACAGGAACCAGCACACAGTTCGTACTGAAGAAATATAAGGATCACGGAACAATCATGTTCGGACAGAAAAAAACAGAAAGGATGCTTGTAACACCATGATGAGAAATCCATTATCTAAGAAAATCACAGGCATCGAACCATCTGGAATCCGTAAATTCTTTGATCTGGTAAGTGAGATGCCTGACGCAATATCCCTTGGTGTAGGAGAACCTGATTTTGACACACCATGGAGAATCAGAGAGGAAGGTATCTACACCCTGGAACAGGGCAAGACTTTCTATACATCGAATGCAGGTCTTAAAGATCTGAAGATCGAGATCAGCAAATATCTGGAACGTAAGATACATGTAGAATATGACCCGGATCATGAGATCATGGTGACAGTCGGAGGAAGTGAAGGAATCGATGTGGCACTGCGCGCAATGCTGGATCCGGGAGATGAAGTACTAATCCCGCAGCCGAGCTATGTATCGTATTTACCTTGTACCATTCTGGCAGACGGTAATCCGGTTGTTATTCCGCTTCAGGAAAAGAACGAATTCAAACTGACGGCAGAAGAACTGGAGGCAGCAATCACGCCAAAGACAAAAATGTTAGTCATGCCATTCCCGAACAACCCGACAGGATCAATCATGACAAAAGAAGATCTGGAGCCAATTGCGGAAGTTGTGAAAAGACATGACCTGTATGTGCTTTCGGATGAGATTTACTCCGAACTTACATACAAGACAGAGCATGTGTCTATTGCATCTCTTCCGGGAATGCAGGAAAGAACACTGGTAATCAACGGATTTTCCAAAGGATTTGCCATGACGGGATGGAGACTTGGTTATATCTGCGGACCGTCTGTGATCATAGAACAGATGTTGAAGATCCATCAGTTTGCAATCATGTGTGCGCCGACCAACAGCCAGTACGCAGCCATCGAAGGCTTGCGTCACTGCGAAGATGAAGTGCAGCAGATGAGAAATGCATACAACCAGAGAAGAAGATATCTGGTAAATGAATTTGCGAAGATGAAGCTGGAATGCTTCGAGCCATTTGGTGCATTCTATATCTTCCCAAGTATCAAAGAATTCGGTATGACTTCCGAAGAATTTGCAATGCGTTTCCTGGAAGAGGAGAAGGTTGCGGTCGTACCGGGAAGTGCGTTTGGTGAGAGTGGGGAAGGGTTCCTGCGTGTATCGTATGCGTACTCACTGGAAGATCTGAAAGAAGCGATCGGAAGACTCAGTCGGTTTGTTGAGAGACTGAGAAGCCAGAAGTAAGGTTGACGGAAGCTGATTTGAAGAGAATTTAAAAGAAATAATAGAAATAGAAAAGCCGTCAGGGAATGTTAATGTATGAATTAGAATTATATTCCCTGACGGCTTTTGTTATTGCTATGCAGCTTCTGCAGATATCAGAAAATACAGGATGAATTGTATAATCCGGAATTTACTCTTACATTTTTGGAAAAAATCTTGACTTGGAGCGAACTCCAAGTGCTATAGTAATGAACGGAAAGGTGGTGCCTGGATTGACGATAAAAGAAGTAAGTGAAACATATGACATTTCCGCTGATACCCTGCGTTATTATGAACGCATCGGCATGATACCGGAAGTAACACGTACGGCAGGCGGAATCAGAGACTATCAGGAATCAGACCTTGGATGGGTGGAGCTTGTGATCTGTATGAGAAAAGCAGGACTTCCCGTGGAGGCACTGATCGAGTATGTAAAATTATATCAGGAGGGCGACGAGACATTTGAAGCAAGACTTCAGCTTCTTTCGGAAGAAAGAGAGAAGTTAGAAGAGCAGAAAGCGCAGATAGAGTCAGCGATCAACCGGCTGAATTACAAAATTTCCAAATACGAAGAAGTAGTAAAGACAGGAGTATTAAACTGGGAGGAGAATAGTTCATGTATATAGAAAAGATTAACGGACCAGAAGACGTAAAGAAATTAACCGTAGACGAGATGACCGTAATGGCAGGTGAGATGAGAGAAGCACTGTTAAAGAGAGCCAGTATCCACGGCGGACACTTCGGACCAAACTTCGGTATGGTAGAGGCAACGATCGCACTGCATTATGTATTCGAGTCACCAAAAGACAAGATTGTATATGACGTATCACACCAGACCTATCCGCACAAGATGCTGACAGGAAGAAAGGATGCATATCTCTATGAAGAACATTACGATGATGTGTCCGGCTACAGCAATCCAAATGAAAGTGTACACGATCATTTCACTGTAGGTCATACATCTACATCCGTCAGCCTCGCGTGTGGACTTGCAAAAGCAAGAGACCTGAAAGGGGAAGAAGGAAATGTGATTGCAGTGATCGGTGACGGTTCCTTAAGCGGCGGTGAAGCACTGGAAGGACTGGACTATGCAGTAGAATTAGACGGAAATCTGATCATCATTGTAAATGACAATGATATGTCCATCGCAGAAAACCACGGCGGATTATACGGCAACTTAAAATTACTCCGCGAGACAAACGGACAGGCAGAATGCAACCTGTTCAAGGCTATGGGACTGGATTACATTTACGTGGATCACGGAAATGCTGTCGGAGACCTGATTGAAGCATTCCAGAGTGTCAAAGACAGCAGGAAACCAGTTGTTGTGCATATCAATACCTTAAAGGGAAAAGGTTATGCACCGGCAGAGCAGAACAAAGAAGTATGGCATTATAACGGACCATTCCATATCGAGACAGGTGAACCGTTATACGAGATGACAGAAGAAGACTATTCGGATATTTCCCTGAATTATCTTTTGGATAAGATGAAAAAAGATCCGGCAGTGGTAGCGATCACATCCGGAACACCGACTGTTATGGGATTCACAGAAGATAAGAGAAAAGAAGCAGGAAAACAGTTCGTAGATGTCGGTATCGCAGAAGAGACAGCCGTAGCACTGGTTTCCGGAATTGCCGCAAATGGCGGAAAACCGGTTTATGGAGTATACAGTACATTTGTACAGAGAACTTATGACCAGATCGCACAGGATCTCTGCATTAATAACAGCCCGGCAACTATTGTAACATTCTGTGGTTCGGTATACGGAATGAATGATGTGACACACCTTGGACTATATGACATCCCAATGATGGCCAATATTCCGAATCTGGTATACCTTGCTCCGACAACCAAGGAAGAGTACCTGGCAATGCTCGACTGGAGTATCGAGCAGAATGAGTATCCGGTAGGAATCAGACTTCCGGGCGGCAGTGTGATCTCTGACGGAAAAGAGATTACAAAAGACTTCGGAGACCTGAACAAATACGAAGTAACACAGAAAGGTTCCAAGGTTGCAGTGATCGGACTTGGAACATTCTACGGACTTGGCAAAGAAGTTGCAGAAGAGCTCAAGAAAGTAACCGGAACAGATGCAACTGTGATCAATCCATATTATATTACAGGTATTGATGCAGAACTTCTGGAAGAGCTTAAGAAAGATCATGATGTTGTGATCACTCTGGAAGATGGTATTCTGGATGGCGGATTCGGCGAGAAGATCGCAAGATTCTACGGAGATTCGGACATGAAGGTTCTGAACTTCGGACTGAAGAAAGAGTTCCTCGACCGTTATGATGTAGCAGAAGTTCTGAAAGAGAATCATCTGACGAAAGAGCAGATTGTGGAAGATATAATGAAGTTTATTTAATAATTGAATAAATAAATAAAACGTATGTGATATACTACTATAAACAACCGCAATATGGGTGGATTTCTATTACTCAATATGGCCAACCACTTTGAGCGGTTGTTTTTTGTATAATTATAATATTATAGAAATATATCTTTAGCAAGTAATATAAAAACAAAAAGGGAATTTTTAATTGTAATTTGTTGGTATGCCAACAGCTAAAATCATGTAAAATAAGATAGAATCATACGATCAATAATTTTAAAAATACATACGAAAAGAAAGAGAGGACACACACATGGATCACATATATGACGTAATCATCCTTGGCGCCGGTCCGGCGGGATTAAGCGCAGGCTTATATGCAGGCAGAAGCAGACTGGACACCCTGATCATCGAAAAAGGACAGGCCGGCGGCCAGATTATCAACACAGACGAAATAGAAAACTATCCGGGACAGATTGTAGAAGGAGAGACGGGAGTTTCTCTTGTACGCAGAATGTACGAACAGGCAGAACAGTTCGGCGCAGAACATGTCCGTGATACGATCACAAATGCAGAACTGAGCGGAGACATCAAAGTCCTGACAGGCGAAAAAGATACCTATCAGGCGAAAAATATCATCATTGCAACCGGTGCATATGCAAGACCAATCGGATGCAAAGGCGAGCAGGAGTACAAGGGACGCGGAATCTCTTACTGTGCAACCTGTGATGCGAACTTCTTTACTGACCTGGAAGTCTATGTAGCGGGCGGCGGGGATGCAGCGGTGGAAGAAGCGCTGTATCTTACAAAATTTGCCAGAAAAGTTACGATCATTCACAGAAGAGACGAGCTGCGTGCAGCAAAGTCTATTCAGGAGAAAGCATTTGCCAATCCGAAGATCACATTTCTGTGGGATTCGGTAGTCGAAGAAGTGGGCGGCGACGGACTGCTTCAGACGATGACTGTGAAGAATGTGAAGACGGGGGAACTTACAAAGATAGAAGCCGATCCGAAAGACGGACTGTTCGGACTGTTTGGATTCATCGGTATGATCCCGAATACCGGCGTGTTTGCAGATAAAGTAGAGACGGATGACAAGGGATACATTAAGACGGATGAGGACATGCATACCAACGTACCAGGTGTCTATGCTGTCGGAGATGTAAGAGTCAAGAGCCTGCGCCAGGTAGTGACTGCAGTAGCAGATGGTGCGATCGCAGCAGTGCAGGTGGAGAGAAGTATGTCTAAGTATTAAGGGAGATTCAGAGAGAGTACGGAAGTGTATCTGAAAAATAAATATATTATAGAAATGCGAGAATTCGCCGGACGGGAAAATGTCCGGCGGATTTTGCATATTCTTAAATAAAATGGAATAATGTATAATAAAATATGGAAAATATACTTGATAAATGGAATGATATATAATAAAATATGGAAAACAACATCAGAAATATAGATTACCACATGTTTGGAAGGAGGGTCCTGTAGAAGGAAGGAGATGATCCTATGACTGTAGAAGAGATGAAAAAGAAGAAAACGGAATTAGGTTTCAGCTGCGAACAGATATCAGATCGTTCCGGGGTACCATTGGGAACGGTACAAAAGATATTCAGCGGAATAACCAAAAGACCAAGATATGACACAATTTGTCAGTTGGAAAAAGCATTTCCGATTGAACATATTATATTTAAAGATAATTATGGACGAGACTACAAAGCGTCTGGAAACATAGGGGCACCAGAAGATATGAAAGGATCTGTTTCTAATCCATATCTTGGTATGATGAAAGAAAGCGTATCGGCTTATAGCATCTATGGAGATGGCACAGATCATGAGGGTGATATCTGGAAAAGTTTTTGTGGAAAAAGGCAAGGAGAATACACGCTAAAAGAGTATGAAGCGATTCCGGACGAATATAGAGTAGAATTGATTGACGGAGTCATCTATGACCTAAATACGCCAACCACGATCCATCAGCAGCTTGCATTTGAAATCAGCATCAGATTAAGAGAGTACATCCGACAGAACAAAGGATTATGCATGGTTCTTCAGTCACCTGTCAGTGTACAGCTGGATGAAGATGATAGGACGATGATACAGCCGGATGTCGTGATATGCTGCGACAGGGATAAAATCCTTCGAAGTCATGTCTATGGAGCACCGGATATGGTAATTGAGATATTATCACCATCCACAAGAAAAAAAGATATGGGATTAAAACTGAAAAAATATATCACTGCAAGAGTCAGAGAATACTGGATGGTTGACCCGGATAAGAAAAAAGTTGTAGTATATGACTTGGAACATAATGAATTACCGGCTATCTATGGTTTTGAAGACCAGGTGCCGGTGAATATATTTGCTGGAAAATGTCAGATTGACTTTTCGGAAATATACAGCTATATAGAATTTTTATTTGAAAAAGAGTAGGATGCATTTTCAGTGCAATCCATATTTGATTTTGTAAAAGTAAGTTAGTGAAAAACGGAGGAACACAACATGTTAAACATCGTACTACACGAACCAGAGATTCCGGCAAACACAGGTAATATCGGAAGAACCTGCGTAGCCACCAACACCAGATTACATTTGATCGAGCCGCTCGGCTTCCGCTTAAATGAGAAGAACTTAAAGCGTGCCGGCATGGACTACTGGGAGCATCTGGATGTCAGAACCTATATTGATTACAATGATTTCCTGGAAAAGAACCCGGGAGCCAAGATCTACATGGCAACGACAAAAGCACCAAAGGTATATACAGAAGTGAACTATGAACCGGACTGTTACATCATGTTCGGAAAAGAAAGTGCCGGAATTCCGGAAGAGATTCTGGTAGATCATAAAGAAGACTGCGTGCGTATCCCGATGGTAGGCGACATCCGTTCGCTGAACCTTGGCAACTCGGTTGCGATCGTGCTTTACGAAGCACTCAGACAGAACGGATTTGCAGGAATGAATCTGGAGGGACATCTTCACAAATTACACTGGTAGGAGATTATATGGATTTTGAAAAACGGATAGATGAGAATTACAGCTATCTGACAGCCACGGACCGGTTGATGGTACAGGAAATCCGGCAGAATAAAGAACTGGTAAGAACTATGAATAGTACACAGCTTGCCAGACATCTCGGTGTATCAAGAACGACACTTGTACGTATGTTAAAAAAGCTGTGGATCTCATCTTATGCTGAGTTTCAGCTGCTATTAAAACAAAGAACCGGAGAAACAGAGCATAAGAAGCTGGATATGCAGGGAATCATTGATGATTATCATGAGATGATCAAAGAACTGCAGAATTATGATTATAGTAAGATATGTAAAAGAATCTATGAAGCAGATACGATATACCTGTACGGTACGGGAAATGAACAGAAAGCAATTGTAGATGAGTTTAAGCGTATCTTTATGATCATGGGAAAATGGTGTGTAGACTTATTTGACCTCGGAGAGATTGAGTTTGCACAGACAGAATTTTCAGAGAAAGATTTGTTTGTAGCAGTGTCATTATCAGGAGAGAACCAGTCGATACTCCGGGCAGTGCGTCTGGCGCAGGAGAGGAAGATCCATACGTTGTCTATTACAAGATGGAATAATAATGCACTTGCAAGGCTGGCGGAATATAACCTTTATGTAGGAACCAGAGTTATACATAAAGGGCAGGATCAGTCATATGAGATGATAGCTGCGTTTTATATGCTGCTGGATATATTGTCTGTGCGATATCTGGAATTTGTGAACAGTAACAACCAGTCTGATACAGGAGAAGAGTGAGATGAATACAGATGAGCTGATGAATTTGTATTATTCGGAAATGAATGAGAATGAGCGATATATCTGCCAGTATCTATATGAGAATCGGAAAGATTTTTGCAGAGATACGATAGACGAGACTGCAAGAAAATGCGGCGTGTCCAAATCCCTGCTGGTACGGTTTGCAAAGCATCTCGGTCTGAACGGATTTCGTGAATTAAAGGCGATGCTGCGTATCGAAGAGCGGGAAAGTAAAGTGACGGAATGGAATCTGCTTGAAACAATGACAGAAAGCTATCATAAGATGCTGGATGATTTTCTAAAGCGGGATTATAACCGGATCTTTGAGTCTTTGTGTCATGCAAAAAGAGTGGTTGTATATGGAAGTGGATCGTCGCAGGCACGTGTGGCCAGCGAGATGAAGAGAATATTTCTCCCGGAAAAAACACTAATAGACCTACATGGTCATGATATGTGTCAGGCAATAGAAAAGAATATTCATAAGGATGACATGGTCTTTCTTATCTCTTTATCGGGAGAGGCAGACTATATGATAAATCTGGCAAAGAGATTGCGGGTAAAAGGTACATTTCTGGTATCAGTTACAAGGATGAGTAATAATCCGTTATCTGCATGCTGTGATGAGAATCTGTATATTGAGTCTTTACATGCTGAAGTGGGAGAATACGGAGATTATGAATCTACAACGCCGTATTTTATTCTGATTGAATTACTTTATCTGGCATATCAGAATTATCTGGCTGGAAAATCGGATAAAAAGGAAGACATATAAATATACATGAACAAAGTTTTATAAAGCAAAACAATGTACGAAAAGTGTACATATTTTTTAAACGGAGCCAATGCATTGAATGGCTCCGTTTCTTTTGTTAATATGACTTCAGAAACAAAACAGAAAGCAATAAGGCAGGTGAGCGGAAACGTGAAAGATCAAAGTGTGAAGATGATCTACTTTGATATAGACGGAACTCTTAGAGAAGAAAATGCAGAGGTATCTGAAAAAACGAGGTATGCAATCCGGGAATGTAAAAGACAGGGAATTCTGACATGCATATGCACCGGAAGAAATACGGGCAGTATTCAAAAAGATGTGCAGGAACTTCAGATGGATGGAACCATCAGTGGAGGAGGTACAAGAATTTTGTACCGGGGCAAGGAACTGAGCAGGAAAGAGTATTCTGATAAATGGCTGAAAGAGGTCAGGATATTAACAGAAAAGCAACAGGCCGGGCTGGTGCTGGAAACACAAAAGAATGTCTATATGGATCAAAAGGCAGCAGAAATATATCAGCAGTTATTTAAAGAAAAGACAAAGAATTGTACAGAAGAAGAAAGAGAAAAAATCAAAAGAAAGAATAGATATTTGTACAAAGATAATATGGAAGCATATGATTCGAATCAGGAAAAAGCACATAAGATTTGTATCGTTGGAACAGAAGCGGTAATAAACCGTATAAAAGAAGAGATAGAGAACAGATGCGAGATTGTACAGATGATACCATTTGGAAAGGATTACTTGCTGGAATGCCTTCCAGAAGGATGCAATAAAGGCAATGCAGTCAGATATCTGAATCAGAAACTGGAAATCGAAAAATCCGAAAGCATGAGCTTCGGAGATGGAGAGAATGATGAAGAACTGTTACTAGCAACAGGAACGGGAGTGGCCATGGAAAACGGCAGTGCAGAATTAAAAAAGATAGCAGACAGTATCTGCGGAACAGTACAGGAAGATGGTATTTACAAAGAACTGGTGAACAGGAAAATCATTAAGGAGAGGCAAGAGATGGTAAAAAGAAAATGGTGGCAGGAAGAAGTTATATATCAGATTTATCCAAGAAGCTTTTGTGACAGTAACGGGGATGGAATCGGTGATCTGAAAGGAATTACATCAAAGCTTGACTACTTGAAGGATCTGGGGGTTACCATGTTATGGATCTGTCCGTGTTATCAGTCACCGATGGATGATAACGGATATGATATTTCTGATTATATGAAGATTGCTGAAGAATTCGGAACTATGGAGGACATGGATGAATTAATCAGTGAAGGAAAGAAAAGAAATATTAAGATCATACTGGATCTCGTAATCAACCATACATCAGATGAACATCCATGGTTCCAGGAAGCGTTAAAGAATCCGGAAAGTAAATATCATGATTATTACATTTTTAAATCCGGAAAGAAAGAGATCAATAACTGGAGATCTGTATTTGGCGGAAATGTGTGGGAAAAGATTCCGGGAAGAGACGAGTATTATTTTCACGCATTTGGGAAAAAGCAGCCGGATCTGAACTGGGAGAATCCGGAAGTACGAAAAGAATTGTATCAGATGGTCAACTGGTGGCTGGATAAAGGCATTGCCGGGTTCCGGATTGATGCGATTACATTTATCAAAAAGGATCTGACCTGGGAAGACCGGGAAGCAGACGGAGCAGATGGTCTGGCAAAATGCACCAAGGCATCCAGAAATCAACCGGGAATCGGTACATTTTTAAATGAGCTGAAAGAAAATACATTCCAGAGACATGATTGTGTGACGGTTGCGGAGGCGCCGGGAGTTCCGTATGAAGAGCTGGAAGAATTTATCGGGGAACAGGGATACTTTTCGATGATATTTGATTTCCGTTATGCGGATCTGGATATTGCATCGGGAAGTGAATGGTTCAAACGGATTCCGTGGACGGTAAAAGATCTGAATCAGAAAGTTATGGCAAGTCAGAGGGCACTGCAAAAGTGCGGCTGGGGTGCAAACTTTATCGAAAATCACGATCAACCAAGAGCAACGTCAAAATATTTGAAAGAATACCAGAACAACAGTGACGCGGTAAAGGCACTTGCGGCAATGTATTTCTTCCTGAGAGGGACACCGTTCATTTATCAGGGACAGGAACTGGGAATGGTGAATTTTGAAAGACATGGAATCGAAGAGTTTAATGACATTTCAAGTATTGACCAGTATCACAGATCGATCGAAGAGGGACTGACAGAAAAAGAAGCATTACATATCGTAAATCTCAGAAGTCGTGACAACACAAGAACACCATTCCCGTGGACGAATGAACAGTATGGCGGATTCTCGAATGTAAAACCATGGCTTGGAATGACAGAAGAATATCCGAAGATTAATGCAGAAGATCAGATTGGACATGACGGAAGTATCTATCAGTTCTATAAAGAAATGATAGCGTTCAGACAGAAAGGCGAATACCGGGACTGCCTGATATTTGGAGATATCGAACCGTTACAGAGCAGTGACAACGTAATCGCGTACCGTAGATTTACCAAAGAAGAAAGCATTGAATGCTGGATCAATCTGAGTTCGGAGACGGTGGAAGAAAATGTAGTTGTAGAGAAAAAAGAATTGATCTGGCAAAATTCCGACAGAAAAGAGAAAGAATTCAATATCAAAGAAAATAAATTAGTACTTAAGCCATTTCAGGCAGTGTTATTAAAAGAGATAAAGGAAGAAAAATAAAGGGAAAAAGGGAGCAAAAATCATGGAAGGAAAGGATTACAGGAAAACGGCGGAGGAGATTATCCGGATCGTCGGCAAAGACAATATTGTATCTGCAACACATTGTGCAACCAGATTGCGTCTAATCGTCAAAGATAAAGAAGCAATCGATGTGAAGAAACTGGAAAAACTGCCGCTTGTAAAGGGAACATTTTTCAATGCAGGTCAGTTCCAGATCATTCTGGGAACCGGAATTGTCAATAAAGTATATGAAGAAATAGAGAATCTTGGATTAAAAACATTATCAAAAAAAGAACAGGATGAAGCAATCAAGAATCAGCAAAAAGGTGTAAAGCGCCTGATGCGGATACTGGGAGATATCTTTATCCCGATCATCCCGGTGATCGCGGCGACCGGTCTGTTCCTGGGATTAAAAGGCTGCGTGTTCAACGATAATGTACTGGGATTGTTCGGTGCATCTACAGATATGATTCCGGATTACATCGTAACACTGGTAAATGTACTGACTGAGACGGCATTCTCGTTCCTGCCGGCGATCATCTGCTGGTCTGCATTCAAGGTATTCGGCGGAACACCGGTCATTGGTATGGTACTTGGTCTGATGCTCGTTTCACCAATCCTGCCAAATGCATATTCGGTAGCGAATCCGGACAGCGGAATATCAGCAATCATGGCATTTGGAAAGATTCCAATCGTTGGATGCCAGGGTAGTGTACTGACAGCGATCATTACGGCACTGATCGGGGCAAAGCTTGAGAAAAAGCTCAGAAAAATCATGCCGAATGCACTGGATCTGATCATGACGCCATTTGTAGTGATGCTGGTTACATTCTTAATCGTAATCCTTTGTGTAGGACCTGTGATGCATGTGGTGGAATTAAAGCTTGTCAGCATCGTTGAAGCACTGGTACATCTGCCATTTGGAATCGGTGGCTTTATCATCGGAGCGACATACCCGCTTCTTGTAATTACCGGGTTGCATCATACATATACAATGATCGAGACTTCACTTCTTGCGAACACAGGATTCAATCCGGTGATTACATTATGTGCAATGTACGGATTTGCCAATGTTGGAACGTGTCTTGCATTTTTTGTAAAATCAAAAAATACTACGGTCAGACAGACGAGTATTGGAGCTATGTTATCGCAACTGTTCGGAATCAGCGAGCCGGTACTCTTCGGTATCCAGCTGCGCTATAATCTGAAACCGTTGATTATCATGTTATTTACATCAGGACTTGGAGCTGCATCGTTATCATTATTAAATATTCAGTCTAATTCTTACGGACTGGCAGTTATCCCTTCTTATCTGATGTACATTTATGAAGGAAGACAGTTCCTGTGGTATCTGATTATTTCCATCTGTTCGGTTGCATTATGTTTTGTACTGACATACCTGTTCGGAGTGCCGGAAGAAGCAATGCTGCCAGAGGACGGAATGGATGATGGATCAGTATTGGAGATGGAAGCAAATGGAGAAATGACAAATGAGGAGAACCGGGAACATAAAGAGTCCATGGATGGAAATAAGATTATAGCTCCAGTATCAGGAAAAGTAATTCCATTGGAAGAAGTGACTGATCCGACATTTGCGGGAAAGGTGCTGGGGGATGGATTTGCCATTGTTCCGGAAGATTCCATAATCAAATCCCCAATTAATGGAACCGTAGAACTTATGTATGAGACGGGACATGCGGTTGGTCTTTCTACAGATGATGGAAAAGAAATCTTGATTCACATCGGTATTGATACCGTAGCAATGAACGGTGATGGATTCCATATCATTGCAAAGACAGGACAGAATGTAAAAAGTGGAGATCCACTGGTTGAAGTGGATTTTGAAAAGATCAGAAAAGCAGGCAAAAGTGACAGCGTTATTGTCATTGTGACTTCGGGAGAAAAAGTAGAAACCAGAAATGTGGAAAACGTTAAGAGCGGCATAAGCGAAGCTGCAGAGATTGTATAAATTCCATATTATTTAGACAAAATAAGGATATTGTCCATTTTCGTTAAGAAAATGAGATGATATCCTTATTTGCATACCAGGTATATAAGTAAACGCAGGAGGTTTTTCAGTATTTCTACTTATTAATATGTGCACAGATATAAAACGACAAAATGATAAAAATGTATCAAAGTGACATACAATTTAAAGAAAATATAAGAAATGTATGGCAAAATCACGAAAATAAGATTATAATTTAAACTAGATTTTGTATTTTTTGAAGGAGAGGTGGTAGAAAAATGGTAGAAGAAACCATTAAGGCCATCAAGGAAACGGAGAATGAAGCGGATGAGATCATAAGAAAAGCAGATGCAACGTGTACCGAGATCCTTGAAAAAGCTGCTAAAGAAGCAAAAGAGATAAAAGAACAGACTGTAGCAAATGCAAAGAAACAGGCAGAAACAGAACTTTTGCAGGTGAAAGAAGAAGGCGAAACCTTAAAGAAAAAGGCTTGCGAGAAGACAGAACAGGAGACAGAAGCGTTAAAAGCACTGGCTCAGGGAAAAGAAGAGGAGGCGGTATCCGCAGTCATGAAAGCGTTGCTTTGATGATACGGGAAGAGAAAAAGCCTGAAAAAGAAGAAAAGGAGGGATGCAGTTATGGCAGTATTGCAGATGCAGCGAATCAGTATCTGCGCATTAAAGCATGACCGGAAAGCGATTCTGGAAAAACTGCAGTCCATGGGCATGATAGAGATGCATCAGGTCGCACAGGACGAAGCCGGATTCGAGAAGATGGATACGCAGAGTGCGAAATCAAGCTTTGAGAAACGGGTGCAGATCACGGAAAATGCACTGGATGTGTTGAATCAGTATGCTCCGGAGAAAAAGTCGATGTTCGCCAGTCTGGAAGGCAATAAGCTGATCGATAAGAAGACGATGGAAGCAGCAGCGGTGAAACAGGAGGAGGTCATGGAAGTGGCGGAACTTCTGATTGCTGATCATAAGAGAATTGCGGAAGCACAGGCCGAGATCGTGAAGCGGAATACCCAGATAGAGGCACTTGCGCCGTGGATGAGTCTGGAAGTGGAGATGAATTATCCGGGTACGAAAAAGACGGCAATGCTTCTTGGAACCATGGCGGCGGAGACGACACTGGAAATGATCTACGGAAAGCTTGCCGAAGAGCATCCAGAGATTGAAGCTGTAGATATATCGGTTATAAGCCGGGATAAAGATGCCGTGTACTTAAGCGTATTCTGTATGAAGGAGCAGGCGGCAGACGTGGAGAACACACTCCGTACGGTTGGATTCTCAAGACCGGTCGTATCGGCAGAAAGGATTCCGGCAAAGCAGAAAGAAGAACTGGAAGAGCAGATCAGACAGATTGAAGAAGATATCGCAAATATCCGGGAAGAGATCATATCCCACGCAGAAGACCGGGAGGAACTGGAGGTCATCGGCGATTATTACCGGATGCGTGCAGAAAAGTACGAAGTACTGGGAACACTTCCGCAGTCCAGACGTACATTTATTATCAGTGGTTACGCAGCGAAAGAAGCGGTACCGGCGATCCGGAAAGGAATCGGGGAAGCATATGACTGTGTAATCGATGTAGAAGAGTTAAAAGAAGATGAAGAACCACCGGTGATCCTTAAAAATAACGGATTTTCGGAAAGCGTGGAAGGAGTTCTGGAGTCTTACGGACTTCCGCATAAAGGAGAGATTGATCCGACTGCGATCATGTCATTCTTTTATGTATTTTTCTTCGGAATGATGTTATCAGATGCAGCATATGGTGCGATCATCGCAATCGTGTGTCTGGTCGTTCTTAAGAAATTCCCGCGCATGAGCGCAGGTATGAGAAAATCCATGAAAATGTTCATGTATTGTGGAATTTCTACTATGGTATGGGGAATTTTGTTCGGTGGATATTTTGGAGATGTCGTAGATGTTGTATCGAGCACATTCTTTGGAAAAGAGCTGACGATCAAACCACTTTGGTTTGCACCGTTAAATGATCCGATGAGACTTCTGATCTATTCGATGGCATTCGGACTGGTTCATCTGTTCGTGGGTCTTGGAATCAAAGGATATATGTTGTTAAAAGACGGAAAGGTACTGGATTTCTTCTGTGATATCGTACTGTGGTACATTTTCCTGATCGGACTGATCCTGATGCTGCTTCCGTCAGAGATATTTGCTTCGATCGCACAGACGAAGATCGTGTTCCCTGCAGCACTGATTACATTGTCGAAAGCAATGGCGATCATCGGAGCACTCGGACTGTTACTGATGTCCGGAAGATCAAGCAAGAATCCGGCACTCAGACTTGCACTTGGAGCATATGATATCTACAACATTACCGGATGGTTAAGTGATGTATTATCATACTCCAGACTTCTGGCACTGGGACTTGCGACAGGCGTTATCGCATCCGTTGTCAATCAGATGGGAAGTATGCTTGGTAAGAGTGTATTCGGGGTCATCTTATTTATCGTAGTATTTATAGTCGGACATGCAATGAACCTGGCAATCAACCTGCTTGGTGCATATGTCCACACCAACCGACTTCAATTTGTGGAATTCTTTGGAAAATTCTACGAAGGTGGTGGAAAACCTTTCGAACCGTTTCATGCGGAGACAAAATATGTAGATATTAAGGAGGAAAAATAGATATGAGTATTTGGAATGATATGGGAATGGTATATGCACTTCTTGGTGCGGCAGTGGCAGTATTCCTGGCAGGTGCAGGATCTGCGATCGGAGTAGGTATTGCAGGACAGGCAGCGTCCGGAGTTGTAACAGAAGACCCAAGCAAATTCGCAAAAGTATTGATCATGCAGCTGCTTCCTGGTACACAGGGAATCTACGGATTGCTGGTTGGATTTATTACATTATCTAAGATCGGACTTCTTGGCGGCGGAGCAGCAGATCTGGATCCGAAGACCGGACTTCTGATTCTTGCAGCTTGCCTTCCAATCGGAATTGTAGGTCTGATTTCAGGAAAAGCACAGGGACAGACAGCAGCGGCAGCAATCGGAATCGTAGCAAAGAAGCCGGATCAGTTCGGTAAAGCAATGCTGTTCCCTGCAATGGTTGAGACATATGCCATCCTTGCACTTCTGATTTCTATCCTTTCCGTAACAGCAATTCAGGTATAGAAGGAGTGTGAAGGAAAATGGCTGGATTAGAGAAGATCAAAAGTCAGATCCTTGACGAGGCAAAAGAGACGGCAAATGTAAAGATCGAAGATGCGAAAGCGCAGGCAGAACAGATGAAGACTCAGGCGCAGGCAGAAGGAGCTGCACAGGCAGAACAGATCCTGAAGAAGTCTGAAGCGGAAGTTGCCGCACAGAAAGAGCGTGTGAAGTCAGCCATCGATCTTCAGAGAAGAACGAGACTTCTGGAAGCAAAGCAGGAGATGATCGCAGAGATCATCGAGAAGGCGTATGAAAAGGTTATAAGTCTTGCGCCGGATGAGTATTACCAGATGCTCCTGTCTATTCTGGAAGCATACGTACTTCCGCAGGAGGGAGAGATCTATTTCTCCGTAAAAGATCTGGAAAATATGCCGGTAGGATTTGGCAAAGAAATTGAAGAAATAGCTCTGGCAAAGGGAGGAAAACTTACTGTAGCCGGAGCGGGCAGAGATAATATTGACAATGGATTCATTCTTGCGTACGGTGGAATTGAAGAGAATTGTACGATCAGGGCAATGTTCGATGCGAAGCGGGATGAACTTGCGGACATCGTTCACCGGATGCTCTTTGTATGATATGGAGGGACAACATGAGTGAACAATATACCTATGCGGTCGCAAGAATCCGTGCCCTGGAAGTATCCCTGTTCTCTGACAGTACCATCGACCAGCTGATCGCGTGCCAGAGTTATGATCAGGCATTGCAGTTCTTAGAAGAGAAGGGATGGGGAGATACCGAAAGCAGCGGGGATGCGGAAAAAATCCTGACGAGAGAAGAAGAAAAGACATGGGAAGTGGTCAAAGAACTGTCGATCGGAATGGAACATTTCGATGTGCTTTCTTATCCGAAGCTTTTTCATAATTTAAAGGCAGCGGTCAAGGAAGTATGCACCGGAGATAAGAACCGGCATATCTATTATGAAGATGTTCGGATTCCCGGGGAAGAGATGCGAAAGATCGTAGAAGACAGAGACTTCGGAAAGCTTCCGGACAGTATGCGGATCGCAGGAGAAGAAGCATACGAGACACTTCTTCATACCGGAGACGGGCAGCTCTGTGATGTGATCATAGACCGGGCGGCGCTGGATGCCATCTATCAGGCCGGGAAAGAGTCACCGGATAAGATCATACAGGATTACGCAGAATCCACAGTGGCAGTGGCGGATATCAAGATTGCCGTCCGGTCACAGAAGACCGCAAAATCAACGGAATTTATGAAACGGGCAATGGCAGAATGTGATTCTTTAAGTGTGAGCCAGTTATCGAAAGCAGCACTTAGCGGCATGGACGCCATCTGCGAATACTTAAGAGGAACGGCTTATGCAGAAGGTGCGGAAGCACTGGCAGAGTCGCCGTCAGCATTCGAAAGATGGTGTGACAATCGGATCATCCAGACCATCAGTCCGGAGAAATATCATGCATTTACGATAGGACCGGTAATCGCCTATGTAATTGCAAGACAGAATGAGATTAAAACGGTACGAATCATTTTATCCGGAAAGCAGAACGAACTGCCGGATGATTCGATCCGGGAAAGGGTAAGGAAAATGTATGTATAAGATTGCAGTATTAGGCGATTACGACAGCATCTTCGGATTCGCAGCACTGGGCCTTGATACATTTGCCGTCCAGACCCGTGAGGAAGCCGCAGAGAAATTACATCAGCTGGCACAGGGTGGATATGGGATCATCTATATCACAGAGAAACTTGCCGCTGAATTAACGCATGAGATAGAAAAATATCAGGAACAGGTCACACCGGCGATCATTCAGATTCCGGGTATCGCCGGAAATACAGGCGCCGGAGTTGCAGGTGTGAAGAAATCGGTAGAGCAGGCTGTCGGTTCCGATATTATATTTGGCAGCTAAAGGAGGTTGATTCGTCCGTATGAGTACAGGAACGATTAAAAAAGTAGCAGGACCGCTGGTCATTGCAGAAGGTATGCGTGACGCCAACATGTTTGACGTGGTACGTGTAAGCAGCCAGCGTCTGATCGGAGAGATCATAGAGATTCACGGAGATGAGGCATCCATCCAGGTATACGAGGAGACATCAGGACTTGGACCTGGAGAGCCGGTAGAGTCTATGGGAGTACCAATGTCAGTAGAACTTGGTCCCGGACTGATCACAAGCATATACGATGGAATCCAGAGACCGCTGGATGACATTATGAAAATCTCCGGAAATAACTTAAAGCGAGGCGTGGAAGTTGCTTCGTTAAAACGTGATAAGAAATGGGAATTTGTACCGGTCGCAAAAGCCGGCGATGAGGTCGAAGCAGGTGACGTACTCGGAACTGTGCAGGAGACCATCGTTGTACAGCAGAAGATCATGGTTCCTTATGGAGTAAAAGGAACGGTAAAAGAGATCAAAGCCGGAACATTTACCGTAGAAGAAGTGGTAGCAGTGATCGCTACCGAAAAAGGTGACAAAGAACTGACGATGATGCAGAGATGGCCGGTACGAAAGGGCCGTCCGTATCAGAAGAAGCTGCCGCCGGTAAAACCACTGGTAACCGGTCAGCGTGTTATCGATACATTCTTCCCAATCGCCAAAGGTGGTGTGGCAGCTGTTCCGGGACCTTTCGGAAGCGGCAAGACAGTTATCCAACACCAGTTGGCTAAGTGGGCAGAGGCAGATATCGTGGTCTATATCGGATGCGGAGAACGTGGTAATGAGATGACCGATGTTTTGAATGAATTCCCGGAACTGAAAGACCCGAAGACCGGACAGTCTCTGATGGAAAGGACCGTGCTGATTGCAAATACATCGGATATGCCGGTTGCAGCCCGTGAGGCTTCCATCTATACCGGAATCACGATCGCAGAATATTTCCGTGATATGGGATATTCTGTAGCGCTGATGGCAGATTCTACATCCCGTTGGGCAGAGGCACTTCGAGAGATGTCGGGACGTCTGGAAGAGATGCCTGGTGAAGAAGGTTACCCGGCATACTTAGGTTCCCGTCTGGCGCAGTTCTATGAAAGAGCCGGACATGTGGTATCCCTTGGTAAAGAAGGAAGAGAAGGTGCACTTTCCGTTATCGGAGCGGTATCTCCTCCGGGTGGTGATATCTCCGAACCGGTATCACAGGCAACCCTTCGTATTGTAAAGGTATTCTGGGGACTGGATTCCGCACTTGCGTATAAGAGACATTTCCCAGCCATCAACTGGCTGACCAGTTATTCACTGTATGTTGACAATATGGCAAACTGGTTCAACGAGGAAGTGGCAGCGGACTGGATGGAAGACCGTCAGAAGATGATGACAATCCTTCAGGAAGAAGCCGAGTTAAATGAGATCGTACAGATGGTAGGTATGGATGCCCTGTCACCGACCGACCGTCTGAAGATGGAAGCGGCAAGATCCATCCGTGAGGACTTCTTACATCAGAATTCCTTCCACGAGATTGACACTTACACACCGCTTCGTAAGCAGTATCTGATGATGAAACTGGTACTGGCATTTTATGAGAAATCTGTCGATGCACTGAACAAGGGTGCGGACATGAATGCACTGATCGCCATGCCGGTAAGAGAAAAGATCGGCCGTTATAAATATACAACAGACGCCGATATCGAAAGTGAATATAAGAATGTAGAAGAAGAACTGGACAAGGAAGTTGCGGCTGCATTCGGGAAGGAGGACTTCTAAATTATGCCAAAAGAATATAGAACCATACAGGAAGTTGCCGGACCTCTGATGCTGGTACGCGGCGTTGAAAATGTAGCCTATGACGAATTAGGTGAGATTGAGCTTGCAAGCGGTGAGAAGCGCCGCTGCAAGGTTCTGGAGATCAATGGAAATGATGCACTGGTGCAGTTATTCGAAAGTGCCACGGGTATCAACTTAAGTAACAGTAAAGTACGTTTTCTCGGACGAAGCATGGAGCTTGGTGTATCGGAAGATATGCTTGGACGTGTCTTCGACGGACTGGGCCGCCCAATCGACGGGGGACCGGAGATCCTGCCGGATGAAAGACGTGATATCAACGGTCTGCCTATGAACCCGGCGGCAAGAAGCTATCCGGAAGAGTTTATCCAGACAGGTGTATCGGCTATTGACGGACTGAACACATTGGTTCGTGGGCAGAAACTTCCGATCTTCTCGGCATCCGGACTTCCACATGCCAACCTGGCAGCGCAGATCGCAAAACAGGCAAAAGTACGAGGAAGCAATGAGAAGTTCGCCGTAGTATTTGCCGCTATGGGTATCACATTCGAAGAGTCGAACTTCTTTGTAGAATCTTTCAAAGAGACAGGTGCCATCGACAGAACCGTACTGTTCGTCAACCTGGCAAATGACCCGGCAATCGAGCGTATTTCTACACCTCGTATGGCACTGACAGCAGCCGAGTATCTTGCATTCGAAAAAGACATGCATGTACTGGTAATTATGACAGATATTACCAACTATGCAGATGCGCTTCGAGAAGTATCTGCCGCACGTAAGGAAGTACCGGGACGCCGTGGATATCCTGGATATATGTACACCGACCTTGCAACGTTATATGAAAGAGCCGGAAGACAGAATGGCAAGAAGGGAAGTATCACACTGATTCCGATCCTGACCATGCCGGAAGATGACAAGACGCATCCAATCCCGGATCTTACCGGATACATCACCGAAGGCCAGATCATCTTAAGCCGTGATTTGTACCGTAAAGGTATCAAACCGCCGATCGATGTATTGCCATCCCTGTCCCGTCTGAAAGATAAGGGAATCGGAGAAGGTAAGACAAGAGCCGATCATGCAAATACCATGAACCAGTTATTTGCGGCATATGCGCGAGGAAAAGATGCGAAAGAATTAATGACTATTTTAGGAGAGGCAGCTCTTACCGATATTGACCTGGTATATGCGAAATTCGCAGATGCATTTGAAAAAGAATATGTATCACAAGGATACGATACCGACAGACCGATTGAAGAGACACTGGAGATCGGATGGAAGCTGTTGTCTATGCTGCCAAGATCAGAGTTGAAACGAATTGATGATAAGTTCTTGGATTTATACTATGGTAAATAGTAAGTTATGCGAAGCAGATTCGAGCCGGCATGGCGTCCGGTATAAAAAAGTATAGAAAGGAGTGATACTATGGCGTCAACCCAGGTAACCCCTACCCGTATGGAACTGACCAGAACCAAGAAGAAACTGGTCACAGCCATAAAAGGTCACAAACTTCTGAAAGATAAACGAGACGAACTGATGCGTCAGTTCCTGGATCTGGTAAAAGTGAACATGGAACTTCGGGAGAAGGTAGAAGCGGGTATCCGTTCGGCCAATAAGAACTTCGTCATAGCCAAAGCCGGAATGGACGAAGCAACCCTGAACACGGCACTGATGGCGCCGAAGCAGGAGGTGGATCTGGAAGTCGGACAGAAGAATGTCATGAGTGTAGACATTCCTGTATTCGAGACAAAGACAAGAACCGCCGATGCGAATGATATTTATTCGTATGGATTTGCATTTACATCCAGTGATCTGGACGGAGCTGTAAAATCTCTTGCAGATATCCTTCCGGATATGCTAAAGCTTGCAGAGACAGAAAAAGCCTGCCAGCTTATGGCGGCTGAGATCGAGAAGACCAGAAGACGTGTCAACGCCCTGGAGCATGTGATCATTCCGGAAGCGCAGAAGAATATCAAGTATATTACGATGAAGCTTGATGAGAATGAACGAAGCACCCAGATCCGTCTGATGAAGGTGAAAGATATGATGCTGGAGGATGCGCATCATTATAAAGAGAGAGAATAAAAGACTATATTGTAAAAAACCGCAGAGGTAAGTTGAAAAGCTTGCATCTGCGGTTTTTTATCGCCATTCGTTCGGAAGAAGCTGCTGATGGCAGGTTTTGTAGATACAAAAATATTTTTTTCAGTGTCAAATATTCTGTTTCAAAATAAGCTTCTTAAATTACTTGACAAACAACTACTATGTGATACAATATAGTTAAGAACTACTATAGTATGCAAGGTAGGTGGGAACATGTATGATAAATCACAATTAATGAAGGGAACTTTAGAAGGATGTATATTACAGATTTTATCCGAGACAGTTACATATGGATATGAGATTGTAACAACATTAGAAGAATTCGGATTTGAAGATGTAAAAGAGGGAAGTATTTATCCATTACTTGTACGATTGGAAAAGAAAGGAATGATTTCTTCAGAATTACGGTCTTCGCCGCTTGGACCGAAAAGAAAGTATTATTCACTAACGGATGAGGGGCAGGCATATTTGAAGGAATTTATTAAATGTTGGACGGAAGTACAATCATCAGTAAATAGAATTTTGAAAAAGGAGAAGTAGATTATGTTAACGAAGAAAAATAAAAGAATGATCCGGAAGATGCGTAAGTATATAAAGACATTTCCACTTACGGAAAGAGAAATAAATCAGATGGTTGAGGATATTACGGGAATGGCGGAAGAAGCACAGGAGCGTAATGAAGATTTTGAAACAGTATTGGGAAAGTCGGTTCATGAATTCTGTGATGATCTGATTTATTCTGTAGGAGGAAGCAGAGCACCGGGAGGACGGAAATTGCTTAGAGCGACTTCGATATATTTTCAGATATTTGGACTTTGTGGGATTGTAGGTTCCTTGATTAATATTTGCTTTTTAAATGGAGAACGCATGCATGAGTTATGGATACTTGCTTATTCAATCGGCATGTGGTATCTGGGACATTATGGGGAAGCAAACTGTAATAATACGGAAAAAATAAAACAGTTAACAGTAGGTAGTTCTATCTATATGATTATTAATCTGTTAATATATTGCAATGAAATTATTATTGCAATAGATACAGGAAAAGCATTTTTGAAAGCGTCGGACTTTCCACTTATGATTGTTGGGATTATTGTTGATTTTGTTCCGGCGATTCTGTATCTGGTTGGAGCAAGAAGGAACAGACCGGCAGGAGAACAGATAGAAGTTGAGAATAGATGACAAAAGATGGGGAAACATTTTTCCTTAAAGGAATAGTATATGAAAGTATTATTGAAAATATTAAAAAAGAATGTGCGTAATAGTATTGTATGTTTTATGAGTACTATTTTAGTTGCAATTATATTATTCGTGTTTCTGGGAGTTAAAGAATTGGTTCTTGGAACAATGAGTATGGAAGAAAGGGTTCGGTCGCAACAAGGAGTTGCGATTCAAACGTACATGTATATATTGCTGTTTATTGGTCTGATTTTGATCAGCTATACAGTAAGCAATTATAGCCGGATAAGAATCAAAGATTATGGAATGTTTATGGTATTCGGAGAAGAAAAGAAAGATATTATCCGGATGATAATTCTGGAATATGGGATTATATGTGGTATTTCGTGGCTGATTGGGTGTGTAGTGGGAACGCCTTTTGTAATTCTTCTTCAGTCTATATTCAGAAAAGAAGGGATTCAAACAGTTCAAGATCCATGCTGGTTTCTAAAGAATATTGGAAGTACATGTTTTTATATGTGTGTTATTTTGTGCATTGCCGTAATCATGAATATAATAAAAATTCAAAACAATTCACTGGCTTCGCTTTTGAATACGGAACAGAAAAGGGGGACGGTTCCGTCTGTTAAAGCAAGCGTGATAGGTGCGATTGCAGGGCTGATCTGTTTTGTGTCTGCAATTATTCTTTTTTCGAAGGTTCCTATGACATATCCACGTATGAAATATGGAGTTCT
The DNA here is from genome assembly GCF_025567265.1 of Dorea amylophila. Classification (NCBI taxonomy): domain Bacteria; kingdom Bacillati; phylum Bacillota; class Clostridia; order Lachnospirales; family Lachnospiraceae; genus Dorea; species Dorea amylophila. Next base: position 148,072 of record NZ_JAOQJW010000005.1, on the reverse strand, counting down.
TTTTTCGCTGATCGGATTATATCTTTGGTTTACTTATTTGGGAAATGTTATATTGCGATGGGTGAAAAAGAAAGAAAAATGGTATGACAGACATATTCTTACGCTAAAAACGTTGTATCACAGATTTTCAGAAAATAAAAATATAATTTTAATTGTTTTTATTATTAATGTATTTGTATGGGTGATTGTAAATATCAATATTATAGAATACGGTAATCTTTCTTCCGAGTATTTATGGAAATATCCATATAATTATGTATGTATGACAGAAGAAAAATATACAGACGAAATTCATAAGGTTATAAAAGAACCAGATGAAAAAATAGATGAATATGCGTATATTCCGCTCATAAGCAATGATGGAGGGGAATATGTAGGTATTTCGGAGGATTCCTATAACAAACTTACGAAGAATAAGAAAGAGCATATCAAACAGGGAGAGGTAAAGGCAGTTCTGGAAAAATCAAAACAAGACGATGAAAACATGTTTCAGGATAAACATGTTTATTTAAAAACAGCAACAGGAATGTGTAAATTTGCGATAAAAAAAGAAGAGAAAGAAGTTTTATTTGTTGCTCAACAGTCGGATATTATACGAATTCTGGTTATGAATAATAGTGATTTTGATATGCTTAGATCTTTGCAGAAAAAGAATACGGTTATTATGACGCAGCAAACAGAAAAAGAGACGGTGATTGATGAGGGCAAATTAAAAGTATGTGAAAAGAAATATGAGATAATTGGTTTTTATAAAGGCTCATTGATGAAAGAAGACAGATCGGATGACCTGACAACTCTTATCTTTTACATTTGTATTGGTGCATTTTTGATTATTAGTGGAATAATGATTTTATCTATAAAAATATGGTCAGACATTTCTAATGTAAGTATGAAATATGGATTCTTGAAAAAAATAGGCATGGAGACCAAAGAAATAAAGAAAAATGTGAAAAAGGAACTTTCGCTTTCTTTATGGATCGCATTTATACTTTCGATTGTAATAAGTGGTGGTGCTTTGAGTTATATTACATGGAACGTTGATTGGCTCTTGAAAAAACAGGTGTTGATAACATTTTTTGAACTGTTATTATTCCAGGCCGGGTACATTATCTTATTGAGAGAGTATGGATGGAGACTTGCTAATCAGCAAATTCAGAGTGAAAGAAGGGAAAAGATATGGAAGTGATCAGCGGAGAGAAAATTGTGAAAAGTTACGGTAAGTTTAAAGTGTTAAAGGGTATTAATTTGAATGTACAGGATGGCGAATTTGTAGGAATTATGGGAAAATCAGGAAGTGGAAAGACGACACTTTTGAAAATTCTGGGGCTCATTGAATCTGTAACAGATGGGGCACTTTTATACAAGAAAGATGAAATATCAAAACTGTCAGATAAAGAACTTGCGAGAATACGAAGAGAAGAATTAGGCTTCGTATTTCAGGAATTTTATTTGATGGATAGTTTAGATGTTTTTGAAAACATTATGTTGCCTTTCTATATCAGCAAAACAGTAGATGATTCCAAAAAGGAACGAGCGAGAGTGTTAATGGATAAATTCGGAATTAGGACTTTGGAAAAAAAGATGCCGGCCGAACTGTCAGGAGGTGAAAGGCAGAGAGTTGCCATTTGCAGAGCATTAATAAATGATCCAGAGATTATTTTTGCGGATGAGCCGACCGGAAATCTTGACTCAAAGTCCGGGAAGACTGTGATTGATGCGTTGAAGGATATTAATGAACATATGGGAAAGACAATCATTATGGTTACACATGACCCACAGATGGCAAGTTATTGTAGCCGGCTGATTCTGCTGAAAGATGGTGTGATATTGGAAGACTTGGAGAATAATAGAAATCAAGAATCTTTTTATCAAGAGATTATTGGAAAGATGAAAGAGTTGTAGAAGGTTCACAAAAATTAAGCATTTCTAAACCACGTATTGAAAATAAAAATCAGGCATGTTATTGTATCGATACGCAGATGAATTCTAATATCTGCACTGTATTTATAGTTACCATTCATTTATTTCAGACCCAGATAATCGGGAAAGAATCCAAAATGAACAATACAACAAACAGATAATGCATGCCTGATAAAAGAAGTTGACTGTATATACTGGTATATATATAAACTCTGTGTTATCATATCCATAAAGATAAACAGCTCTTCTTTACAGGGAACATACCTGTATAAGAGAGGAGAGCTACTTATGGACCAAAGAAGATCATTAAAAGAATTAAACTTGCTGGACAAATCATTGACAGTAAACCATTACCACCGGGAGCCGCTGATTTCAACTTGTTGAATGAAGTCCTGGTTGTGATGATTACGCCATTTGATTTGTTTGGATATGGCTTATATCGTTACACATTTCAGATGAAATGTGAGGAGATCCCGGAATTGAAACTGGATGATGGAGCAACGAGGATATTTTTAAATACCAGAGGGGAACATCCAGAGTTGGTACCATCAGAGCTGATAGAACTTTTGAAGTATATGCAACATAGTACAGATGAAGTGTCAGGGGCATGCGAAAGTAGACGGATTCAAGAAATGCATAGACGTGTTTGTCAGATCAGAGCAAGTGAGAAGACAGAGGTGAAGTATATGCAGACGTGGGAAGAAAAGATACAGAACGAAAAAGCTGCTGAAGGATAATGGTGAAAGGCTGCTGCTGTAGAAGTACAGGGCAGCTTTTTGCTTGTATCAAGATAAGAAATATTAAGAAAGTTGTTATAGAATCGCCCAAAAGAATAGAGTATAATCAAAATTAAGAAATTACGAAAAGAGGATCGGCCTATGAAATTAATGACAGAATCTATCTATATCGGACATGACATGAAGCGGTTCAACGAGATCCGGGATGCGCTGGATCTAGCGAAGATTCCATACAAACATAAAGTAAGAAATCAGGACTCAGAGTGGCTTTTTCAGGGAAAAGGAACGAAGAGATCCCAATTTGGAAGTATCGGAGTAGATCAGAATAAGGCATATGAATATGAAATTCTGGTGAGAAAGGAAGATAAAGCAAGAGCAGAACATGAGATTATATAATGCAATCATGAAGCATTTTACTCAGAAGATTCTTGGAAAGATGAAAGAGTTGTAGAAGTTTTATAAAAATTGAGCATTTCTAAATTACATATTGAAAATAAAATAAGGAATGTTATTCTAATCTAAAAACAGGAGCTATATTCAAAAATATACTCTGTTTTAGGAGGTGCCGCATGTTAAAGAATAATAAAATCAAAATATTATGTTTGCTCATAATTGGAATCGTATTTTTGTATATATATGGACCAATTGCCTTCATGAAAGATGGATTAGTAACGAGGCAGAGTGTAAATTCTTTTGATGAATTATACGAGTTAGGACCAGCACGCCGGCATAAATGTGAAAATGGTACACGTATTTATATTGTATATTTTGGATGGTCTGCTCCAAAAGTTAAAAAAGAAATAGTATATCAAAAGAATGAAGAAACACAAAAGCAAATAGTGGATGTTGATACGCAAAAAATTATTCCGGGATTATATTATGTTTCATGGGATACAAAAAGTTCTGTATACAGAATTGAAACAAGAAAAAAATATTATTTTGTAATACCTTATTGCTAAGGTGATTAACATTATCAAAAAAGGAAATAGTAAAAAATACATTGATTAATATTTATTGATATGTTAATATGTACCAAAGCATATTTCAAAAAAATCAACGGTATATAAAAACGGACATATACCATCTATAATCTAATTTTATTTCAGAAATCTATGCTTTCATACCAATCAATTGTAAAAAAGCAGGAGATGGCTGAAAGAGTAAAAAGACATCCTCCTGCATACAGGAGGAAACAGAATATGGCGAAAAGAAAGAGTCAGAAAAGACGTAATCAAAAGTATCAGGTGAATAACCGGCAGTTAAAGGCAAAAAGGATGTACAAGGATACAATTTTTAGAATGTTGTACCATGACAAAGAGAATTTGTTATCATTGTACAATGCGGTGAATGGAAGAGAGTACACAGATCCGGAAAAGTTGCAGGTTGTTACATTGGAAAATGCGATTTATATGGGAATGAAAAATGATCTGGCGTTTATCATGGATATGAATTTATATTTATATGAACATCAGTCAACGTATAATCCGAATATTCCACTTAGAAATTTGTTTTATATTGCGGATGAGTATCAACGATTAGTGGTTCGGAAATCATTATATTCAACTGTGATACAAAAGATACCAACGCCAAGATTTTTAGTATTTTATAATGGAACAAAAGAAGTAGAAGATCGTAGTGAGTTCCGATTATCTTCTGCATACGAGAATCCAACAGAAAATCCAGATCTGGAGTTAAGAGTGACTATGCTGAATGTGAATGATGGCCACAGTTCAGATTTGATGGAACATTGTAGAACATTAAAGGAATATGCACAGTATGTCGCCAGAGTAAGAAAATATGCGGCGAAACAGGATGTCTCTTTAGAAGAAGCAGTTACGAGAGCAGTTGACGAATGCATAGAAGAAGGAATCCTGGCAGAGTTTTTATTGAAGAATAAGACTGAGGTGATCAAAGTGAGCATCTATGAATATGACAAAGAGTTTGAAGAAAAGAAACTGCGGAAAGCAGAGTATGAGGCTGGAAGACAGGATGGAATCGAGATTGGAAGACAGGATGGAATCGAGATTGGAAGACAGGACGGAATCGAGATTGGAAGACAGGATGGAATCGAAATTGGAAAGCGGATACTCTTAGAAAAAATAATAAAGAAGAAATTGAAAAAAGGAAAATCAACAGAACAGATAGCAGATGAATTAGAAGAAGATATAAACATAATTCAAAAAGTGGTTGAGAAATTAAAAAGCCAAATATAGAATTTGTCAAAAGAATTCCCTGAAGTGAATAATAAAACTTCAGGGAATTTATCATTTGCTCACTACCGGTATTATTCCGTAGTATCACGTCGGATCAATACAGGCGTAATTTGTTTATGAACCGGCTCTTTTAAAGGAGTTGGTTTTCTTTTTTTCATTTCATTCATCTGGAGAACCAGAAGCTCCATGGCAGTCTGTGCAATTTTCTCAATCTGCTGTCCAACGGTTGTGATTGGAAGGATAGCTTCGCTTGCAATAGGAGAATCATCGAATCCGACAATCTGATAATCCTTCGGAAGTTTTCCGTATTTCTGGAATATCAGGTTCAGGAACATACTGGCATAAGTGTCATTCGCAAGAAAGACTCCCTTTTTTTGTGCCGGATATTTCTCTTCAATTTCATTAAATATATTCTTTAGCTGAGCTAAAGTTTCCTGATAAGTGTTTCCCATATTTCTTTGGATCAGTTCGTGAGTAATATGATGCTCATTACAGATATCTTCAAATCCCTGAATACGCCCATAAGTCGGGAGGGTATCAGAAAATATGGAATTGATATGTAAAATGACATCACAGTTATTACGTATCAACAAACTGGTTGCCTGAACACCACCCAGATAGTTGTCTGTAGACACGCTGCAGACATGGTCACATTCCCGCTCAATCGTGACAACCGGGAGTTTATAAGAAGCAAGTTCTTCAGACGAAATGGTATTGCTTAAGACAATAAGTCCCTCAATCTTATAAGCCATCAGTTCATGAATATATTTTTCTTCAATCTCTTTTTTATTATTTCCAATGAATACAAGAAATTTATAATTATACTTTTCGTAAGTAGAAAGTAACTGGTTTAACATCTCAGAGTAATAGTGAAGATACAGGTTGGGGATGATAATTCCAACAAATTCACTTTTTCCATTAGCCAGTACTTTGGCGAGCTTATTTTCCCGGTATCCAAGGACATCCAGTGCATGAGTGATTTTTTCCTGATTTTCAAGAGTCAGAGAATCCGGATTATTAAAATATCTGGAAATGGTAGTTTTTGAAAAGCCTGTATAAGCGGCTATATCTGCAAAAGTTACTTTTTTCTGTTTCATGTAAATCCTCTTCCTTATAATGTATATTATCAGTATAGCAAGTGCATTGAAAAAAATCAAATGAAAAATAATTGGTTAAGTAACCGGTAACTTTTTTCTTTGAAATCTATTGACAAGTAAGACTCTGGATAGTATTATGAACATATAAAGTAACCGGTTACTTAACTGGTTACGCAATCGTGAATCTGAAAGGAGAAAGCTATGAAGAAACGAACAGTAGGGGTACTGCTGGCAGCATTCTTTGCAATGGCATTGACGGGGTGTGGAGATAAACAGCCGCAACCAGGAGAAGTAAAGGGATATGACAAAGGCGAAGAATATCTTTCTATCTGGGTACATTCAATCGAAGACACAGAAGAAGGACAGTGCTACAGGAAATCTGTAGATGCATTTAATAAGAAATATGATGGGAAATATTTTGCAGATATTGAATTTATTCCACGAAATGACAGTGGTGGAGGCTATTCGGATAAGATCAATGCATCCGTGATGTCAGGAGATCTGCCGGATGTGCTTACTGTTGATGGCCCTAATATAGCGGCATATGCAGAGAACGGAATTATCCAGCCGCTTGCAAAATTAACAGACGAAGAAAAGAGCGTGTATCTGGATTCCATTATTCAGCAGGGAACGTATAATAACAAGCTCTATGCGCTTGGAGCAATGGAATCCAGCGTGGGACTTTATTATAACAAAGATATTCTCGCAGAAGCGGGTGTAGAAGTTCCAGATGCAGATCACCCATGGACATGGAGTGAATTCACAAAGGTGTTAAAGAAAGTACAGCCGGTAGTAGAGAAGAAAAAAGGTTATGCGCTGGATATGACTTTCCCGACAGGAGAAGCTACGATTTATTATTATGCACCGTTTTTCTGGTCAAATGGCGGTGACTTTGTAAGTAAAGATGGACTGAAGGTGAACGGTGTATTCAATTCAAAAGAGAATCTGAAAACAGTGAATTATTTTAAATCGTTTTTGGATAATGGATATATGTCTAAAGTACAGATCACAGACCTGTTCGAAAGCGGAAGAGCAGCATTTAAGTTCGACGGGGCATGGGAAGTAAATACAATCTATAATAACTATCCGGATGTAAACCTTGGAGTTGCACCATATGTAGTATCCGATAACTGGGATGGCGGAAGATATACACCAACCGGTTCCTGGGCATTTGCGGCATCATCAAAGACGAAGAAACTAAAAGGTGCGACAAAGCTGGTACAGTGGATGAGTGGTGTAGAAAGTGGAAAGCGCCTGTGGGATGAAAGTAAGAGTTTCCCATCTACATATGAAGCGTTTGAGAGCAGTCCGATTTTTGAAGAAGATGAGAATTATAAAGCCTTATATCATCAGCTCAGTAAATATGGACATCCAAGATCAAAAACACCTGTATATCCACAGGTTAGTGCATCGGTACAGGAAGTACTGGAAAATTCGGTGCTTACCGATAAAGATGCGAAGACAGAACTGGATAAATCTGTAGAAAGGATTAACGCAAAATTAAAGCGTTATGTGATGAAATAATGAAGAAAAGAACAGAATCCATTATGGGAATGGCGTTTTTTGGACCGGCACTTGTGTTACTTACGATATTTTTATTCCTGCCAATGATCCTGACATTGATTTTCAGTTTTACTGATTTCTTTGCTTTAAATCCGGGACTGACGCATTTTGTCGGACTGGACAACTATATTCAGATTTTTAAAGATGATGTGTTTTCACAGGCATTTTTTAATACCGTAAAGTTTGTGATCATTATTGTTCCGCTGCAGGGAATTGGAGCGCTTGTGCTGGCACTTCTGATTAATAAAGTGACGCATTGTAAGAAGTATTTCAAAGTAGCATTCTTTGTTCCGGTGGTCATGTCACTTGCTGTTGTGTCAACACTGTGGATCCAGATCTACAGCCCGGAAGGAATTATGAATGCAATCCTTTCTTTCTTTGGAATTGATGCACAGCCATTCATCAACAGTGCCAGTCAGGCACTTCCATCCATCGCGATCATGAGTGCATGGCAGGGAATGGGATATCAGATGATTATCTTCCTGGGAGGAATCCAGGCAATCAATCCGGCACTTTATGAAGCGGCCGAGATGGACCATGCAACACCGTGGCAGAAATTCAAGGACATTACCCTGCCGGAATTGAAACCATTGTGTGTGTTCGTTTTAATTACGATTACGATCGGAGCATTCCGTATGTTGGTACAGCCAATGGTTATGACCGGAGGAGGACCATCGAATTCAACGTATACGGTTGTGTATGATATATATGAAACAGGTACTGTTAACTGGGAAATTGGACTGGCATCTACAATGGCTATTGTATTCGCATTCTTTGTAATGATACTGACCGTGATCCAGACAATCGCAACAAGAGATAAGGAGGATCAGAATGTTAACAAAAAAGCAAAAAAGAAATAATTGGATACTGACGGTCGTACTTCTGATCGTATCATTGTTGTTCCTGTTCCCGGTTATCTGGATGCTGGCAAACTCATTCAAACCAGACGCGGTAATCACTGCTGATATGAACAGTATGGCGGCATTCATTCCACCGGCATTGAACGGCAATTTCTTTGAAAATTATGTATCTGTATTAACAAATACAGGATTTGTACGATATATGTGTAATACCTTGTTCTATGCAGCAATATTGATCGTACTTGGTGTAATTGTAAATGGACTGGCAGGATATGCATTGGCTAAGATTAATTTTCCATTCAGAGAACGCTGGCTTCTGATCATTATGCTTCTGATGATCGTACCGATGGAGACGATCATTACGATACATTTCCTGATCATTGCAAAACTTGGACTTCTGAATACGGTGCTTGGATATGTACTTCCAATGATCGTGAATCCGTTTAACATTTTCCTGTTCCGTCAGGTATTCCTGGGACTTCCGGATGATGTATATGAGGCAGCACAGTTAGATCACTGTGGACCGGTAAAATACTTTTTTACTATGGTTCTTCCAATGTCAAAGAGTGTAGTGGCAACGGTTAGTGTATTTACATTCCTGAATGTATGGAATGATTATCTGTGGCCGTCACTTGTATTTACATCCAGTGATCTTCTGACTGCACAGATTGGTCTGAATGCGATTACATCAAATGATAACACAACAACAGGACAGACCCTTGCAGTTATCACAATGGTAACAATTCCGGTCATTATTATCTATTCACTCTTCTCAAAACAGATCGTAGAGGGTGTAATATCAACAGGTTCCAAGGAGGGCTAAAAGATGAGCTTTATCGAATTTAAAAATATATGTAAAAAATATGCAGGAAACGATAAGAATTCCGTGACAGACTTTAACTTAGATATAGAAGAAAAAGAATTTATCGCATTTGTCGGACCATCCGGATGCGGTAAATCCACAACACTCCGAATGATCGCAGGATTTGAAGAGATTACAAGTGGAGACCTTTTTATTGATGGAAAACGTGTGAATGAGGTTGCACCGGCGGATCGAGGAATCTCTATGGTGTTCCAGAACTATGCACTGTATCCACATATGACGGTAGAAAAAAATATTTCTTATGGATTGAAGAACATGAAGGTTCCGGCAGATGAGATCAAGAAAAAAGTAGACTGGGCAATTGATATCCTGGGACTCGAAGAATATCGTTACCGTAAGCCTAAGAATTTATCAGGTGGACAAAGACAGAGAGTGGCACTTGGAAGAGCGATTGTAAAAGACCAGAAAGTCTTTCTGATGGATGAGCCACTTTCTAACCTGGATGCAAAACTGCGTGTCAGCATGAGAAATGAGATCAGCAAGTTACATAGAAATCTTGGAAGTACAACCATCTATGTTACACATGACCAGGTAGAAGCCATGACAATGGCAGACCGCATTGTAATCATGAAAGATGGCGTGATCCAGCAGGTTGGAAAACCGATGGATCTGTACGAACATCCGGTGAATAAATTTGTGGCAGGATTTATCGGTTCTCCGCAGATGAACTTCTATGATGTAAAAATAGACGGAAGAAATCTGATCTTCAAAGATGGAAATAAGATTGAACTTCCGGAAGCAATCGCCAATCGTATTGCCGGTTATTCAGAAGTTATCATGGGAATCAGAGGAGAAGATATCAAGTTTGATACAACTAATCTGGATGTCTATGGAAGTCATCAGAAAGCAGTTATTGACAATACGGAGATTATGGGAAATGAGAATAATCTGTATTTTGACTTCGGAGGAAGCGTAACGATTGCAAGAGTATCAAAATATGAAGTAAGCCAGGTGGGAGATGAGGTGGAATTTACCTTTATGCCACATAAGATGCATTTCTTTGATAAGGAAACAGAGCAGGTGATCGGAGCAGAATAATTTAGAATAAAAGAGGAAGAACGTATGCTTGAAAAAGCCAATGAATATATCAGACAGAATCACATAGATGAAAAAGAAAAATCATTATTCCATGTGACACCGGAAACAGGATGGATGAATGATCCGAATGGTTTCTCTGTATATCAGGGAAAAGTACATTTATTCTATCAGTTCTATCCATATAAAACAGAATGGGGACCGATGCACTGGGGGCATCAAGTGACCGAAGATCTGGTAAAATGGGAAGCATATCCGGTAGCTATGGCACCTGATCAGGATTATGATCACATTGGATGTTTCTCGGGAAGTGCAGTAGAAGCTGATGGAAAGCATGTGCTGCTTTATACAGGAGTAAGCCAGAAAGACGGAAAAGAAATCCAGAATCAGTGCATTGCCATTGGAGATGGGAAGACTTATGAAAAATGGCAGGATAATCCAGTTATAAAAGGAGATATCATGCCGGAGAAATTTGACAGAAAAGACTTCCGTGATCCGAAGATATGGAAAAAGGATGGCAGATATTATTGCGTTGTAGGCAATCGCTATGAGGAAAATTGTGGGCAAATAGTCTTATTTAGCAGTGCGGACTATAAAAACTGGCGGTATGAAAAAGTTCTTTTGAGAAATGACGGAAAGAATGGAGATATGTTAGAGTGTCCGGATTATCTGGAAGTAGACGGGTATCCTGTAATCATTTGTTCTCCGCAGAATATGCATGCTCAAAAGTATGAATTTCATAACGGTCATAATTCCATTTATATTATTGGAGATGCAGAAAAAGAAATATCGGATTTTGCATGGGAGAAAAAGAGAAGCCTAGATTATGGACTGGACTTTTATGCACCACAGACAACAGAACTTCCGGATGGCAGGCGGATTATGGTCGCATGGATGAAGTCGTGGGATGCACGTGTCATGACAAAAGGACAGAAATGGCAGGGAATGATGACACTCCCAAGAGAATTAAAAATCAAAGATGGGAAAATCTGGCAAAGTCCGGTGAGAGAACTGGAAAAGTATAAGAAAAATCCAATCATCTATACAGAACAGAAAATTAGCGGACAGATGTCTTTGGATGGTATCAATGGCCGGGTGATTGACATGACGGTAGAACTTACGAATGTAGAAGGCCGGGAGTTCAAGGTAGATGTGGCACATAATGAAGAATATACAACAACATTTACATATTATCCGGAAAAACATCAGATTGAAATTGACCGGACCTACAGTGGTGTAAATGCTGATGTTGTCTGTGTGAGAAAGATAGAAATTGCGGAAAAACATCATGCGCCGAAACTACATTTTATCATGGACAGATATTCTGTAGAATTATTTATTAATGATGGAGAGCAGACGGCAAGTGTGGTCATTCCTACGCCATTGGAAGCAAATGAAATTATATTTACTAGTGATGAAGCGGCAACCGTTAATATTGAAAAATATGAGATAACATTCAATTAGAAGAGATAGTTTCTCATTCACCGATTGATGTCCCCGTGCATATCTTAATACAGATAGAACCGCCAAGGAGCAATCAGGATTATGGAGAATAAATTACCGTTCTATATGGCTTATCCGGTTCCGCTGCTGTATAATGATGACCGGAATGCGAGAAGAGACTATGACTATATGAAAAGCATTTACCCGGATACGGCGAAGAGAGTACTTCCTTATATGGAAGAGGAATGTGACAGAATGGAATATGACGGAAGCATGATGTATGATGAATATCCGGACCGCCTGCAGCTTCGTCTGATGTGCCGCAGGATCTATGATAAGGCGGAGAAGGAAGAAGAGAACCCGGGTGCCTGGCTTATGGATCTGATCGAGGTTATGACATATCAGGAACTTTGCAGGAGACGTGTGGAACATAGAGAGATACGTAAAAAAATATATTGATCTACAAGAGGGCATCTGGAAAAAAACTTCCACTTCGCCCTCTTGTATGTTATACTGTGCGATGATAATTATAGTTTTCAAATGAAAGAAAAAATCAGAACATAACATACAGGAGGGCACATCATGGCAGATAATAACATTATTTTTATCGGGATGCCGGCAGTCGGGAAAAGTACAGTTGGTGTGGTAATTGCAAAGAGACTGGGATACAGATTTGTAGACACGGATATTCTGATCCAGGAATCAGAAGGAAAACTTCTGAAAGATATTATTGCTGACGTTGGACCGGATGGCTTCCTGAAAGTAGAAGACCGGGTCAATGCACAGGTGAAAGCGGAACGTACCGTTATCTCGCCGGGAGGCAGCGTAGTATATTGTGAAAATGCGATGAAACATTATAAAGAAATCGGCAAAGTCGTATATTTACAGGCATCCTTTGAGACAATAAACAGCAGACTTAAAAACGCCAAAGGCCGTGGAGTGGTACTGCGTGACGGACAGACGCTCAAAGATCTGTATGATGAAAGAGTAAAGCTTTTTGAAAAGTATGCAGATATTACAGTGTGTGAAGATAATCAGAAGCTGGAAGATACGATTGAATCGGTATTAGATGCATTAGGGGAGTAAAAGTGCACAAGTATAGATAGAACAATTGGAATATGTTACAATAAAATTACATAACTGTAAAAAATATTTTACAATTGAGAAATTTGTGCTATAATAGGCGCGAACCCTTTTGGGGTTATATTGTGATGCAGAAATTTATGTACAATTTGAGATAGTTATAAATATTGAACAAAAGATTTATTGTAATTAGAGATTCATATAAATATTAATGAGGTGTAATTAATGGAACAGTATATTATTAAGGGCGGTCATCCGCTTGTGGGAGAAGTGGAAATCGGCGGTGCCAAGAACGCGGCACTTGCAATTCTTGCAGCAGCAATTATGACAGATGAGACCGTATTAATCGATAACTTACCAGATGTGAATGACATTAACGTACTGATCGATGCAATCGAGGGGATTGGAGCGAAGGTACACCGTGTCGACCGTCATACAGTAAAGATTAATGGAGCCAGTATCAAGAACGTAGATATTGAGTATGATTATATTAAGAAGATCCGTGCTTCCTATTATCTTCTTGGCGCATTACTTGGAAAGTATAAACGTGCCGAAGTTGCACTTCCGGGAGGATGTAATATCGGAAGCAGACCAATCGACCAGCATCTCAAAGGATTCCGTGCGTTAGGTGCAGATGTAGATATTGAACATGGCAAGATCGTTGCAGAGGCAGACCGTCTTGTCGGAAAGCATATTTATTTCGACGTGGTAAGTGTTGGAGCAACGATTAACGTTATGATGGCAGCAGCTATGGCAGAAGGACTTACCATTCTGGAAAATGTTGCAAAAGAGCCACATGTTGTAGATGTTGCGAACTTCCTGAACAGCATGGGAGCCAACATCAGGGGAGCAGGTACAGATGTGATCAAGATCCGTGGTGTACAGCGCCTTCACAGAACAGAATATTCTGTGATCCCGGATCAGATCGAAGCAGGAACATTCATGTTCGCAGCAGCAGCAACAAAGGGAGATGTAACGGTACTGAATGTTATTCCGAAGCATCTGGAGGCTACGATCGCAAAACTGGTAGAAATCGGATGTGAAGTGGAAGAATTCGATGATGCTGTACGTGTCGTATCAAAAGGAGATCTTACAAGCACACATGTGAAGACCCTTCCGTATCCTGGATTCCCGACAGATATGCAGCCGCAGATCGGCGTAACACTGGCTTTATGTAAGGGGACAAGTATCATTACAGAGAGTATTTTTGAAAACCGTTTCAAATATCTGGATGAGCTTGCAAGAATGGGTGCAAATGTGAAAGTAGAAGGTAATTCTGCAACGATTGAAGGCGTGACAGAATTTTCGGGAGCCAGAGTGAGCGCACCGGATCTTCGTGCAGGAGCAGCACTCTGTATAGCTGGTCTGGCAGCTGACGGAATCACAATCGTAGACGATATCGTATATATCCAGAGAGGATATGAAAGATTCGAAGAGAAACTTCGCAGCATTGGTGGAATCATCGAAAGAGTAGATTCTGAAAAAGCGATTCAGAAGTTCAAATTAAAAGTAGGCTAGATGATACATTTTCTTAGGTATGTCTATTGACAGTATGTGTAAAATAGAGTAAAGTCTTAGTCGTACCAGAAATATAATAAAAGCAAACTTTCTCTTATTCAGAGCAGTGGAGATACAAAGGATCTATGAAACTGCGGCAACCCCATATATGGAAGGTGCCAGCCTGAGCGAGTGATCGAACAATAAGAGGATTGGTTTATGAAGATATCAAACCGTCCACTTATGTAAGTGGACGGTTTTTCAGTTCGGTAAAACAGGGGAATCTACAAAAAACTGTCGGCAATCCTGAGAGAAAGAATGCAGGAATGTTTTAAGAAAAAAGGAGAGAAGAACGTGGAAAGAAGATTATTTACGTCAGAATCAGTAACAGAGGGACATCCGGATAAAATGTGTGATCAGATTTCTGATGCCATTCTGGATGCATTGATGGCACAGGATCCAATGAGCCGTGTCGCATGCGAGACAGCAACTACAACAGGTATGGTACTTGTTATGGGTGAGATCACAACGAATGCATACGTTGATATCCAGAAGATCGTACGTGACACGATCAAAGAAATCGGATATACAAGAGGAAAATTCGGATTCGATGCAGAGACTTGCGGTGTGATCACAGCAATCGATGAGCAGTCGGCTGATATTGCTATGGGTGTTGATAAAGCGCTGGAAGCAAAAGAACATACAATGTCCGAAGAAGAGATCGATGCAATCGGAGCCGGGGATCAGGGAATGATGTTTGGTTATGCTTCTGATGAGACACCGGAATATATGCCATACCCGATCGCACTGGCACACAAGCTCTCAAGAAAGCTTACAGAAGTAAGAAAGAACGGAACACTTCCGTACTTAAGACCGGATGGAAAGACACAGGTTACGGTTGAATATGATGAGAATGGTGTTCCGGCACGTCTGGATGCAGTCGTACTTTCGACACAGCATGATCCGGAAGTGACACAGGATCAGATCCATAAAGATATTAAGAAATATGTATTCGATGCAATCATTCCGGAGGGCATGGTAGATGAGAAGACAAAGTTCTTCATCAACCCGACAGGACGTTTTGTAATCGGCGGACCACACGGAGACAGTGGACTTACAGGACGTAAGATCATCGTAGATACTTACGGTGGAATGGCACGTCACGGCGGCGGGGCTTTCTCTGGAAAAGACTGTACAAAGGTTGACCGTTCTGCCGCTTATGCAGCACGTTACGTTGCCAAGAATATTGTTGCTGCAGGACTTGCTAAGAAATGTGAGATTCAGTTGTCTTATGCAATCGGTGTAGCACATCCGACATCTATCATGGTAGATACATTCGGAACAGGTGCAGTAGAAGATGATAAACTGGTAGAGATCGTTCGTGAGAATTTTGATCTCCGCCCGGCAGGAATCATTCAGATGCTTGATCTTAGAAGACCAATCTACAAACAGACAGCGGCTTACGGACATTTCGGACGTACAGATATTGATCTTCCATGGGAGAAACTAGACAAAGTAGAAGATCTGAAAAAATATTTATAGAAATTTTATAAAAGTTTATGGGTGCTTTGGTGTGAAGCACCCATTTTTCATGCTATAATTTTTTTAGTGGAGGACAGATACATGAAGCTGAAAACGCGATTAGTTATAGCATTTTTTACGATTATCATTATACCGGTTCTTATGGCAGCCATGATGGTTTCAATGGTATGCCACTATCAGATCGGAGTGGTGGAGAAGAATTATGGGATTACAGGAACGACGATTTCTGATTTTACGAATTCCATGCAGGTACTTGCACGTGTTACGGAGAAGCCGTATCATGAACTGAAGGATATGTCAGAGCAGGCATCTGAGATGGAAGATGCGACAGAACTGGATCAGTTTAATAAAAAACTGGAGAATAAGAATGCATACCTGCTGGTGAGAAAAGACGGAACAATCGTATATACGGGCAGCGATGATGATCGTGTAAAAGCGGTGATCGAACAATTGCCGGAATATGGAGATACAGATACAACATCGGAGAACGGAATTTATCTTGGCGGGGATGCAGAAGCATTGGTAAAACAGGTAGATTTCAGATATGATGACGGCAATAAGGGAAGTGCGTTCATTGTGTCAGATGTATCCAATGTAATTCCGGAGGTTGGACAGTTTTTCTGCGAAATCCTGATTGGAATTGTAGTAATACTGATACTTACTTCGGCAGCTCTTATTATATGGATTTACCGTGCGGTTATGGGGCCGATCGGCAAGATGCAGACAGCGGCGCAGAATATCAAGGATGGGAATCTGGATTTTGAGTTGAAACCGGAGGCTGACGATGAACTTGGAAAACTCTGCCAGAGCCTGGAAGAGATGAGAGGACGCCTGAAGGAAAGTGCCGAAGAAAAATTGAAATATGACAAAGAAAGTAAAGAACTGATAAGTAACATTTCACATGATCTGAAGACACCTGTGACAACGATCAAAGGTTATGCCGAAGGAATTATAGATGGTGTTGCAGATACACCGGAGAAGATAGACCGGTATGTCAGAACAATCTACAATAAAGCGACAGAGATGAATACGCTGATCAATGAGCTGACATTATATTCTAAGATCGATACGAATAAGATCCCTTACAATTTTAATATCGTGTCGGCGAATGAATATTTCAACGACTGTGCGGATGACCTGTCGGTTGAACTGGCAGCACAGAATGTAGGATTTGGTTATTTTAATTATGTAGAGAAGAATGTACGGATCATTGCAGACCCGGAGCAGGTAAAACGTGTGATTCACAATATTGTCAACAATTCGTTGAAATATATGGACAAACCAAAGGGAATGATCAATCTGCGTGTCAAAGATGTAGGAGATTTTGTACAGATTGAACTGGAAGACAACGGAAAAGGAATTGCGGCAAAAGACCTGCCGAATATCTTTGACCGGTTTTACCGTACCGACGCGTCGAGAAATTCTTCCACCGGAGGAAGTGGAATCGGTTTGTCTGTAGTAAAGAAGATTGTAGAAGAACACGGCGGTAAGATCTGGGCAACAAGCAGAGAAGAGACCGGAACGACAATGTATTTTGTACTAAGAAAGTATCAGGAGGTACCAGTCAATGAGTAAGATATTAATAGTAGAAGACGAAGAAGCAATTGCAGATCTGGAACGGGATTATCTGGAACTGAGCGGGTTCACCGTAGAGGTTGCAAATGACGGAGATACAGGACTTCAGAAAGCCCTGAACGAAGATTATGATCTTCTGATCCTGGATCTGATGCTGCCGGGAACGGACGGATTCGATATCTGCCGTCAGGTGCGTGATGTGAAGAATACACCGATCGTGATGGTATCTGCGAAGAAAGATGATATCGATAAGATTAGGGGACTGGGACTCGGTGCGGATGATTATATGACAAAGCCGTTTAGTCCAAGTGAACTGGTGGCGAGAGTAAAAGCGCATCTGGCAAGATACGACCGTCTGACCGGAAGTGCGGCAGAGAAGAATAAAGTGATCGAGATCAGAGGACTGAAGATTGATACAACTGCAAGACGTGTGTGGGTGAACGGAGAAGAACGCACATTTACGACGAAGGAATTCGATCTGCTGACATTCCTTGCGAGCCATCCGAACCACGTATATTCGAAAGAAGAGTTATTCCGGGAGATCTGGGATATGGAGTCCATCGGGGATATCGCAACGGTAACGGTGCATATCAAGAAAATCCGTGAGAAAGTAGAAGTAGATACATCCAACCCGCAGTATATCGAGACGATATGGGGTGTTGGGTATCGGTTTAAGGTGTAAGTAAAAATGTAGCAAAATATTTTGAGATGCAAAACCCTCCGGAGGTCTGGTACACCTCCGGGGGGTTTTTATTCAATGGAGGATATGATATGATAATGTAAATAAATAAGAAACACGAGGAACAACATATATGATCACAAGCACATCCAACGCCAGAATCAAACGTCTGGTGAATTTAAAGAAGAAGAGAAAATTAAGAGACGAAGAAAGCATCTTCCTGGTAGAAGGAATCCGTATGTTCAGGGAAGTGCCGATCGACAAGTTAAAAGAAGTCTATGTATCCGAATCCTTTTACAAAAAAGAAAAAGATACCGTAAAAGAAGTCCTGAAAGACTCTAAAGTAAGAGTGGAAGAACTGACAGATACTGTATTCGCCCATGCATCAGATACTAAGACCCCTCAGGGAATCCTGTGCGTGGTGGAACAGATGAACCATGAAATCAATGAACTGACTTCGGCAAAATGCCCGCTGATCATGGTATTAGACCATCTGCAGGATCCGGGCAATCTTGGAACCATCCTGCGTACAGCAGAAGGAGCTGGCGTGACCGGCATCCTCATGGACAGAGAATGCGTCGATGTCTATAATCCGAAGACAATCCGCTCAACGATGGGATCGATATACCGCATGCCGTTCGTATATGTGGAAGATCTTGGCAAAGGAATACAGGATTTAAAAGACAAAGGTATCACCACTTATGCTGCACATCTGGAAGGAACGAATTCCTATGATGAGGAAGACCTGACGAATCCATGTGCATTCCTGATTGGGAACGAGGGGAATGGCCTGAGACGCGAGATCGCAGACATGGCAGACTGCTATGTCAAGATCCCGATGCTTGGACAGGTAGAGTCATTGAATGCGGCAATCGCTTCTTCGGTGTTGATGTTCGAAGCCGCAAGACAGAGAAGGAAAGTGTAATTAAATGAGATACAATCCACTCATTTTACAGAAGAAAATTGCTTTCTTTATCAGAGTATAGTAATATAGTGAACAAGAAATAATATATACGGAAAAGAGGGGACGGCTTATGAGAGTGATCTATTGGCTGGCAATATTCATTGTACTGTTGATCATTGAAATCGCGACAATGGGACTTACCACGATCTGGTTCGCAGGAGGAGCACTGATCGCATTCTGTGCAGGACTTGTCGGTTTTGGGTTGGGAGTGCAGATAGGAGTATTTGTTATAGTTTCCATTCTGCTTCTGATTCTGACAAGACCGATCGCGGTGAAGTTCTTCAATCAGGAGAGGCAGAAGACGAACGCAGAGAGTCTGATCGGACAGCATGCACTGGTGACAGAAGATATTGATACGATAAAGGCAAAAGGGCAGGTAGAGATCTGCGGTCAGATATGGTCGGCTAAGACGGATGAGCCGGACGGAAAGATTCCAAAGAACACAGTTGTTGTAGTAAATGGTATTCAGGGCGTGAAACTGATCGTGCATGCCAGAGAGGAGTAGAGTATGATTTTTGGATTGATTTTATTAGTGATTATTATCTGCGTGGTGATTTCCTGTGTAAAGGTAGTCAGACAGGCGCAGGCATTGGTTATTGAAAGACTGGGGGCATATCAGGCAACATGGGGAACCGGACTTCACTTTAAGATTCCGATTTTTGACCGTGTGGCAAGAAGAGTGGATCTGAAAGAGCAGGTAGTGGATTTTGCACCGCAGCCGGTTATCACAAAAGATAACGTAACGATGAGAATTGATACCGTTGTATTTTATCAGATCACGGATCCGAAGATGTTCTGCTATGGTGTGGCGAATCCGATCATGGCGATCGAGAACCTGACAGCGACAACACTTCGTAACATCATCGGTGATCTGGAGTTGGATCAGACACTGACATCCAGAGAGACGATCAACACGAAGATGAGAGCATCTCTGGATGTGGCAACCGATCCTTGGGGAATCAAGGTAAACCGCGTGGAACTTAAGAACATTATCCCACCGGCAGCCATCCAGGATGCAATGGAGAAGCAGATGAAGGCAGAACGTGAACGCCGTGAAGCAATCTTACGTGCAGAAGGTGAGAAGAAATCTACAATCCTTGTGGCAGAAGGCCACAAAGAGTCTGCAATTCTGGATGCGGAAGCTGAGAAGCAGGCGGCTATCCTGAAAGCAGAAGCACAGAAAGAAGCCACGATCCGTGAGGCTGAAGGTAAGGCAGAAGCCATCATGAAAGTACAGCAGGCAAATGCCGATGGAATTCGTTTCCTGAAAGAAGCAGGAGCCGATGAGGCTGTTCTTACCATGAAAAGTCTGGAAGCATTTGCAAAAGCTGCTGATGGAAAAGCAACGAAGATTATCATCCCGTCAGAGATCCAGAGCATTGCAGGTCTGGTAAAATCTGTTACAGAGATTGGCGCAGATGATAAAAAAGAAGAAAAGTAGACAAAAGACATAAGATAAAAGTCAAAGAATAAAAACGAGGTACAAAACAATGGATTTAAAAGGCAGAAATTTCCTGACACTGAAAGATTTCACACCGGAAGAGATCACATATCTGCTTGATCTTTCCGCAGAATTAAAAGAAAAAAAGAAAAAAGGAATTCCGGTTGATAAATACAGAGGAATGAATGTGGCATTGATCTTTGAAAAGACCAGTACCAGAACCCGCTGTTCTTTCGAAGTAGCTGCTCACGATATGGGTATGGGAACGACTTACCTTGATCCTTCAGGTTCACAGATCGGGAAGAAAGAAAGTATCGAAGATACAGCAAGAGTTCTCGGAAGAATGTTTGATGGAATCGAGTATCGTGGATTTGGACAGGAGATGGTGGAGGAACTGGCCAAATATGCAGGCGTTCCGGTATGGAACGGACTGACGAATGAGTATCATCCGACACAGATGCTGGCGGATATGCTGACGATCCGTGAACATTTTGGACATCTGAAAGGTATCAAACTGGTATACATGGGTGATGCAAGATACAATATGGGCAATTCCCTGATGATCGCATGTGCCAAATTAGGTATGCATTTCGTGGCATGTACGTCTAAGAACTATTTCCCGAATGAGGAACTGGTAGAGACTTGCAAAGGATATGCAAAAGAGACAGGAGCAACCATCACACTGACGGAAGATATCGAAAGCGGAACCAAAGATGCAGACGTTATCTGTACGGATGTATGGGTATCCATGGGTGAGCCGGACGAAGTATGGGAAGAACGTATCCGCGAACTGTCTCCATACAAGGTAACAAAGAAAGTAATGGAAAATGCAGGAGAACAGGCTATCTTCTTACACTGCCTGCCGGCATTCCATGATCTGAAGACGAAGATCGGCAAACAGATCCATGACAAATTCGGACTGGACGATATGGAAGTTACAGATGAAGTATTCGAGTCTCCACAGTCAAAGGTATTTGACGAGGCTGAGAACCGTATGCATACGATCAAGGCTGTCATGGTGGCAACACTTGGTGAAAGAGAGTAGGCAAGAGCAGACAGAGTATGAAATCAGAAATATTACGTTTGTTAAAAGAGAATGATACATATATTTCCGGACAACAGCTGTGCGAACAGTTCCAGGTGTCCAGAACAGCCATCTGGAAAGTGATCGATCAGCTTAAGAAGGAAGGCTATCAGATAGAGGCGGTGCGTAACAAAGGCTACCGCCTTATCGAAAGTCCGGATGTTATGTCAAAAGCAGAGATCGACAGTCTGGTAGATACAAAGTGGGCAGGAAAGAACGTCATATATTATGATGAGACTGATTCCACAAATAACCGGGCAAAGGAAGCCGGAAATAATAAGGAACCTCATGGGACATTATTTGTTGCAGATATGCAGATGGCAGGGAAAGGGCGAAGGGGCCGTGTCTGGAAATCGCCATCCGGGAGCAGTATCTATATGACGATATTGTTGTATCCGGATATTCCGCCTGTAAAAGCGCCACAGCTTACACTGATCATGGCGATTGCCGTGGCAGAAGGAATCCGGGAGGTTACCGGTCTTGAGACAAAGATTAAGTGGCCGAATGATATCGTTGTGAATGGAAAGAAAATCTGTGGTATCCTGACAGAGATGAGTACAGAGATCGATTACATCAATCATGTAGTGATCGGAGTGGGAATTAATGTGAATCAGGATACGTTCCCTGATGATATTAAGGAAACTGCCTCATCACTTAAGATGGAACTCGGAAAGCGCATAAAGCGTTCCGGGCTGATCGCAGCAGTAATGAAAATCTTTGAAAAATATTATGAGATCTTTCAGGAGACAGAAGATCTGTCAGGATTGCAGGAACTTTATAATTCCATGCTGGTGAATAAGGACCGGGAGGTCAAGGTCCTGGAACCGGGGAATGAATATAAAGCATATGCTATCGGCATCAATCAGACCGGAGAACTGATTGTAAGAACGCCGGATGGAAAAGAGAAAGAAATCTATGCCGGAGAGGTATCAGTTAGAGGAGTATATGGATATGTATGATGGAAAAGTAGTGCTTTGCGGTGCTAATTCATATGAAGAAAAGTATTATCTGAATCCGGATTTTGAACAGCTTCCGGATGATGTGAAGAATGAACTGAAGATTATGTGCGTATTGTATGTGCATGACGTAGGGGGAATCCTTACGCTGGTGTTTGAAGAAGATGGAGAATTATGCTTTGAGGTATCGACCGAGGAATTTGATCCGATGTTCGATGAGATCGGAAGCCAGCTTAAGATCAAGCAGCTGCAGAGAGAGAAACAGGATCTTCTGCAGGCATTGCAGTTATATTATAAAGTATTCTTCCTGGGCGAAGAGATAAACAGCGAAGAGTAACCAGAAGGCAGCAGACAAAACAGGAGGAGAAAGATGCTTCTTGTAATCGATGTAGGAAACACAAATATTACACTTGGTGTGTTTGACAAAGAAGAATTATTTGGTACATTCCGTATGAAGACAAAGCAGCCGAGAACATCGGATGAATATGGAATTACTTTACAGGAACTCGTAGAAAGACATGGGATTGAAAGTTCCAAGATCAATGCAGTGATCATTGCATCCGTAGTACCGGATGTGATGCATTCACTTGGCAGTGCGATCATCAAATACTTCGGCGTAAAACCGGTGGTTGTATCTGCTGGAATTAAGACCGGAATCCGCATTGTCACAGAGAATCCGAGACAGGTCGGTCCGGACCGCATTGTAGATGCAGTCGGTGCGTATACTTTATACGGAGGACCAACAATTGTTGTGGATTTTGGAACAGCAACAACATTTGACGTGATCGGTCCGGACGGAACATTTGAAGCAGGTGTGATCGCACCTGGAATCAGGACTTCGGCACAGTCTCTCTGGGGAGAGGCAGATATGCTTCCGGCAATAGAGATCCGCAAACCGAAATCAATTCTTGCAAAAGAGACAATTACGGCAATGCAGGCCGGCCTTGTATACGGACAAATCGGTCAGACGGAATATATTATCAGACGAATGAAAGAAGAATCCGGATATCCGAATGCGAAAGTAGTGGCAACCGGCGGACTTGGCAAGATAATTGCAAATGAGACCGATATGATCGATGTGTATGATTCACAGCTTACGTTAAAGGGACTTCGGTTCATTTACGAAAAAAATAAAAAAAATAAATAATCTGCAGTGTTGACAGTGTAGACTTGCAAAGAAATATGCAGCACTATATATCAAGAAAGCTTCGTTTATGAATGTTAGGGGCTGTCTTATCTGATATATAGTGCTGTGTGTTTCTTGAAAAAATTACAGATAATTGTAATCTGAGTGTGATAACAGGAGTAGAAAAATGAAAATCGGGAATGTTAATCTGGCAAATCCATATATACTCGCACCGATGGCGGGAGTAACGGATCTGCCTTTCAGACTTTTATGTAAAGAACAGGGAGCAGGGCTTCTCTGTATGGAAATGATCAGTGCAAAAGCTTTGCAATATAAGAATAAAAATACAAAAGCATTGCTGGCAATCCATCCGGATGAGTATCCGGTGTCATTGCAGCTTTTTGGATCGGATCCGAAGATTATGAGCGAGATGGCAAAGATGATAGAAGAACTGCCATTTCAGATCCTGGATATTAATATGGGATGCCCGGTGCCAAAAGTAGTGCGGAATGGAGAGGGATCCGCACTTATGAAGAATCCAGAGCTGGTACATGAGATCGTATCGGCAGTATCAAAGGCAATTAAAAAGCCGGTAACGGTGAAGATCAGAAAAGGATTCGACGATGATAATATCAATGCTGTGGAGATCGCAAAGATTATCGAAGATGCAGGAGGTGCAGCTGTTGCAGTACACGGACGGACAAGAGAACAATACTATTCCGGAAAAGCAGACTGGGATATCATCCGTCAGGTCAAGGAGGCTGTATCCATTCCGGTGATTGGAAACGGTGATGTGACTTCCGGAGAGATGGCACTTCAGATGAGAAGAGAAACAGGCTGTGATGGTGTGATGATCGGAAGAGGTGCACAGGGGAATCCATGGATATTCCACGAACTCCAGGAATACGAAAGGACCGGTGTTGTTCCGCCGAGACCGACTCCGGAGAAGATCAAAGAGACGATGCTAAGACATGCAAAACTGCAGATTGAATTCAAAGGAGACTTCATCGGAATCAGGGAGATGCGTAAGCATGTCGCCTGGTATACAAAAGGAATGAAAGGTTCTGCAAAACTCAGGGATGCGATCAATCAGGTGGAATCTTATGAGGAACTGGAAGTACTTCTGGACAAAGCAATCGTATAATGTACAAAAATGCTGAAAATAAAGGAAAAACGGGTACTTGCAGGTGATAAAAAGATTGACATAAAACATGCATTTATGTATAATAATGAAATTGTGAAAGTATCATTATTCTATGACAGATTAATTATTCAGATAGATGATTCAGGCATAAAAATGTCAGAGTAATATGGAACAGAAAAAGGAGCAGGAGACAGATGGAAGCAAAGAAAAAATTACTTACTTATGCTGGTTTAAAAGCACTGGAAGATGAACTTGAGAACCTCAAGGTTGTAAAACGTAGAGAGATCGCCCAGAAGATCAAAGAAGCAAGAGAACAGGGAGATTTATCAGAGAATGCAGAGTACGATGCAGCAAAAGATGAACAGAGAGACATTGAAGCACGTATCGAAGAACTGGAAGCAATTCTTAAGAATGCAGAAGTTGTAGTAGAAGACGAAGTTGATTTTAATAAGATTAATATCGGATGTACGGTAAAAGTATTCGACATCACATTTGATGAAGAGATGGAATTCAAACTGGTTGGTTCTACAGAAGCGAACAGTCTGGAAGGAAAGATTTCCAATGAATCACCGGTTGGCCAGGCATTGATGGGCAAACAGATCGGAGATGTCGTAACTGTAGAGACGCAGGCTGGAGTAATGGAGTACAAGGTACTGGATATCAGCCGTTCATTATAACATTATAAAATAAGAGACAGACGGGCATCCGTCGAAGAATAACCAGAATACATGACTCAGGCCTCTCTCACACGGGAGGTCTGAATTCGGATAAGGAAGGAGAATAAAAAAGTGGCTAAGCAGCAGAACAACGGACAGGAACAGGACGTGAACCAGTTAAGAAAGGTTCGACGTGAGAAATTAGCAGACCTTCAGCAGAATGGAAAAGATCCATTTCAGATTACAAAATTCAATCAGACACATCACTCATTGGAAGTGAAGAGTCTGTATGAAGCACATGAAGCAGAACTTTTAAAAGACCACCAGACACCAGACGTAGAGGGAATGGATGAAGAGCAGGCAAAAGAGGTCCTGAAGAAAGATTATGAAGAGAGAAGAAGTATCATGGATGCCAATCCAATTCATGTATCTATCGCAGGACGTATGATGTTCAAGAGAGTTATGGGTAAGGCTTCTTTCTGCAACATTCAGGATCTGCAGGGAAGTATCCAGGTATATGTTGCAAGAGATGCGATTGGAACAGACTCTTATACAGATTTTAAACGTTCTGATATTGGTGACATTTTCGGATTAGAAGGATTTGCGTTCAGAACAAGAACAGGAGAGATTTCTATCCATGCAGAGAAGATGACACTTCTTTCTAAGAGTTTACAGATCCTTCCGGAGAAGTTCCATGGATTAACAGATACCGATACACGTTACCGTCAGAGATATGTAGATCTGATCATGAATCCAGAGTCAAAAGAGACATTTATCAAACGTTCTAAGATCATCAAAGAGATCCGTAACTTCTTAGATGGACGTGGATTTATGGAAGTAGAGACTCCGATGCTGGTAAGCAATGCAGGTGGAGCGGCAGCAAGACCATTCGAGACACATTACAATGCGCTGAATGAAGATGTGAAACTCCGTATTTCTCTGGAATTGTACCTGAAGAGACTGATCGTCGGAGGACTTGAGAGAGTATATGAGATCGGACGAGTATTCCGTAATGAAGGTGTAGATACACGTCACAATCCGGAATTCACACTGATGGAATTATATCAGGCATATACAGACTATGAGGGAATGATGGAACTGACAGAGAGTATGTTCCGTTACCTCGCAGAAAAAGTGTGCGGAAGCGCAGTTATCAGCTACAACGGAACAGTTATCGATATGGCAAAACCATTCGAAAGAATTTCTATGATCGATGCTGTTAAGAAGTATGCAGGTGTTGATTTTGCAGAAGTTAAGACAGACGAAGAAGCTAAAGCATTAGCAGATGAGCATCATGTAGAATATGAAGAACGTCACAAGAAGGGTGACATCCTGAACCTCTTCTTTGATGAGTTCTGTGAAGAGAAGATGATTCAGCCAACATTTGTAACAGATCATCCAATCGAGATTTCACCACTGACAAAGAAGAATCCGGAAGACCCGAATTATGTAGAGCGTTTCGAGTTATATGTATATGGACGTGAGATGTGTAATGCATACTCAGAGTTAAATGACCCGATTGATCAGAGAGAACGTTTTGCAGCACAGGAAGAAGCATTTGCAGCCGGTGATGAAGAGGCAAACCACACAGATGAAGATTTCCTGAATGCACTGGAAATCGGTATGCCGCCAACAGGTGGAATCGGATACGGAATCGACAGACTGGTAATGCTGCTGACAGATGCTCAGGCTATTCGTGATGTGTTATTATTCCCCACAATGAAACCCTTGAATGGTGTAAAGGACGAAATTGGTGTAAACAAAACCGAGTCCGAAGCACCAAAAGCCGAGCCGGAAAAGATAGATTTTTCCAAAGTAGAGATTGAGCCTTTGTTCAAGGATTTTGTGGACTTTGAAACCTTCAGTAAATCCGATTTCAGAGCAGTCAAGGTACTTGCCTGCGAAGCCGTACCAAAGTCCAAGAAGCTACTCAAATTTACGCTGGACGATGGAACAGGCACGGAACGCACGATTTTAAGCGGTATTCATAGCTTTTACGAGCCGGAGGAACTGGTTGGAAAGACCTGTATTGCAATCGTCAACCTGCCGCCAAGACCGATGATGGGCATTGACTCCTGCGGTATGCTGATCAGTGCGGTACACCACGAGGAAGGCGAAGAAAAGCTCCATCTTTTGATGGTAGACGACCACATTCCGGCAGGCGCAAAGCTCTACTAAAACGGGATGTACTTCATTTTCCGAAAACCTCGGATTTTACACAAATACACCAATTTTACACCAATCGGTGCTAAAATCGGTGCAGTAACAAAAAAATCGCATAATTTTTAGTTTCACACCGCCCCTGAGAAGGTATAGCTTCTCAGGGGCTTCTGTATTTTCTCATAGTTTTTACTCTCCCCGTCGCAAACTATACCAATCCACGCTTTCTCAATATAATGAAGCTAATCGCAGAGGAAGGAGAGGATTGAGTATGAGCAATATTTTATCAGAGGTACACCCTGAACTTGTTGCGGAATGGTCGGATAAAAACCTGCCGCTTACACCGGATAGGATTACATACGGCTCAAACAAAGTCGTTTGGTGGAAGGGCGCTTGCGGTCACGAATGGCAGACCAGTGTTAAGGCTCGTTCAAACGGCGAAAACTGCCCAATCTGCTCAGGCGCAAGAGTGATAGAGGGCGTCAATGATTTGGCAACGCTGAAGCCGGAACTGGCTGATGAATGGTCGAGTAAGAATGATCCGCTGAAACCGACAATGGTAACGACAGGCTCTCATAAGAAAGTAATCTGGCGGGATAAATATGGTCACGAATGGACAGCAACGGTTAAGAGCAGGGCGTTAAACGGCACAGGCTGTCCGTATTGCTCCCATAATAAAATCTTAGTAGGATTCAATGACCTTGCCTCACAGCGCCCTCAAATCGCTTCTGAATGGTCTGAGAGAAATTACCCACTAAAGCCTGATATGGTTACGGTCTTTGCAAATCGGAAGGTATGGTGGCGGTGCAGCAAAGGTCACGAATGGAACACGCTTATTTCCACTCGTTCAGGCGGAAGCGGGTGTCCTTATTGCAGCGGTCAACTTCTGCTGAAAGGATTTATTGATTTCGCCACAACACACCCTCAGCTTGCACAGGAATGGTCAGACCGGAATCTGCCCTTTACTCCTGATATGATAAATGAAAAGTCCCGCAGAAATGTCTGGTGGAAGTGCAGAGAGTGCGGGTATGAATGGCAGTCTGTTGTTTATGCCCGTGTAAAAGGAACGGTATGCCCTGTCTGTGCGGATCGGGCGGTTATGGCAGGGTATAATGATTTAGCAACGACGGACGCACATCTTCTTTCGGAATGGGACTACGAAAAGAACAAAAATATTTCCCCAAACAAAATATCAAGGCACTCAATGCAGAGCGTGTGGTGGAAATGTTCACTCGGACACTCGTGGAAGGCAAAAATTTCAGAAAGAGCGATTGAAGGAAAAGGCTGTAAGGTGTGTGAAAAAGACTATCTGACGGTTTTTCCGAAGCTGGCAGTTATGTATTATGCAGCGAAGAAGCGCATAAAGGTACAGACGGATACGGATAAGATTATCGGCATACCGCTTGAAATCTATTTGCCTGAAGAAAAAGCAGCGATTGAAACGGTTAGTCGGACAGAGAATGTAGAAACCTTGAAAGCATATCTGTGCCGGAAGCGGGAGATCAAACTGATTAAAATCCCCTATACATTAGGAAACAGCGAAATAGACTTCGCTATGAAAATCAAAAAAGCGTTTCGCAGCTTACATATTTTCATAACCTCGAATGAAGATGAGGATACAGCGTTTATCCGGCAGAGGTTTTTTGAATGGAGAAAAGGACAGAAAAAATAAAGGAGGCGGTTTGATGAAAGACAGGCAATTTCATATCTATCTTGATGACGAGGAGTACGGACAGGTTTTGCAGGCGTTAATCGCCCTTAAAAATAATCTGATAGCGCAAGGCAGATATACAGACGCAGTAGATGATGTCCTTATCAAATTTACAAAAGCACGAAAGAAAAAAATTACCGTCCAATACATCTAAATAAAACTGTAGTTATGCCGCTTGTTTCTTTACGGAGAAGCAGGCGGCTTTTTTGCGTTTTTAGGGCAATTTTCAAGGTCAAAAAAATTTTTTTCAAATTTTTTTCGGAAAAGGGGCGATTTTGGGTGTGCATTTTGACCCCCTTTGTCCAAATGAGTGAAGGGGTTATTTTCCCGATAGGGATTTCCCCCTTCAAAGTACCTTGAAAATTGAATAGTCAGGCGCTAAGGACATTAGTTCTGATGAATAGCCCGAAGGTGGGTACGCCGAGACTTTCCCATTGTATTTATGGAGAATGAGCGAGAATCCCCGACCTGAAATTCAGCTTGCTACTGAAACGGCAATGACAGTCAGAATGATAATGATACTTCTCTACGGAGCTGGCGGAGTACCCGGCAGAGGTGAGATTCCTATGATACGGTTTCGCAAACTGTAACCTTAGCGCTTCCCGTACAAAGCAAATCGCTTTCCGCAGGGGGCGTTGAGAACAAATACTGCGGTCTTTACATAGCCGCCTCTTATTGAGGCAGGCTGTGAAATCTATGAAAGGAGGTAAAGCCGGAGATGTCAAACTGCAAGACCATTGCGGTATGCAATCAAAAAGGCGGTGTGGGCAAGACCACGACTACGGTCAATTTAGGCGTCGGACTTGCTATGCAAGGGAAAAAGGTGCTTCTGATTGACGCTGATCCGCAGGGCGATTTAACGACCTGCCTCGGCTGGAGGGATACCGACAGTCTTTCCGTAACGCTGACAGAGAAGCTTCAGGCAATCATATCGGAACAGGAGCAAAATCCTTTTGACGGTATTCTGCAACATAAAGAGAAAGTAGACCTTGTACCGTCCAATCTCAGTCTATCGTCATTGGAAATGACGCTTGTAACGGCGATGAGCCGAGAAAGCGTCCTGAAGAATTATCTGAGCCTTGTAAAAGACAAGTACGATTATGTCCTTATTGACTGTATGCCGAGCTTGGGCATGATTACCTTTAACGCTCTAACGGCGGCGGACAGCGTGATTATCCCCGTTCAGGCGCAGTATCTTCCCGCTAAGGGAATGACGCAGCTTTTGGGGACGATTGCGAAAGTGAGGAAACACACAAACGCCGATTTGAAAATCGACGGTATTCTTCTGACGCTTGTGGACGGAAGGACAAATCTTGCGAAAAGCACAGTGGAAGCGCTCAGGGAGAATTTCGGCAGCCATATCAGGATATATCGATCAATGATTCCGGCAGCCGTAAAAGCCGCAGAGGTATCTTCTAAAGGGACAAGTATCTACACCTATGAGCCGAACAGTCCGGTGTCTAAGGCTTACGCCAGTTTCACAAAGGAGGTGTTAGCCGATGGCAGGCAGAAAGAGCGACTTCACGCTGCCCACGAACACGCTCGATGAGCTGTTTTCCTCTCAGGAGGAAAGGGACGAAGCGAAGCTGTCAAAAATCAGGGATATTCCGCTTGAGGAAATCGACGATTTTCCCGACCACCCGTTTCAGGTGCGGGAAGATGAGGATATGTTTCAGCTTGTGGAAAGTATCAAAGAGCGTGGCGTGATTACTCCCGCTACCGTAAGGCAGAAGGAGGACGGAAGATACGAGCTTATTTCAGGACACAGGCGAAAAAGGGCTTGCGAGCTTGCCGGATTTGAAACGCTGCGCTGTGAGGTGGTAGACCTCGACCGTGATGAAGCAACGATTTTAATGGTCGAAAGCAACTTCCAAAGGTCGCAGATACTTCCCTCGGAGAAAGCCCACGCATATAAAATGCGGCTTGACGCTATGAAAAGACAGGCAGGCAGACCGAGAAAAGAAAATGCGTCGCCAGTGGCGACTAATTTTTCAAAAGGGCGTTCTGACAGTGAACTCGCTGAACAAGTAGGCGAAAGCAAAGATCAAGTTCGCCGATATATCCGCTTGACTAACCTTGTCCCCGAACTGCTTGAATTTGTGGACGAGGGCAGGATTAAAATGCGCCCCGCCGTTGAGCTGTCCTATCTGAACGAGGACTGCCAGAGGGATTTGGTGGACGAAATCGACTTAAACGATTGTACCCCGTCACACGATCAGGCAATCCGTATGCGGAAGTTTTTCGAGGAAGGCAAGCTGACTACGGAGGCAATCTCTGCAATTATGAGCGAGGAAAAGCCGAATCAGCGTGAGAAGATTGTTTTGCGTGGGGACAGGGTGCGAAACCTGATTCCGAAAAATATCCCCATCAACCAAACGGAGGAGTATGTCTGCAAGGCGCTGGAGCATTACAACAAGTTTTTGCGAAACCGTGCCGAGCGTGACAGCAGGTAAGGCGGAGTGTGTTTTTCTTCTTCCCCTTCCTCACACTCCAACCCCTAAACTATCTCACTATCCGAAAGAATAAAACTATCTCTCCTGATTACAGCTATCTCACCTAACTCAATCTATCTCAGAAAAACGCACCATTCCAAAGCACAGGAGGTATGCCCTATGATGTAAGATTAACCTTCGTTTCACACCTTTGCCTGAAATGCTGTTTCGCATTACAATGGCGGCAGAAAAGGAGTGAAACGCAATGAAAACAAAAACGATTGTTTTTTTATTGGCTCTTTTGCTGACTGTGCTTGCAGGCTGCAACAATGCCCCGCCGAATGAAGATACGCCGCAGCCGTTTTCTTTTTCGGAGAGTGTTCAAAGCACCTCTGAATCCGAAACACCTGCGGGAAAGGAAAGCAAGGAGGTTGAAACAACGCCTGAAGCCGTGCAGGAAGTAAAGCCGGAAAAGCAGGAAGAAACGACGGAAACGGATACGGTCAGCTCCGAACAGCCTCAGACTGTTTCTGAAAGCGGGCAGGCGGCACAGTCCGCCGAACAGCCCGATAAAGCGGATAAGACCGAACATTCCGTATCCACATCGCAGCCGGATATTCCAAAAGAAAGCGAAACGCTTGAGCCGCCTGAAACGGAAGAAACACCGAGCAAAACCGAAACCGACTTTGACATTGACTACTGGATTTCCTTTGTAAAAGGCTACGCTCAGAGTGTGGGACTTCTGTTAGACAGCGAGGCAATTTACTGTTGGGATAATCCGATCCGAGCCGGAGCGCACTGCAAATATCTTGAAAGGGATATTCACAGCCGCTTGGATCGGTACAAGGCTGACGAAGAAATCACAGCCGTATGGATTTGGGCGGAGGAAGTCTCTGACGGAATCTACGACATCTATATCTGCTATGCTTAAATTTAATATTCCATTTTGAGGACGCACCGAAAAAAACGGTGCGTTTTTCTTTTTCAAGGAGGATTTCAGATGAAAATTAAGAAACCAAAGCGCATTATGTCGCTGTTTCTTGCAGCGCTGATGTGCGTGACTTCCCTTGTAGGGATTGGTACGACTGCCTATGCCGCAGAGGAAACGGACGATGTGTACCTTATCTCATATCCCCGTGATGGGGACTCGAATTACAACGCCGAATGGGGACACGGCAGCCTTACCTTTATGAACGGCTGGAAAACAGGCACTTCCCGTTATACAACCGTCCGTGCGATGGGATCGTACAACGGAAATATCTGCTACTGTATTGAGATCGGCGTCCCGCAGCAGACCGGAGACAGCTTTACCAAAAAGGGCGAGGATTTTTGGGACAACTACCCTGCGTCCTATAACAGCACCATTTCTCCTGACGATATTAAGCTGTTCATTGGTCGTATCTTCCAGTACGGCTATACGGGAACAATCTCAACCTCGTGGCGTTCTCAGAACGAGGGCGGCGATAAGCTGGCTCACGCAGTCGCTACACAGCTTCTCATTTGGGAAACCGTGATCGGCGAGCGTGATGAAAACTTTAACAAGGTCAGCACAGGCGGCAGGGACGCTGTTCTGGATCAGATCAGTCGCAGCCACCCGATTTATGACAAGATTATGAGCTACTACAATTCAATGGCTGCAAGTGTGCAGAAGCATTCCAAGCTGCCGAGCTTCCTTTCCAAAACGCCGGGAAGCGCACAGGAAATTGAGCTTAAATGGGATGGCTCTAAATACACGGTTACGCTGACGGACAGCAACAATGTCCTTTCCGGATATAAGTTTTCGTCCAATAATTCGGGTGTTCAGTTCTCCGTAAGCGGCAACAAGCTGACGATCACTGCTGAAAAAGCGCCGAGCGATGGGCTGACGATTACCGCAGAGAAAACAGCTCAGAGAAAGGGCGTTATCACTTGGACGGACGGTATCTATGGGCCGAACGGCGGTGTGCAGGATACCGTAACCTATGCTCAGACGGTCAATGATCCGGTTAAGGGATTCCTTAAGTTAAAGGTTTCCTATGGATCAGCGAAAATCGTCAAAACCAGTGAGGACGGAAAAGTTGACGGTATTTCCTTCCGTATTCAGGGCAACGGCATTGATAAAACCGTTAAGACAGAAAACGGCGGTCAGATTCAGGTCGATAACCTAATGCCCGGAGTATATACCGTAACCGAGCAGGAATATGACCGCTACGAGCCGCAGGAGTCCCGCAGAGTAACCGTAGTTGCGGGACAGGTTGCGACCGTCAACTTCAACAACACGCTGAAGCGTGGCGATATTGAGGTTATCAAATCCTCGGAGGATAACTTCAATGAAGGCGTGACCTTCCATCTTTACGGCACATCGCTCTCCGGCATTGCCGTGGACGAGTATGCCGTTACGGATAAAAACGGTGTGGCGACCTTTGAAGATGTGCTGATCAGCGGCACAACGCCGTACACCATCGAGGAAGTGGATACCGCAATCCGTTATGTCATTCCCGCAGATCAGACCGCACCCGTCAAGTGGAATGAGGTCACTACCCGCAATTTCACAAATATCCTGAAGAAGTTTACCGTTACCGTCACAAAAAGCGACGCTGAGACGGGAACGGCTCAGGGCAATGCCTCGCTTGCAGGCGCAAAATACGGGATTTTCAAAGGCGAACAGCTCATTGATGAATACTATACCGATGAAAACGGTCAGTTTACCACAAAAGAATATATCTGCGGTGCGGACTGGACGATCAAGGAACTGGAGCCGAGTGAAGGCTATTTGCTCGATCCGACCGTCCATAAGGTCGGCGCAGAGCCGGAGCTTTATACCATCGAGCATAACCAGACCGCAAATGATGTAACAGAACAGGTCATCAAGGGCAATATCGCCATTATCAAACATACGGACGATGGCGAAACACAGATTGAAACGCCCGAAGAAGGCGCAGTTTTTGAAGTGTATCTCAAATCCGCAGGCTCTTTTGCGAACGCAAAGGAATCCGAGCGTGATACGCTCATCTGCGATGAGAATGGCTTTGCACAGACAAAGGATATGCCTTACGGCACATATACCGTTCATCAGGTATCCGGCTGGGAAGGCAGGGAGCTGATGGACGATTTTGATGTATTCATCGCAAAGGACGCCCAGACCTACCGCTATCTGATTAACAACAGCAATTTTGAAAGCTATATCCAAGTAGTCAAGGTAGACGCAGAAACGGGCAAGACCATTCCCTATGCGGGCGCAGGATTCCAGATTTATGATCCGTCCGGCAATCTTATCACGATGGAGTTTACCTATCCTACCCCGACAACCGTTGACACTTTCTATACCGACGCTAACGGCTCGCTCGTAACGCCGGAAACACTGCCATACGGTCAGGGCTTTTCTATCGTTGAGGTACAGAGTCCTTATGGATATGTCCTTGATTCTACGCCCGTCTATTTTGATGTCACGGAAGAAAATTCTTCTGAGGAAAGCGGGGTAACAGTGATAAAAGTTGAAAAAACCAATATGCCGCAGAAAGGCACGATCAGCATTGAAAAAACGGGCGAGGTATTCTTCGGCGTTTCGGTAAGCGGCGGAACAGATGAAAACGGGCAGGAGCTTCCCGTTATCTATCAGCCGGTCTATGAAACACAGGGGCTGCCGGATACCGTTTATGAAATCCGTGCCGCCGAAGATGTGGTAACGCCTGACGGAACTCTCCGATACAGCAAGGGCGAGCTGGTCGATACGGTTACGACCGATGAAACCGGCTTTGCAAAAAGCAAGGAACTCTACCTCGGAAAATATGAGATAAAAGAGGTCAAGGCAGGCTATGGAATGGTGCTGAGCAGTGAAGTCCATACCGTAGAACTCATTTACGCCGGACAGAATGTAGCTGTAACCGAAACGGCGACTTCCTTTGTCAATGAACGGCAGAAGGTTGAGGTAAGCCTTGAAAAAGCGCTGGAGACAAACGAACTGTTTGGTATCGGCAATAACGGAGAAATCAAAAATATCAGCTTCGGCTTGTTCGCCGATGAGGAGCTTGTG
Source organism: Dorea amylophila (assembly GCF_025567265.1). Taxonomy (NCBI): domain Bacteria; kingdom Bacillati; phylum Bacillota; class Clostridia; order Lachnospirales; family Lachnospiraceae; genus Dorea; species Dorea amylophila. The sequence continues at coordinate 112,259 of NZ_JAOQJW010000005.1, read as the reverse complement.
TCCGCAAGCGGCACTTCCATTCCGAAAGACGGTCTGCTTGAAATCATCACGCTTGATGAAAACGGCAGAGCGACCGTAGGGACTGACCTGCCTTTGGGCAGCTATTATGTAAAAGAGCTGGCGACTGATGAGCATTATCAGCTCAGCGGCGAAAAATATCCCGTTGTATTTGAATATGCGGGACAGGAAACTGCAACGGTAGCGATTGCAGTGAATAATGGTGAGCCGATGGAAAATAAGCTGATCTACGGCTCTGTATCAGGTAAGAAGGTTGACGAAAACGGCGATGGACTCGGCGGTGCGCTCATTGGTCTGTTTAAGAGCAATGATGTGGAATTTACCGAAGAAAACGCCCTGATGACCGCCGTATCCGGCGACGATGGCAGCTTCTCCTTTGAGAATGTGCCTTACGGAAGCTGGTATATCCGTGAAATCAAGCAGCCGACCGGATTCGTCCTTGATGAAACGGTTTACGATGTAAACATTTCAGAGAATGAGCAAGTTATTGAGATTGAAATCGTAAATAAGTTGGTGCGTGGCAATATCGCTCTTACGAAAGTGGACGCTGAATATACAGATACCAAACTGGCAGGCGCTGTTTTTGAAGTCTACAAGGATTCCAATGACAACGGCGAGCTTGACAGTGAGGACGAGCTGATTGGGACACTGACCGAAAAGGAAATCGGGCAGTATGAAATGAACGATTTGCTCTACGGACGCTATTTTGTGAAAGAAAGCAAAGCGCCGGAGGACTTCGTTCTTGACGAGGGTGTGTACGAGGTATTCATCGACACGGACGGTAAGACCTATCAGGTGGAAAACACGGAGGGCAAAGGCTTCGCAAATGCGCCTATGCGTGGAAACCTGAAAATCGTGAAAACATCGTCTGACGGAAAGGTGGAAGGTTTCGCTTTCCGCATTACCGGAGCAAACGGCTATGATGTTACCCTTGAAACGGACGAAAATGGCGAAATCTTCATTGAAGGACTGCGGATCGGCGAGTACAAGATTTCCGAAGTAAATAATTCTGTTTCCGCTATGTATATCCTGCCTTCCGACAAGGAGGCTGTGGTACAGGTAGGCTCTACCACGGTCGTTGAAATGCACAACGAGCTGAGAGATACACCGAAAACCGGAGATAACAGCAAACTCGGTCTTTGGCTTACTCTTGCGGGCGTATCGGTAGCAGGCATTGCGGCTTGCGGTATCATCGGTTTTAAGAAAAAGAAGAAGGAGGATAACTGATGGAACTGAAAGCGATCATCGGAATTGCTTTGGTCGCCTTTATCGTAGGCGGCTTTATCTTTTTGCAGATCCGTAACAGAAAGAAAAAGTAAGAACTTCTGCGGGGCGGGGCTTAAAAACTCCGCCCCCCCTTTTTCTATTTTGGGAGGCTTAAATGAGAAACTTGAAAACGATTGAAAACCGAGTGCTTGCGGTGTTAAAGGAACACCCCGAAGCACGAAATGACGATATGAAGCTGTATTTGCTTGTCAGCAAGGCGTGTATCTATGATACCCACGGTATCAGCCATTTCAGCTTTGAAGATGTGATGAGCAATTACAAGGCTTACGGTATCCCTTGTTTTGAGAGTATCCGAAGGACACGACAAAAAATTCAGGCAAAATACCCTGAACTTGGCTGTTCCCCCGAAGTGCGCAGAGCAAGGCATAAAATGCAGCGTGTCTATTCCGACTACGCTAAGAGCTAAGACAGGAGGTAAAAGAAATGGCAGCGAAAAAAAGTACAAATACCGCTTTGCAGCAGAAAGTAAAGGTGCTTGCAAAACTTTACGATTCCGGCTGCAAAACTGAAAAGGACTTGAAGGCGCTGAGCCTGCAAAGTATTTTGAAAATCCCCGATATTTCCGTTTCCGATATGACGGTTATTACAGAGCTTCAGGAGCAGATTGCAAAAAACAGGCTCTTTTCCTATTTGGGAGGTGCTGATGATGAGCAGCAGTCAGAACAGAGCGACGGATAAGCATATTATCTGGAGCGATATAAATCTCAACCCTGATGATTGGCGTGACAATTATAAGGATTTCCTTGAAATCAATGAAATTGACGGAGATCCAAACGACGAACATAAGCTGTATGAATATATGGTTGAAACCAATGGCGAGTATCTTTCCGATGAACGGGAAAATCTCAATGTCCAGCTTTCTCAGCCGATTATCGTTATCGGCGACATCGGCAGATGGAACGGCAGAGTGATGGGCTATAAAATGATTGATTCCGGCAACATCAAGGACTGCCTGTATTCCGATACGGATATGACTGAATGGTATGTGGATAAGTACGGCGATCTTCGTGCCGACGCTGTTCATCACGATGGGACAAATCACTATTTGTACCGTGTGTTTAAGGATACTGTTTCGCCGGAACAGATTGAACGATTGCAGGAAAAAATCTATTTTGGAAAAGCTACACGGGCAGATATAACGAAGGTGACAAAACGGCTTGGAGATGAAATTGCGGCAGTCTATGGTTTCCACATACCGAAACAAAGAACAGCAGCCGAGAAAGAGAGGTAAGTATGCTTTCTGATGTTACTAACGAAAAAATTAAATATGCTAACTGTGGTGAGAATCGTGAATTACTCATTGACGAAATAATCCGCATTGGCATTTTAGATGTTTCTGGAAATCCTATTGCGGGTTGCAAGGAAAGGATATGCGAGCTTTATAAGTCACAACCTTTGTCACAGAAGGAATTTGGAGAAAAGTTAAACGCACTGTTTGCACCCAATGGATATAATCCAGTTAGCTTGCCGGCTGATGATCACACGCCATATAAACCATTCAAAATTGTATATAACAACGCCGGACTTCAATTTATGTTTAGGGACAGGAATGATAATATCCATTCGGAGTGTATTGGATGGAACGAAGTGGCACGGCGAACGGGTAGAATGATTCGACGAAGAGAATACTTTGCCAATGAGTCGCTTTTGGAATTACGAAAAGTCAGAGAAAGGAGCGAACGCTGATGGATTTTGTTATCAATCCCCTTACGGAAGCAGAATGCAAATACACTTACGCACAAAGCACACAGATAGAGGGACAGACAGGTTGCATAGGGCATTTGCGAGGCGATTTTGGCTCAGGCGGCAATGAGTTTTTTACCTCTTGGTTTGACCACAGGCGTGATTTGAAAACAGACCAGTTCAAAAACGAGCTGGACGAGGTTATCAATGCTCTGCGCTCTGAAGAATACGGGCTGTTAAAAAGCCGCACCGATATGTCACAGTATGCGAAAAGTCGTCCGGACAGTGCTTTTGAAGGCAGTTACACCACCGAGTATGGATTCCGTGCTGATACAGAAAAGTATGCTTTCCTGATACGCTGTAACCCTACCCGTGGAGACTATAACTTCTATTGCTACTGTTATGTGCGGGAATGGCTTGACCGCCATATGGAAAAAGCGAGCCGTGGAATCCGCTTTATCACGCCGGATTATAAGGAAAAATTCATAATTCCCGATGGAGATAAAATCCGCATTGCTTTAAGCGACGGTGAACAGCTTGACCGTACCTGCCGATATATCAATGAAAACTATTTGGAGGTTGGCAGCAATCTTTATCACATCTGTGAGTTTGCCGAGCGAATGGAACAGAACGGGAACACTGTGATCCCCCTTCGTTCCTCTTTGCCTGAGCAATGCTATGTATTCGTGCAAACGGAAAATTGCGTCGGCATTGTCAAAAAGGGCGAAAGCGGATTTTACCGCACGGATATTCAGGGCGGTAAACCAAGTGAAACAAACGCCCTTGTAAACGAAATGAACGAAAAGCTCGGCTTGACGAAAGCTCAGGTGGAGGCAATGAAAGCAGGCTCAATGTTTGGTTGGGGCACACCTGCCGCCGATCCGAAAAGCTATGACAAAAACGGTATTCCAGTAAAGCCGAAACAAAAAGACTATGAAAGATAGGAGGAGTATAACCGATGGCACGAAAGTACGACCTGATTTCTGAAATGTACCGCCGTACCGCACACGCTGTTGTGTCCGATGTTCAGAACTGGCAAGCCTTTTTGCGTTGCGCCTGCCGGAACTATCGTCTGCGCTTTGACGAGCAGCTTCTCATCTACGCCCAAAGACCGGACGCAACGGCAGTGCTGGAGATCGAGCGCTGGAACGACAAATTCGGGCGTTGGGTAAACCGTGGCGCAAAGGGTATCGCCGTATTTGAGGACGCCGACCGGAGCAGGCAGCGCTTAACCCATTACTTCGATATTTCCGATACCCACGCAAGCCGCTACTCCCGCCCCGTCCCGATTTGGGAGATGAAGCCGGAATATACGGACGATGTGATCGAATCCCTTGAAAACACCTTCGGCGAGCTGGAAAACAGGGAAAGCCTTGCGGACGCTGTGCTGAGCGCCGCTAAAAACGCCGTGGAGGATAATATCCCCGACTATTTGGGCGATCTGATGTATGCCGCAGATGACAGCTTCCTCTACGGTCTTTCGGAAGATATGATTACCGCTATGTATAAGAAGGCGGTAACAAACAGCGTGGCATATATGATGATGACAAGGCTTGGGATAGATACCGAGCCGTTTTTTGAAGCGGAGGATTTCTCTGTCATTACAAATTTCAATACGCCGGAAGCCTTAAACGCCCTCGGTATTGCGTCAAGCGATATTGCGGAGATGGGGCTTGGGGAAATCTCCCGTACCGTCCTTGCCCTTGAAAGGCAAAATCGCATCATTGCGGACAGAGAGAAACCGGAATACAATAAGGCTGAAAATAAAAGCGAAAGGAGCTTTGAAAATGAACGAGCTGACATACACAATGCAGGGCGATTACAATCTTCCCGACTTGACAATGCCCAAGCAGCCGGAAGTGACTTTGGGCAGGTACGCTCAGATGAGACGGAAATTTCTCAGGGAACACCACAAAATCCGGTACTACAATCTTCTAACGAGCTGCACCCTGACACAGCATTTGGCGGAAACCGAGCAGACAGCGCTCCGCTTGGAAGAAACCCTGATGAAGCAGATGGCGGCGCAGGAGGGCTTGACCGAGAGCCTGAAAGCGGCGGATATGATGAAGTGGGTACAGGGAATGAACAATCTGAGGAACAGAGTGCAGGAGATCGTGAAAGCGGAGATCATCTTCGCTTAGGTTATTACGACCGAAGCAACGAGGACAAGAGCCTGCCGTTTTTCGGCGGGGACGATACCATTCGTGAAATCCTCGGTACAACGCCCCACCTGAAAGCCTCGAAAGAGGAAATTCGTGCTTTCTATGAAAGCAATCCCGATAACGCCGCCCGTACCGAATATATCAAGGGTATTTTCAATAACGATTATACTGAACTGATTTTGAGCGACGGGCGGCGAGTCGGGTACAAAACTTGGCAGAATGTGCTTCAGCTTTGGGAGGGTAGCTATCTGTCCCGCACAAAGCAGAGCTTCTATGATTGGGGCGTAATCGCACAGCATTTTGAAGCAATGCGGCTGCTCGGCGAATTGCAGGATACGATGAAGCCGTTACCTTCCGTAGATGGACAACTGAACTTTTTGGATATGCAGGCAGAGGAAAAAACCTCTGCTTTTTCTTTTTCTCAGGAGATCATTGACGCTGTTCTCACCCGTGGGAGCGGCATATCTGAGGGAAAGTTCCGTATCTATGAGCAGTTTGAAAAAAGCTTGTCCACAAAGGAAAACGCCGATTTTCTGAAAGACGAATACGGTTGGGGCGGCTCCTATCCTGTAATTACAGGTACAGGGATTGACGAGCAGCACGACGGAAAAGGTATTTTGATTTCAAAGGGTATCGGGGACGATAAGCCGCATATCCGGCTGAATTGGAATCAGGTAGAGAAGCGGATTGCCGAACTGATACGCCTCGACCGTTATCTCAATCCAAAGGAAAAAGAGATTTACCCGCAGTGGCTTGAAAAGCAGGAGGAACGCCGAGCCGAACTTGCCGAAGAACAGAGAAACCGTGAAATCCTCTCATCTGCGCCATCCGAAAACAATACGGCTGTTTCCAAATCTTTTGAGTACAACGGTTATCACTTTGAGCCAACAGGAATACTCTCTGCCGGAAGGACGCTAAAAGAGATTAGTAATGAAACTATTTCCAACAATACTCTTGGAATGTCGGCTTATGAAGGGGCTACTCACCCATATTCTTACGAAGAATTTTATAATGCTGCAAATAGCTCATCAGCAGATATTTTCAAATGCGTAGAAAACGGCAGACTATATATTCCGGGCGAAAATGAGTTATTTGAATACACCGGAAACTTTAATCCGATTTTGTCAATCGAACAATCTGAAACTCCTGAAAATTCAGCGTATGCCTATCATCTCGGTGATACAGTGTATATGGGCGCTGACGAATATGAAATCCTTGCCTTTAATGATAAGCGTGTCGTTCTTCACGATATGCAGTATCCGTTGTTCCAAAAGGAATTGGAACGGGATGAGTTTGACCGCAGGGTACGGGAAAATCCGATGAATGACCACCTGAAGGTAATGAATCAGGCGGCGGTTGCAGAGCAGCAGCCTCGTTTCAATTCTATCGAGTTTGAAAAGCTCATTCCCCACCATATGCGTTTCAAGGAAACCGCTTTGGTAAACGGCAATGAGATGTATTGGGTAACGCAGGAGATTTTTACTGCCGGGGATTTAAGAAAGTTCCAGCAGGCTGTTCAGAGCTACGACGGGGATATTAAAAAATTCTATGTTACACCCCGTGATCTAAGCCCGTCCTACTCTTTTGAGGAGGATATGGAAAACAAGGTTTTGGCAGTTATCACGCCCGACACTATCCTGCAAGACGATTATATTCAGGCTGTCCGAAGCGAAGGACTCGGCGATTACCTTCAGCCGGAGGGAAAAGCTGATCCGGCTAAAGCGCCAGCCTTTGATATTGGTATGGGCTATCTCGGAAACGGTCTTACCGTCTGGAACAGAGCCGTTGAGGAAAACGGCGATTACCAAACGATTGCTCATATCAGCAGCGAGGGCGAAATCCGCTACTATGTGGACGGACTGCCCGATGATGTAGTGTCAAGGATTGAGCAGGCGGCGGCACGGGAACAGCAAAAAGCGTTGTTTTCTGCCGCTTATAAAGTCGGAGACAGAGTGTATTTGGACGGAAAGCCTTTTGAAATCACACGGGTAGATGACTGGAATGTGGAGTTGATGGATCGCTCTGTGCAAAATCCGCAGCCCCGTTTGGAGCAAAAGGACAGCTTTATGCGGCTTGTTCAGCAGAACGAGCGCAGCAGCTTTACGGACGCTTATCGTGCGTACAGCGAAATTAAGAGTGCTAATCCCGACAGCCTCGTGCTGTATCAGATGGGCGATTTCTTTGAAGCCTACGGTGCGGACGCACAGACCGTAAGCGAAGCGCTGGAGCTGAATCTTGCTTCCCGTTCTATCGGCGGCAATCAGCGGACACAGATGTGCGGCTTTCCGGCAAACCACTTGGAAACTTATGTCAATATGCTTCTTGACCGTGGCTTTGATGTAGTTGTTTCTTCCCTTGAAAACGGAGAGCGCAGCACCCGAAACATCGTATCGACCAATAAGGAAGATCCGGTGCAGTCGAAGCCGGTCGGCAGGATCGACTATCTGCACACGGACGGGACGGTGCGGGAAAGCGTTGAATACACCAGCCCCTATCAGTTGGAAAAGGATATAAAGGAAGAAAATTACTACGGTGTTCCTTTTACTGTCGTTTTCTATAAGGATAAAGATGGGAACACCATACCGCAAAATTTTATCAGCGAGCTTGATCCACAACCGAAAGGTGTAGAAATCATTGATTCGCCCTATCTTGCAAACGACAGGGCAGATGAAATGCTCAGGCAAGCGGAGCAGATTGCAGGAGAAAATACGCTTCCGCCCGACGAAAGATTTTTCGTCATTGAAACCGATGATGGCTATGCCATTTGGGACGATTTGACGGAAGCGATCTATATCGACGATGAAGGCGTCAGCGAGGAGTTTAAGAGCGAGTGGCAGGCAAACGACTACTTGGAGCAGGTCAAGAAATCTGTTTCCGAAAAGGAAGCTGCCGAATGGCTTTATGTGGAACGGGCAAAGCAGGACACATCTGCTAAGCAGCCTGAGCAAAATGAAGCCGAGCCATTCACGCCTGCTTTCAGCCAGCCGAAGCGCTCACGGGTACAGACCTTTGATCTGCACCCTGAAATCCCGTTGTCCGAACGGCACACCTTTGACCTTGCTTCTCACGAAGTGCCGGAGGCAGGCAAAAAAGAACGCTTCCGCAGGAATATGGAGGCAATCAGGGTGCTGAAGGAATGTGAGTTTGACAACCGCTTTGCAACACCCGAAGAACAGGAAATCCTTTCGCAGTATGTCGGCTGGGGCGGTATCCCCGAAGCCTTTGACGAGAACAACTCCTCGTGGGCGGACGAGTTTATCGAGCTTTATACCGCCCTTTCTCCCGATGAGTATGAAAGCGCAAGGGCAAGCACCCTGACCGCTTTCTATACTCCGCCCGTTGTCATTTCCTCGATCTACAAGGCAATGGAGCAGATGGGATTTAAGGAGGGCAATATCTTAGAGCCTTCCTGCGGTATCGGCAACTTTATCGGTATGCTGCCCCAGTCTATGCAGGACAGCAAAATCTACGGCGTTGAGATTGATAAGATTTCGGCGGGTATCGCACAGCAGCTTTATCAGAAAACCTCGATAGCGGCTTTAGCCTTTGAGGAAGCAAATATCCCCGACAGCTTTTTTGACGCTGTGATCGGAAATGTGCCTTTCGGCGATATTCGAGTGAATGACAGGAGGTATAACAAGCATAACTTTTTAATCCACGACTACTTTTTTGCGAAATCCTTAGATAAGCTCAGACCGGGCGGCGTGATGGCGCTTATCACGAGCAAAGGCACAATGGATAAGGAAAATCCCGCCGTGCGGAAATATATCGCACAGCGAGCCGACCTGCTCGGCGCTATTCGCCTGCCGAATAACACCTTTAAGGGAAACGCCGGAACAGAGGTCGTTTCGGATATTTTGATATTACAGAAGCGAGACAGACTTATTGACCTTGAGCCGGAATGGGTACACCTGAACACCGATGAAAACGGCGTGAAGATGAACGCCTACTTTGTCGATCATCCCGAAATGGTACTTGGCGAATGGAAAACCGTGTCCGGCAGATTCGGCGAGGAAGATACCGTTATCCCTTATGAAAACGCTGACCTTGCCGAGCTTTTGGACGAAGCCATTTCCAATATCCACGCAGAGATCACGGATTACGAAGTGGACGAGGAACTGACCGAAGAAGATAACTCCATTCCCGCCAATCCCGAAGTCCGCAACTTTTCCTATACGGTTGTGGACGATAAAATCTATTACCGTGAAAATTCCCGAATGACTCCGGTGGAGTGTTCCGCTACGGCTGAAAACCGGATCAAGGGTATGATTGCCATAAGGGACAGTGTTCGCAGCCTGATTGAAATGCAGACTGCCGACTATCCAGATTATGAAGTCGAAAAGGAACAGCAGAAGCTAAATGCGCTTTACGATAACTTTTCCAAGAAGTACGGGCTGATCAATTCCCGTGCGAATGTATCCGCATTTTCGCAGGACAGCTCCTTTGCCCTGCTTTCCGCACTGGAGGTGCTTGATGAGAATGGGGAGCTTGAACGCAAGGCGGATATGTTCACGAAGCGGACGATCAAACCGCACACCCCTGTTACCTCGGTGGATACCGCCAGCGAAGCGCTTGCCGTATCTATGGGCGAAAAGGCTCAAGTGGATATGGAATATATGTGTTCCCTTACGGGCAAGACCGAGCAGGAAATCTATGAGGAATTGAAGGGCGTTATCTTCCTGAATCCGATGTACGGCTACGGCGGCAGTGATGAGCAAAATTACCTGATGGCGGACGAATACCTCTCCGGCAATGTGCGGGAAAAGCTCGCTTGGGCGAAAAAATCCGCAGAGGTCTACCCCGAAGATTACAAAATCAATGTGGAAGCGCTGGAAAAGGTACAGCCGAAAGACCTGACTGCCAGTGAGATTTTCGTGCAGCTCGGCACGACTTGGCTGCCGGAAGAAGTCGCACAGCAGTTTATGTACGAGTTTTTGGATACGCCCGTTTATGCGAGATGGAATATCAAAGTCCATTACTCAAAGCTGACGGGCGAATGGAATGTGGAGGGAAAATCCTATGACCGTGGGAACCTGAAAGCCTACAATACCTATGGCACAAAGCGTGTCAATGCCTACAAGATTATCGAAGATACGCTCAATATGAAAGATGTGCGTGTCTTTGACTATATCGAAGATGATGAGGGCAAAAAGAAAGCTGTCCTCAATAAAAAGGAAACCGCTATCGCCCAGTCGAAGCAGGAGCTTATCAAGCAGGGCTTTCAGGATTGGGTATGGCGTGATCCTGCAAGACGGGAAAAGCTGGTGCGGCTGTATAACGACAAATTCAACAGTATCCGTCCCCGTGAGTATGATGGGAGCCATATCATTTTTAGTGGTATGAATCCGGAAATCGAGCTGCGGGAACATCAGAAAAATGCGGTCGCTCATATCCTTTACGGCGGGAATACCTTATTGGCACACGCTGTGGGTGCGGGCAAGACCTTTGAAATGACTGCCGCCGCTATGGAGTCCAAGCGGCTTGGACTTTGCAATAAATCCCTCTTTGTCGTGCCGAATCATTTGACGGAGCAGTGGGCGGCGGAGTTCTTGCAGCTCTATCCTGCGGCGAATATCTTGGTCGCTACGAAGAAAGACTTTGAGATGAAAAACCGCAAACGCTTCTGCGGCAGGATTGCCACAGGCGATTATGACGCCGTGATCATCGGGCATTCGCAGTTTGAAAAAATCCCGATTTCGGTTGAACGGCAGAGGGCTGTTTTACAACAGCAGCTTGACGATATTATCGAAGGGATTGCGGAGGCAAAGCGAAACCGTGGCGACCGTTTTTCCGTCAAGCAGCTTGAAAAGACGAAAAAATCCCTGCAAACGAAACTGGAAAAGCTGAATGATCAATCAAGAAAGGATGATGTCGTAACCTTTGAAGAACTCGGTATAGACAGGCTTTTCATAGATGAAAGTCATTATTACAAGAATCTGTATCTCTATACAAAAATGCGGAATGTAGGTGGTATCGCCCAGACGGAAGCGCAGAAATCTTCCGACCTTTTTATGAAATGCCGCTACCTTGACGAAATTACCGGAGGGCGTGGCGTTGTATTTGCAACGGGTACGCCGATCTCAAACAGTATGGTAGAGTTATATACGATTCAGCGGTATTTGCAGTACCGAACGCTGCAAGAACACGATTTACGGCACTTTGACGCTTGGGCGTCGATGTTCGGAGAGACGGTCACGGCAGTCGAGCTTACACCCGAAGGAACAGGATACAGAGCGAAAACACGCTTTGCGAAATTTAATAATCTGCCCGAACTGATGGCGATGTTCAAACAGGTGGCGGACATCAAAACGGCGGATATGCTCGATCTTCCCGTACCGGAAGTGGAGTATCACAACATCGCCGTGAAGCCGTCGCAGGTGCAAAAAGATATGGTCGCCTCTCTCGGCGAACGAGCCGAAAAGATAAGGGGCGGCAATGTGGATTCCAGCGTAGATAATATGCTGAAAGTTACGAACGACGGGCGGAAGCTCGCCCTTGACCAGCGAATGATGAATCCAATGCTGCCCGATGAAGAAGGCAGTAAAGTCAACGCCTGTGTGAATGAGGTGTTCCGTATATGGGAGGAAAACAGCGATAAAAGGCTGACGCAGCTTCTATTTTGCGACCTCTCCACTCCAAAGGGCACAGGCGAATTTTCCGTCTACACGGACATACGACAGAAGCTGATCGAGCGTGGTATTCCCGAATCGGAAATTAAGTTTATCCACGAGGCGGATACCGAAACAAAGAAGCAGGAGCTGTTCAAAAAGGTACGCCGTGGCGAAGTGCGAATCCTGATGGGCAGTACACAGAAAATGGGTGCGGGGACGAATGTGCAGAACAAGATCATTGCTTCCCACGACCTTGACTGTCCGTGGCGACCTGCCGATCTGGAGCAGCGAGCCGGAAGAACGGTGCGGCAGGGCAACGAAAACCCAAAGGTCGGTCTGTACCGATATGTTACTGAAGGCACTTTTGACGCATACTGCTGGCAGCTCGTTGAGGGCAAGCAGAAGTTCGCAAGTCAGATTATGACGAGCAAATCGCCCGTGCGTTCCTGTGAAGATGTGGACGCTACTGCTCTTTCCTATGCGGAGATCAAAATGCTTGCGGCAGATAACCCGCACATCAAGGAGAAAATGGACTTGGATATTCAGGTGCAGAAGCTGCGCCTTTTGAAGTCTAATTATCTTTCCGAAAAATATGAGCTGGAGGACAAAATCATCAAATATTACCCGACAACAATCGCCCGGATAAAAGAGACGATTGCGGGGCTGGAAAAGGATAGATCTCTTGCAAAAGAACACCCGAAACCTCTTGACGATACCTTCGTAGGAATAGAGGTTAAGGGTGTTTCTTATTCCGAAAAAGCGGAAGGCGGACAGAAAATCATTGACGCCTGCAAAGAGATGACCTCGCCTGATCCCGTCCCTCTCGGCAAGTACAGAGGCTTTGATTTGGAGCTTTCCTTTGATACCTTTGAGAAAGCCTATCAGGTAAAAATCAAGGGCAGCCTTTCCCGTTCCGTTTCTTTAGGTACGGACGCTGTCGGCAATATTACCCGAATCGACAATGCCATTGAGAAAATTCCTGAACGGCTGGAGGCAAAAAGCAGGGAGCTTTCGACCCTCGAACAGCAATTCGCTACTGCGAAAGCAGAGGTTGAAAAACCGTTTGACAAGGAAGAAGAACTGACCGAAAAGACAAATCGGCTCAATGTCTTAAACGGCTTGCTCAATGTAGACAAGCGGGAAAATGAGCTGGTGGACGGTGCGCCGGATGAGGGCGACAGCGTACCTGTTTCAAAGGAAAGAGCCTATGAGCGATAATCCTTTTGCGGTATGGGAGAAGTCTCATACCGCCTTTACATATTACGGCAAGGTGGAAAAAGACACAATTCTGTGATATAATAACTAAAAAACAAATTGAATTTTGAAATGTAGAGGACATAGGAAAATGTATCCAAATATGTTTAATAGAGATGAAATATTTTTCAGACTGGGTGTTGAGAAATCGGATGATTTACTGGAAAAGCTCAAAACGGTCGATAATCCCAATTTTCAGGATAGCAAAGGGTTCTCATATCTTCATAGGGCTTGTCAAAGTCACTACTTAGAAGCAATAGAAGTATTATTGGAAGCAGGCGCTAACCCAAACATCAATGATGAAAGAGGATTTTCTCCTATTTTGAGCGCAATAGGAACAATCAATGAGAAGAACAATGCGATTCTTGAGATGATGCTACAGCACGGATTAGATTTAGATAAAATGGAAGGAACTGTGACATTACGGGAACGGATAGAATCGTTTAAAGATGATGAAATGAATAAGCTGGTAAAAAGATATGGTTTAAAGTAAAATTTGTATTGCGTTCGTCAAACAAGTATAGCAAGGCATTATCAAATAACAAATACCTTTACATAGCCGCTTGGTTTTTAATGAAATCAGGCGGCTATATTTTTTGTTTAAGGAGGTGTTCGCATATGGGCGAAACAGACTACAACGCCCTGCTCTATGACAAGATGAAAGCCGAGCAGGACAAGTACAGAGATTGGCTGCTTTCACAGCCGCCGGAGGAAATTCTGAATCATACCTACGAGTACACGATGAAAGAGGACATTGTGATGTGTATGGAGGAGCTGGAACTTTCTCCGAAACAGGCAAAGGCGTTGCTTCGCTCTCCCTGCCCGCTTGATGATGTCTATAAGGAGTTTAAGGACAGAGAGGTTGAGCACATGGATACCATTCGGGATTCCATTGAAACAAGGGCAAACGATGTACTCAAACGGGATAAAAGCAGAGAAAGCAGGTGAGAAAAATGATGTGTAAATTAAAAACCGTCCGTGCGGATATGCTGGTGTTGCAGTGCCAGCTTGAAAGAGAATTGATCCGATATGTGAAGCGGTATCTCTGCCAGCCGCAGGTCACAATCATCACAAACGATAAGCAGTTTGCCTTTATGTGCGAGCTGTACGACTATGTGGAGAATACGGAGCTTCCGCCGGAAATGGTAAGCGTTCTATTGACAACTAAAAATGTTTTGGAACTGTCTTGGGACGAATGGATGATGAATATTGAGGTAGACGATATGGAAGATTCCATTGAGAAAGTCGCTGAGCTTCTCAAGGAAAGGAAGATTTGATATGCCATATGTTGAGCCGGAGATTATTGAACAGGTGCGGCAAATAGATCTGCTCACTTATCTGAGAAAGTTTGAGCCGGATAATGTTGAGGAAGTTAAAGGTACGAAAAATGTATATCGTACCGTTGACCACGACAGCTTGAAAATATCCAATGGTAAATGGTTTTGGTGGTCGCAAGGTTTCGGCGGTTATAATGCGCTTGACTATCTGATAAAAGTCAGGAACTATTCTTTTATGGACGCAGTGGAAATCCTTACGGCAAAAGAACTGGCAAATTGGACGCCGCCACCGAAAAAAGAAGAAAAAAATGAGCCAAAGGTATTGCGTTTGCCGGAAAAATATCAAGACAGTAAACGGGTAATACAGTATCTTTTTAATCGTGGCATTGACTATCAGATTATTCAGGAGTGCATTGCGGACGGTGTGATTTTTGAAAGCAACGGGCGCTATCATAATGCGGTTTTTATCGGGAAGGACGAAACGGGGACGCCAAAGTATGCCGCTTACCGTGGTTTAGGAAACAGCACCTTTAAGGGAGACGCATACGGAAGCGACAAGCAATATTCCTTTCGCCTGCTTGCAAAAGAGCCTTGCCAGTCGGTGCATTTGTTTGAAGCCGCCATTGATTTGCTGTCCTATGCCACTTTGCTAAAAGCTCAGGGTAAGGACTACAAAGCAGAAAATCTGCTCTCTCTTTCGGGCGTGTATCAGCCGAAGAAAGAGAGCAAAGACAGCAAAATTCCGATTGCGCTTTCCGTTTTCCTTGAGAAAAATCCACTTATCAAGACGATTCATTTGCACTTGGACAATGACAAAACGGGAAGGCTCTGTGCCAATACCTTAAAAGAACTGCTCAGAAACAAGTATGAGGTCTTTGACGAGCCGCCGAAGAAAGGCAAGGACTATAACGATTACCTCTGTATACAGCTTGGAATCTATAAATCCAAAGAAAGGAGCTATGAGCGTTGAATGTACGAATTTATCAGATCAATATGAAGCGTGACGCCAACAATGTCGCCTTTATGAATTATGAGAGCCTGCCCAAATTTCAGGGCAGCTCAGAGATCGACAGCAGCCTCTATGATAAGGTGTTCGAGGGAGAAGTAAACTGCTTCACGCTGGAAAAGCTCTATGAGATTTTCAATCTTGAACACCCCGCAGGATATAAAGGGCGGTCGATGTCCGTATCCGATGTGGTGGAGATCATTGACGGGAATACCGGAAAAAGCTACTTCCACTTTTGCGACAGCTTCGGTTTTCAGAAGGTAGATTTTGAGCCGGAAAAGACGCAGGTCAGTGACCGCTTCCTATCGCTTGCCGAGCAGGAGAGAATCTCAGTTCTGCTCGTTCCGGTCGGCAAATCTCCCGTCATAAAAGAGATACCGAACACCTATGAAGCGATGAAAGCACTGGTCGGCGGAGGCGGTTTAGACGAGTATATGCCCTTTGAAGATGACGCCGCTATCGTCTGCAACCGTGACGGGAAGCAGGAAAAGCTGCCGATGAATCGGGCGGTCTACCAGCCGCCGAAGCGTACACAGATGAGTTACAGCGACCTGAAATCTCTTTTTCGGGAAGCGGAAAACAACAGGCAGCACCTTGCCGCACATATCGTTTTTACCGCCGATACCTTCAAAAAACCGTACAGCGAGTTTGAACGGACTTACGAAGTAAGCTCGGACAACAAAGCGTTCCAGTCCCGTATGGGCGGCTATTCCATCTACGGCGCTTCTCTGGACGGTGTTGATCCGTGCCTGAGAATGGAGGGCTTGATGGCAGACGAAATGGGCGGTAAGGACGGTTGGAAAATAGAAAAATGCTTCTTAATTGAAGATTCAAGAGAGGTCGCCGACATCATTCACGGCGACTTTTTTATTGCCCGTTCCAATGTCGCCGATGAGAAATACAGCAGCTTATCAAGCGAACAACTACTGAAGTACAAACGGCTTTTTCGGTATCCTGAGCGATTCCACGAAACCGCACACGGGATTGAGATCGAGCCGTTCAAGCCCGACAGGGCGGACAAAGAACGATAAATATCAGGAAAATACGGGGCAGCCCGACAGGTCTGCGTTAGCTTAGCGAGCAGACTGTTTTTACTCCTATCGGGTAAAAACAGTAAAAGCTCGTTAGGGGCTGCCCCTAATACCCCAATACAGGAAAGGATTTTGACTATGCACGAATTTCTATTCTTTATGATAGGCTTCCTGCTCGGCGGCGTTATCGGTATCTCGATAATGTGCCTTATGCAGATCAACCGAATCAGCCGCACACCAAATATCCGAAAGGAGGACGAGGAGCTGTGAAACGAACAGTCAAAAAACAGTTTTGGTTTTCAAAGGCGGAAGCACAGGACTTGCAGAAGAAAGCAAAGAAAGCCTGCCTGACCGAAGCGGCGCTTGTACGACTGCTTCTTCGTGGCTATGAGCCGAGAGAAAAACCGGACGAGAGGTTTTACGACGCTATGCGGGAGCTTTCCGCTATCGGCAACAACATCAATCAGCTCGCCATTAAAGCGAACGCCCTCGGTTTTGTGGATTCGCAAATGCTGAAGAACGAAGCGCTGAGGTGGCACAAGTTTCAGGCGGCGATTGAGCGTGAATTTCTGCGCCCTGAAAAAAGCGGATTGAAATGGCAGTAACAAAGCTTTGGAAGGTAAGCGTCCAGCTCGGTCAGGTACTCGACTATACGACCAATCCTGAAAAGACCGCCAACCCCGAATACTCTGCCGAAGATTATCAGGCGCTCAAAGATGTGCTTGCCTACGCAAAGGACGAGGAGAAAACGGAACACGAGTTTTTCTGCGACGGGATCAACTGCAATGTGGCGATGGCTCGTGACCAGTTCATTACCGTCAAGGAGCAGTTCGGCAAGACGGACGGGATTCAGGCATATCACGGGTATCTGAGCTTTAAGGAAAACGAGGTTACGCCCGAACAGGCGCAGCAGATCGGAATGGAGTTCGCAACAAAGATGTGGGGCAAGCGGTTTCAGGTGGTCGTTACTACCCATCTGAACACGAAACATCTCCACTGCCATTTTGTCATCAACTCCGTTTCCTTTGCCGATGGGAAGCGGCTGAAAGACAAAGAAAAGTCTTGGTACTACTTCCGCCATATCGCCGACGAGATTTGCTTGGAACACAAGCTGTCCATTGTAGAAAAGCCGGAGCTGCACAGATCGCCCGCCTATCTTACGATGAAGGACGAGGCGGGTATGCCCACCCGATACAACAACGCCAAAAAAGCGATTGACGAAGCGATTGCGATGAGCCGTAACCTGCGGCAGTTCCAATATGAGCTGAGCGTGATGGGCTATCACTCGAATTTTAGTCCTAATCGTAAGTATGCGACGGTTACACCCAAGGGCAGCGAAAAGCCGATACGGACTTACCGGCTCGGCGAGGAATACACCAAAGAGAAAATCCTTGAACGGCTTATTGCCAACCGGGATAATATCGTGTTCAAGCCGTTCCAGCCAAAGACCTATATTGTCCGGCAGTACCGCCTGCCCACAAGAGAAAGCAAAATCCAAAAGGTCGGCGGTCTGTATGGCTTGTATCTATACTACTGCTATCGGCTCGGCTACCTTCCGAAGCACAATCAGAAACAACAGAATACGGCGAGGCTTCACTATCTTCTCAAAGACGATCTGATGAAGATGGACGAACTCACCAAACAGGTAACGCTGCTCGGCAAGCACCAGATCGGTACGGACGAGCAGCTTTTTTCATATAAGCGGTCGGTTGAGGACGAAATCAAAACCCTTACCGCCGACAGAACACATCTCCGAAATGAAATACGAAAGGTAGATATATCAGATGAACGGCTGTCGGCGGCAAAGATGAAAATTTCAGCTATCTCCGAACGCTTGAAAGAGCTTCGCAAAGAAGTAAAGCTCTGCGACGGGATTGCGAAGCGGTCAGGCGTAATTGCCGATACCCTTTCGCAAGTCAAGGCAGAGGAAGAAAAATCTCAAAGAAAGGAGTCCCGAAATTATGAACAACGGCGGTGACGCAGCAGAACAAATCGTCAGGCTGTCGCTTGAAGGATTTGAAGTGGCTGTCCGGCTCACAGGCTCGGCGGCGAAGAATATCGCTATTCTGTTAGCTTCCGTGCTGAAGCAGGAAATCAGCCAGTCGAATAAGACACGAGGAAAAGCACGGCTTACCAATATGATTAAGTCCGGCAAGGAGCTGAAGGTTTTTTCGTTCCAGCAGAAAGACCTGCCGAAGTTTACCGAGCAGGCGAAACGGTACGGCGTCCTTTACTGCGTTCTGCGTGATAAAAATACCAAGAGCGATACGGCGATGGTCGATATTATCGCCCGTGCGGAGGACGCTGCGAAAATCCAGCGTATTTCCGACCGCTTTGAACTTGGTAAAGTCGATAAGGCTTCCATTGTTTCCGAAGCGGAAAAAGATGTGGCAGACCGTGAAGCGGCTGCCAATGAAGTGCCTACGAAATCAAGGGGCGAAATCATCGTGGAGGAAGCGATGGGAAAGCCAATGCAGAAGGAGGAAAATTCCCACCAAAACCCCTCGGTCGCAAAGACGGACAAAAGCCCTCTGTCCGAGCGAGACTCAGAAACGACAGGTACGCACACTGATAAGGGTGTCGCAAAGGCGGCGGATAAGAAGCCTTCGGTCAGGGAAAAGCTCGACCGATACAAGGCGGCTGCCAAAGCGGAAAAGGAAGCAGAGCGTACTGTGCCGGAGGTTTCCAAAGAGAAGCCGAAAACCCCTGAAGCCAATCGGCAGACCGTTCACAGGCAGCCGAAGAAATCCAAGAAGCCGAAAGAGAGGTGAGCGAAATGGATCAACTGAAGGAACACCCGCAGATCGTGGAGCTGTTAGACACGCTTGATAAAAACGGCTTGATGAAAGAGAAAAACGAGGTGCAGTCGCTGGTAAGCTATATCGGCGGTATGGAAGAAACGCTGACAGGAATGCTCGGCGAGCTTCAGGATATGCGCCGTGAAATCAATCTGATCCACAACAACACGCTGCGGAGCAAGTGCCATACCCTTGTGGAAAAAACGGAGAGCAAAATCCGTCAGGGATTTTCCGCAGTCAAAAAGATGAAGGACAATCTGATCCAGTCAGCCGGGAACGCTGTGCGGGCGTTCCGGGAAAGAGGCAGGGACGCCCTCGCCGAATCGGTCAGGGCAATGAAAATCCCCGAAGCGCTGGATAAGCTGTCTGCTATGTTCGGCAGAATGTCAAAGGAGATGGCGCAGGACACAAAGAAGCTGTCCGCTATGCAGGTGGAGCTTCAGGGAGCAAAAGGGCATTTGAAAAATATGGGGCTGCTGTTTATGGGAAAAGCCGCAAAGGAAGCGGAACATTCCAAAACGGATAAAGGCGTATTATCAAGGCTGTCCCGTTTATTTGAAAAAGCGCAGAAAGGATTTGCGTCTTTGGAGCAAAAGGCGATGGATACAGCGGATAAGCTCAGAGTTTCCCGTGTGAAATCGTCTGTAAAGGAAAATCTCAGCAGATACAGGGCGGCGGTAAAGGCGGAAAAAGGAACAGAGCACAGCGAGCCGACCGTTTCCAAAGAAGAAAACCGCACAGCACAGGCGTTGGGGCAGATTAGCGTCCCGCACCCGCAAAAATCAAATCTATCAAAAGAGAGGTAAAAAGATATGACCAACGATTTTAAGAATAAGCAAAGCAGCGGCGCAAGACCGCCGAGACTTTCGCCGGAGGGATACGCCGCCAAGAAAAAGGCGGAGAAAGAAGCTATTTATCAACTGCTCGACAATACCGCTTCGGAAGTGGTGCAGTCGCCGGAAAAATTCAAAGCCTACCTTGATGTGCAGAGCCGTATGGACAGGTACACGGCGAACAATACGCTGCTGATGTATAAACAGTTCCCGCAGGCAAGCCAAATCAAGGAGTTTGATGATTGGGCGGCTGAGGGCGTAAAGGTCAATAAAGGCTCCAAGACCTTTATTATCCTTGATCCCTACGAGTACACCAAGAAAGACGGGACAATCGGCATTGATTTTAACTTGAAAAGAGTGCTGGATGTTTCACAGACCAACGGCAAGCGCCCCGCCGCCCCGACCGCTAACCGTGATCCGAGAAAGCTGGTGGCGGTTATGCTCGACAGCGCCCCGATCAACATTGAAAGTGTGAGTGAGCTTCCTTATCCCGATATGGGCGCTTTTTATAAAAATGAAGATCAGACGCTTTATGTGAAGCGGGACATCGGCGACAGCGTTGCCCTCTGCCAGTGCGTCGCTCAGGAACTCGGTCACGCCGAGCTTTCTATGAACAGCGAGGTATACTACAGCCGCAGGGATATGGGATTTCAGGCGGTGTGCATTGGATATATGCTCTGTAAGAAATACGGCGTCGATACGCAGAACTTTGCGATTGACCGTATCCCCGACGAACTGAAAAACAAAGAGCCGAAAGAAATTAAAGCTGAACTCGGCAAGACGCAGAAGGCGTTTAAGGAAATTACCGCCCGTGTTTCCGACGAGCTGTACCGCCAGCGGGCGGAGCGCTCAAAGGAACAGGAGAGATAACCGGAGGTAGCTGCGATGAAAGAAGAACTCTACCATATCGCTTTGGACGATTATGAACACGGTGTTGTAATCCGTTCCCTGAACGATAAAAAGACCGACCTCAAAAAAGAGGGCAAGTCCACCGACGCCGTAGACGATCTGATTATTAAAATCGGTCACGCCCCAAGACGCAAGTTCAAAGTGGTAGAAAAGGAATCCTGCCGTGAATCGAGATAGCAACAAGCAGTCTGCGATTATCCTTGCGGTTATTGGGATTCTTCCCGTTGTGTGGCTCGGCTTATTGATAGCACCGTCCGTCAAGGGCGGTCTGCCGGAGATACTGCCGAGCCTTTTGACGGCATTCAATGATCCGTTCCATATCGAGCTTTGCGGGGACAGCTTAAAAACTGTCCTCGTTTTGCTTTTGCTCTACGGAATGGGGATTGGAATTTATTTGTCCACACGGAGGAACTACCGCAGGCGTGAGGAACACGGCTCAGCGAAATGGGGCAGCGCAAAAGCCATTGACAAAAAGTACCGTCAAAGCCCGCCCTCGGAAAATAAGCTGATGACGCAGAATGTCCGAATCGGACTCAATGCGAAAAAGCACCGGAGGAATCTGAATACTCTGGTGTGCGGCGGCTCCGGCGCAGGCAAGACAAGATTCTATTGCAAGCCGAATTTAATGCAGACAAGCAATTCCTCTCAGGTAATTTTAGATCCAAAAGGGGAAATTCTGCGTGATGTCGGCAATCTGCTTGAAAAAGCAGGCTATGAGATCAAGGTGCTGGACTTGATTTCAATGGAGAAAAGCCATTGCTACAACCCGTTTGTCTATCTCAGAAACGACAACGATATTCAGCGCCTTGTGACCAACCTTTTTAAGAGTACCACCCCGAAAGGCTCTCAATCCAATGATCCTTTTTGGGATACTGCGGCGAGTATGCTTTTACTCGCCCTTATTTTTTATTTGCACTACGAAGCACCGGAGGAGGAACAGAATTTTGCAATGGTAATGGAAATGCTCAGGGCGGCGGCGATTGAGGACGAGGAGGACAACAGACCTTCTCCCCTCGATAATCTGTTTGCCGATTTGGAAATGGATAATCCCGACCACATTGCCCTGAAATACTATCGTTCCTACCATTCCGGTTCGGCAAAGACGCTCAAATCCATTCAGATTACCCTTGCCGCAAGATTGGAGAAATTCAATCTTGAAAGCTTAGCGGCGCTGACTTCCGCCGATGAGCTTGACCTTGCTTCAATGGGCGAGAAGAAAACGGCGCTGTTTGCGCTGATACCGGATAATGATTCGAGCTTTAATTTCCTCGTCAGTATCCTTTATACGCAGCTTTTCCAGCAGCTCTTTTATTCTGCCGACCATATTCACGGCGGCAGTTTGCCCATACCCGTCCATTTCCTGATGGACGAATTTGCGAATGTTTCGCTGCCCGACGATTTTGACAAGATACTATCTGTTATGCGTTCAAGAGGCGTGTCGGTATCTATTATCCTGCAAAATCTGGCACAGCTCAAAGCCCTTTTTGAAAAGCAATGGGAATCCATCGTAGGCAACTGCGATGAATTTCTCTATCTCGGCGGCAATGAGCAGAGTACGCACAAGTATGTGTCCGAGCTTTTAGGCAAGGAAACGATTGATACGAACACCTACGGGAAAAGCGAGGGGCGGAGCGGAAACTACTCGACCAATTATCAGATTTCCGGTCGTGAGCTGCTTACCCCTGATGAAGTGAGAATGCTTGACAACCGCTACGCTATTTTGTTTATCCGTGGCGAGCTTCCGGTAATGGATTTGAAGTACGACATTTTGAAACACCCGAATGTGGCATATACCGCAGACGGGAAAGGCGGCGTGTATCAGCACGGCGAAGTCACAAAAAATGTGGCGACGATTGAAACTCTATATGTTGATCTCGACAGCGTTCCCGAAATGGAGCTTTCGGAAACGACTTACGAGCTGTTGTCCGATGAGGACTTTGAGAACTTATCAAATTGATTGGAGGAAAACAGAATGAATATTTTTCATAAGACTCAGAAGAAAGAAACCCGCAAACTGCCGATGACCGGAAAGGTAAAGAAAGGCTTTCGTTATTACTGTGCGGCGGTTTTAAGCCTGACTGCTATTTTTGCGATGTCTACAACGGCTTTCGCCGCAGGCGATCCGCTTACCGTTGTCAACAACCTGTCCGATTTCATCTTCGGCTTTATCCGTGCGATTGGTCTGATCCTGCTCGGTTTTGGTATCGTTCAGGTAGGACTTTCCCTGAAATCCCACGATCCCTCGCAGCGTGCGAACGGATTTCTGACGCTGGCGGGCGGTATCATTATCGTTTTTGCGAAAGAAATCCTCACTCTGATTACGGGCTAACCCTTACGCAAACGACGCTCAGGGGCGTTTCTGGATTGTTTTTCAGGAACGCCCCATTTTTCTTTTTAAGGAGGTGCTACAAAATTGAGTGATAACTGGGTAGTTCAGAATCTCCAGAACGCCCTCGAAACTTGGAATGAAAAACTCGCTGAGATATGGCAGCTTATTACGACTACGCCGCAGAACTTCAAAGGCGGCGGGATATGGGCGGTCATTGTCAATATCAACGGCGCAGTGCAGGCGATAGGGCTTGCGCTTTTGGTGCTGTTTTTTGTGGTCGGTATGGTGCGTACTTGCGGCAGTTTTGCTGAGGTAAAAAAACCAGAACACGCTGTAAAGCTTTTTATCCGATTTGCTATTGCAAAAGCAGCGATTACTTATGGTATGGAGCTAATGCTTGCCCTTTTCAATATTGTTCAGGGTACAATCGGCACAATTATGACCGCAGCCGGATTTACCTCGGCACAGCAGACAACCTTGCCGCAGGAAATGATTGACACCATAGAAAGCTGCGGCTTTTTCGAGTCAATTCCGCTTTGGGCGGTTACGCTCATCGGCGGCTTGTTCATCACGGTAATGTCATTCCTGCTCATTATGACGGTGTATGGGAGATTTTTTAAATTATATATGTATACAGCGCTCGCCCCGATTCCGCTTTCCACCTTTGCGGGAGAACCGAGTCAGAATGTAGGTAAATCGTTTATCAAAAGCTACTGCGCCGTGTGTCTTGAAGGGGCAGTGATTGTTTTAGCCTGCATTATCTTCTCACTGTTCGCTTCTTCCCCGCCTGTGGTCGATCCAAATGCGGCAGCAGTTACGCAGGTATGGGCTTATATCGGCGAGCTGCTCTTTAATATGCTCGTTTTGGTCGGCTCAGTGCGAATGTCTGACCGGATTATCCGTGAGATGATGGGGCTGTAAGGAGAACAGAATGAAACGAATATACAACAAATTCAAGGGCTACACCCTTGCGGACTGCGATTGCAGATATTGCCTGTATTACGGAGGGCGGCGGAAAGGCAAAGTTACTTGCCTTGCGGACGAATGTGTCTGCGCCGATGAAATCCGGCAGGCACAAAAACGAAAAGAAAGGAGTTCCTAAATGGAAGTCAAAATCAATAGAGAAATCAGGAATTACACAGAAGCGATGTTTTTTGGACTGTCACTGCGGCAGTTCATTTTTTCTGCCTGTGCCTGCGTAGTGGCGGTAGGTATCTATTTCTTGCTCAAGCCCTATGTCGGCACGGAAACCGTATCGTGGATGTGCATTTTGGGAGCCGCCCCCTTTGCGGCTCTTGGTTTTGTTAAATATAACGGAATGACCGCAGAGAAATTCATTTATGCGTGGATTAAATCGGAGTTCTTAATGCCGAAAAAGCTCACTTTCCGTTCAACGAATACCTACTGCGAGCTGTTCAAGCCGAGTATCGAAGCAAAAGCAAAGGAGGCTATGAAATCGAATGATTAAAACACTTACCAATCTCCGCAAACAGGAAAAAGAAAAGTTTGTTGTGCCGAAGGGCGTTCAGGATGTGATCCCCATTACCGCCATTTATGACGACGGTATCTTTCAGACTGGAAAAGACAAGTTTTCCAAGACCTATAAATTTTCCGATATTAACTATGCGGTTGCCAGCCGTGAGGATAAGGAAGCGATGTTCCTTGAATACTCAGAGCTGCTCAATTCCCTCGACTCCGGAGCAACGACAAAAATCACAATCAACAACCGCCGTTTAAATCGGCTGGACTTTGAGAACAACATTCTTATCCCGATGAAAGGCGACAGCCTTGATGAATACCGTGAGGAGTATAATAAAATCCTTTTGGAGAAAGCGACAGGCGCAAACGCCATCGTGCAGGATAAGTATATGACGATTTCCGTCAACAAGAAGAATATTGAGGACGCAAGGAATTATTTTGCCCGTGTGGGCGCTGACTTGATCGCTCACTTCGGCAGGCTCGGCAGCCAGTGCGTGGAGTTGGAAACCGATGAAAGGCTGCGTATCTTCCACGACTTTTACCGTGTGGGCGAGGAATCCTCTTTCCACT
Source organism: Dorea amylophila (assembly GCF_025567265.1). Classification (NCBI taxonomy): domain Bacteria; kingdom Bacillati; phylum Bacillota; class Clostridia; order Lachnospirales; family Lachnospiraceae; genus Dorea; species Dorea amylophila. Next base: position 87,012 of record NZ_JAOQJW010000005.1, on the reverse strand, counting down.
TTGATATAAAGGAAACCCGCAAAAAGGGACACAGCTTCAAGGACTATATCTGTCCCGACTCAATGGAATTTGAAAAGGACTACTTCAAAATGGGCGACCGTTACGGGAGAGTCCTTTTTTTGCGTGAGTACGCTTCCTATATCAAGGACAGTATGGTGGCGGAGCTGACTGACCTCAACCGCAATCTGATGATGTCGATTGATGTTGTCCCCGTACCAACGGACGAAGCGGTACGGGAAGCGGAAAACCGTCTGCTCGGCGTAGAGACGAACATTACCAACTGGCAGAGGCGGCAGAACTCCAACAATAACTTTTCGGCGACCGTTCCCTATGATATGGAACAGCAGAAAAAGGAAATGAAGGAATTTCTCGATGATTTAACGACGAGGGATCAGAGAATGATGTTCGCCGTGATTACCTTTGTGCATACGGCGGATTCCAAAGAACAGCTTGATAACGATACGGAAGCGCTGCTTACCACGGCGAGAAAGCACCTTTGTCAGTTCGGCGTGTTGAAATTCCAGCAGGTGGACGGGCTGAATACGGTTATGCCATTCGGTGTGCGGAAGATTGATACCTTCCGTACCCTTACGACCGAAAGCCTTGCCGTGTTTATCCCGTTTCGAGTGCAGGATATTTTTCACGAGAACGGTATTTACTACGGGCAGAATGTGATTAGCAAAAATATGATTATCGCCGACCGCAAGCAGCTTCTCAACGGTAATTCCTTTATTCTTGGCGTATCCGGCGGCGGTAAGTCCTTTGCCGCAAAGGGCGAGATTGAGAATGTGATTCTTTCCTCGGATTCCGATGTTATCATCATTGATCCGGAGCGGGAATATTCACAGCTTGTGAAGGCGCTCGGCGGTGAGGTAATCCATATCTCCGCTACTTCCCAAAATCACATCAACGCTATGGATATGACGAAGGAATACGGCGACGGTGCAAATCCGGTCATTCTGAAATCGGAGTTTATTATGTCCCTGTGCGAGCAGCTCATCGGCGGCAGCAACCTCGGCGCAAAGCAGAAATCCATTATCGACCGCTGTACCGCCAGCGTATACCGCACCTATCAGCAGAATAACTATCAGGGCGAAGTGCCGACCTTGCAGGATTTCAGGGCGGAGCTTCTTAAACAGGACGAGCCGGAGGCGCAGGAAATCGCCCTTGCCATCGAGCTGTTTACCAACGGCAGCCTGAACACCTTTGCGAAGCACACGAATGTGGATACTAATAACCGCCTGATCTGCTATGACATCTTAGACCTCGGCAAACAGCTTATGCCTATCGGTATGCTGGTTGTTCTCGACTCCATCTTAAACCGCATTACGCAGAACAGGGCGAAAGGCAGAAATACCTTCATCTTTATTGATGAGATTTATCTGCTGTTCCAGCACGAGTATTCCGCTAACTTCCTTTTTACTCTTTGGAAGCGTGTGCGTAAATACGGCGCTTATGCTACGGGTATTACGCAGAATGTGGACGACCTTTTGCAGAGCCATACGGCGAGGACAATGCTCGCAAACTCCGAGTTTATCATTATGCTTAATCAGGCTTCCACGGACAGGCTGGAGCTGGCGAAGCTCTTAAATATCTCCGACCTTCAGATGTCGTATATTACGAATGTGGAAGCCGGACACGGGCTTATCAAGGTGGGCAGCTCCCTTGTGCCGTTCGCAAATAAATTCCCGAAAAATACGAAGCTGTATAAGCTGATGACAACCAAACCGGGCGAGAGCGCATAAGCTCCCGTCCCTTGTTTCAGAAAGGATATGGCAATGAGAAAAAAGATTTGTATTGCTCTGATGGCGGCGTTTACCGTCCTGCTCGGCGTCAGCAGCTATTTCATTATCGACCATTACAGGGAGGCGGAACATCAGGAGCAGATGTACGATTCTCTCGTACAGCTCGTAGAGGATAGCGAAACCGAGCCTGCCGAGCCGATCATCTATTCGGAAGATAAGACGATACTGCCGGAGCTTACCGAGCTGTACCGTCAAAACAATGATTTGGTCGGCTGGATTTGCGTGGAGGATACGAATATCAATTATCCTGTTATGCAGACGGTTGATAACCCGAACTACTATTTGAAGCGTGGATTTGATAAAGAATACAGTTCTTACGGCTGCCCGTATGTGCAGGAGGACTGCGATGTTTTAAAGCCCTCGGACAATGTAGTGATCTACGGTCATCATATGAACAACGGCTCGATGTTCGCCGACCTTGAAAAATTCAAGGACGAGGATTTCTGGCGGGAACATAAAACGATTGCTTTTAACACCCTGACAGAGAAAAATGAGTACGAAATCCTTGCGGTTTTCAAAACCGTTGTCTACACCGACAGCCCGGAAGCCTTCAAATATTACCGTTTTACGGACGCTCAGTCGCCGGAGGAGTTTGACGCTTATATTGAAAGATGTAAGGAGCTTTCCCTTTATGACACGGGCGTTTCGGCGGAGTACGGCGACAAGCTGATCACGCTTTCCACCTGTGAATACTCCCGCACGAACGGAAGGCTTGTCGTTGTGGCGAAAAAAGTAACAGAAAGCAGTGGTGCAAATGCTCCCGCAAATGACGGGGCGGCAGAGATACCGAGCTAACGCCCTGATAAAGAAGCTGTGCGCCAATTATGATGGCGGGAACTGCCTGCTTCTCGATGAGGGGGAAGGCTGCGTCTGCGTACAGAGTATATCCTACTCGCTTTTGTGCAAATATTTCCGCAATGCGGTGCTTCCGGCAGATCCGGCGTTGGAAGCGGAGATACTCGGAACGCACCCTGACAGGTGCGTTTCCTGCGGCGCTCCCATTATCAAGCGTGGCAACAGGAAAAAGTATTGTGAGAAATGCGCCGGTATCGCATACAAAAGGCAGCAGGCAGAGTACGCAAGAAAAAGGCGCACAGAATCGAAAAATAGAGGGTAAAAAGTCCTTGATTTAAGCGGCTTTTCAGCCCTCGCACTTTGAGGGGCAAGGTGTTGATACCTTTGCCCCTCTTTTTTTACTTCAAAGCGTCCACAGGCGCTTGGAAAGGAGGTTTTCTATGCCGGATATTAAGACAAGGGATACTCTGAAAGGCACGATCAAAACGATTGATAAATCGGCGGTTGCCGCTGAGCGTATGAAATCCGCCTTTATCCAGACCAAAGAAAAAGCGGAACATTCCGTTGATGTCCCTGAAAGCAGTGCGGAGGAATACGCTTCCAACCGTTTGGGAAGCGGTATCGACCGAGTTTCCCACGAAGCCATACACCAATTTGACAAGCAGGGGCGCAAGGGCGTTCAGGCGACAAAGCAGAATATCGTCAAGGCAAAGGACGGGATTCAGAAATTCAAGGAAAAACGGGCGGCGCAGTCGCTTCAAAAACAGGCGCAGGCGGCAGCTCCACGAAAAAGCGTCAGTCAGAGTATCAAGGCGGTGGAACAGCCGAAGAAGGCAGTAAAAGAGTCTGCCCGTTCCGCAGGGAAAAAGACGATTAAGACGGTTGGGAAAGGCTCGGCGAAAACAGCGCAGAAAACGGTAAAAACCGCAGAACGCACCGCTAAAACGACCGTCAAGACAGCGCAGCGTACCGCAAAGGCGGCGCAGAAAACGGCGCAGGCTACGGTCAAGGCTTCTCAAAGGGCAGTTCAGGCGGCACGGGCGGCGGCTCGTGCCGCCGTTGTTACGGCGAAAGCAATCGCAAGGGCGATAGCGCTTGCAGTCAAGGCGATTATCGCCGGAACAAAGGCATTGATCGCCGCAATCGCCGCAGGCGGCTGGATAGCGGTTTTGGTCATTATCGTGATTTGCCTGATCGGTATGATTATCGGCTCGGTGTTCGGTATCTTTTTTTCAGGCGAAGATTCCGGCACGGGTATGAGTATGCAGACCGTTGTGCAGGAGATCAATACCGAATACGATACCAAATTGCAGGACGAAAAAAATTCGGTATCTTATGATGTCCTTGAAATGAACGGCAGCCGTGCCGTTTGGAAAGAGGTGCTTGCCGTATACTCGGTCAAAGTCAACACCGATCCGGATAATCCCCAAGAGGTTGCGACGATGGACGAATCAAAAAAGCAGCTTCTAACGGACATCTTTTGGGAGATGAACGAAATAAGCTCCAGCACTGATACCAAAACCGAGACGGTCATTACTGAAACCGATGACGGTCACGGAAACATTGTGGAGACAGAGATGACTGTTACTCATACTTATCTGTATATCACGGTCAGCCATAAGACCGCCGATGAGATGGCGGCGCAGTATGGCTTTAACGAGGAACAGAAAGAGTATCTCGCAGAGCTACTTGCCGATGAAAACAATTCGCTGTGGTCGCAGGTACTTTACGGGATTACGGGTACAGACGATCAGATCGTAACCGTTGCGCTTTCCCAAATCGGAACAATGGGCGGCGATCCGTACTGGTCTTGGTACGGCTTTAATTCCCGTGTCGAGTGGTGTGCTTGCTTTGTGAGCTGGTGTGCGAATGAGTGCGGGTATATTGACGCTGGCGTGATTCCGAAATACGCAGGCTGCGTCAACGGCGTACAATGGTTTAAGGACAGAGGGCAATGGCTGGATAACAGCGCAGAGCCTACGCCGGGTATGATTATCTTTTTTGATTGGGCGGACGAAAGCGGTCAGGACGGATTATCCGACCATACGGGTATCGTCCAAAAAGTGGAAAACGGCAGAGTTTACACAGTTGAGGGCAACTCCGGGGATTCTGTTCGTCAGAACAGCTATCCGGTTGGGTATTATGAGATACTCGGCTATGGTGCGCCTGCCTATTGATCGGAAAGTAAAAAACGAGCCGCTTGCAAAAAAATGCAGGCGGCTTGATTACATAATTGACAATCTAACAGTTGTTAGGTATAATGTACCTAATGATTGTTAGATAAGGAGAGCTAAGATGAACGACACAAAGCAGCGCATATTAGATGTTTCTTTAGAATTGTTTTCTCAAAATGGTTTTTCTGCGGTATCTATCCGAGATATTTGCAGGCAGGTACAAATCAAGGAAAGCTCTGTATATTATTACTTCAAAAGTAAGCAGGCTATTTTTGACGAACTACTTTGCTTATTCGAGAACAAAGCAAGCGATATGATGTGTCAGTTAGATAAAGCGCTCGCAGAACAAACTTTTTCCGCAGAACAAAACTTTTATCAAACTGTGTGTGATACCTTTTTTGAGCGATATTTAATGGATACCTTCTGTAATAAGGTAATGCGTCTGCTTTTGATTGAACAATTCAGCAACACCACCATTCAGAATGTATATGAGCGTTGGATGTTTACTGAGCCGCTTTCTTTTCAAAGCAGGGTGTTTTCTGTTCTTATGCAGGTGGGTGTTATTCAGAACGCTGACAGTGAATATTTAGCGGTAAAGTATTATGCTCCGATCTATTTCTTCGCTCAAAGGTGGCTGTTTAGCGGAGCATTGTCTGAAGAACGCAAAAGCGCTTTTCACAAAAACGCCTATCAGCATATTCAAAGGTTTTTTACTGAGATAGGAGTGGCATAATGGCAAATATTATTATTACAGGTGCAAATCAAGGAATCGGCTACTACTTTACAGAGCAAGCCCTTAAAGACGGAAACAAGGTTGCAGTATTAGATGTAGAAACGGATAAATTGGAAGTCTTAGCTCAAGCATTTCCAAAACAGCTTTTATACTATAACACAGATGTATGTGATGAAATACAAATCAATTCCGCCGTAAAGGAAATCATTGCAGCCTTTCATTTCATAGATATTGCGATCCACAATGCCTGCCTTTGTACTTTTGATAACGAATGTAATATAGACCTTGATATATACAGACAGGTTTTCAATGTGAATTATTATGGCGGACTGCGTTTGGCTAAAAGTGTTATACCATATATGCAGGCGCAAAAAAGGGGAAAAATAATCTTTACAAGTTCCGGCGTAGGCGTGACTGGCTTTATTGGAATATCGCCTTATGCTTCTACCAAAGGGGCTTTGGAGTCGCTGGCGAAATGCCTGAATATTGAGTATGCTTCAGACGGTATTTCGTTTCATATTATCCATCCGCCATTAACTCGGACAAAATCGGCTTCTCCTCTGCCAGTACCAAAAGAATTTATGGCAGATCCCCAAAAGGTCGGATTCGGAATTGCAAAGCATATTTTTTCAAAGCGTTTTATTATATGTCATAACTTCAGTCAAAAGTTTCAAACTCTTATCTGCTATTTATGCCCGATCAAAATGGGAAAACTGATGTCAAAAATGACTGTGCGATATGTGAACGATAAGAAAGGTTAATGATGGATGGATTTTAAGTATGGGCTGTAATGAGATTGTAAGAAGTGGCTGCTATACTAAAATCACAAAACAGATTTGGAGGTTTTAGCTATGGCAATATTGGAGACGAAAGACTTACGAAAGATATACGGAAGTGGAGAAAATGAAGTCCACGCTTTGGACGGTGTATCTATTTCCGTGGACGAGGGCGAATTTGTTGCTGTGGTCGGCACTTCCGGCAGCGGTAAATCCACGCTGTTGAATATGATCGGTGGATTAGACCGCCCTACTTCGGGAAGTGTGACAATCCGTGGCAAAGAGCTTTTGAAAATGAAAGACGAGGAATTAACGATCTTCCGCCGCAGGAATATCGGCTTTGTCTTTCAGAATTACAATCTGCTCCCAGTCCTCAATGTGTACGAAAATATTGTGTACCCTATTGAGATTGACGGAGCGAAAGCCGATACGGAGTTTGTTCGGCAGATCATTCATACGCTCGGTTTGGAAAAGAAGCTCAAAAATATGCCGAATAACCTGTCCGGCGGTCAGCAGCAGCGTGTAGCGATTGCCCGTGCATTAGCTACCAAGCCCGCTATTATCCTTGCCGACGAGCCGACTGGAAATTTGGACTCTAAAACAAGTATGGATGTTATCTTGCTTATGCAGTCTATCAGCAAGCAGTTTCATCAGACCACGATTATGATTACGCACAACGAAGAAATTGCTCAGATGGCAGATCGGACAATCCGAATTGAGGACGGAAAAGTTGTTTCGGGAGGTGTTAGATATGCACGCTAACCGAAACAAAGGGGCACTCAAAAAAGTGGAAAAAGGGATGATGAAGGCAAACCGTATTCGCAATATATTTGCGGTGCTTGCGGTTGTCCTTACCACCTTTATGATTACAACGGTTTTCAGCTTGGGCATTAACTATATGCAGAATATGGAATTATCCAGCGTGCGTACAGCAGGCTCTAATGCTGATGTCACATTAAATGCGCCCACCAACGAGCAGGAACAGCAAATCCGTTCTTTGGATTATGTGAAAACAATCGGAACTCGATATATGATCGGTTCTGCTGTTCAGACAAATTCGGAGGGTAGAGAATCGTCCATAGTGATTCAGTATTACGATGAAACAGAATGGGAACAGCATTTTAAGGAAGCAATCAGCAATATCAACGGCTCTTACCCTACACAGGAAAACGAAATTATGCTGTCTGAGGACGCTCTTGCACAGCTTGGAATTGAAACGCCGACGCTGAATATGGATATTCCTCTATCATATTATGATAAGAACGGTCAGCAGGAAAGAATTTTCACTTTAAGCGGCTGGTTTCGTTCCTACATCGGGACGGGAATGGCTTTTGTTTCAGAAAGCTACTGTGCGAATGCCGGATATACCTTGCAGGATAACGGAACTTTATCTCTAACCTTAAATGAAATGCCGGGAGACTTTTATCAAATTCAAGAAGATGTATCTCTAAACAACAATCAGCATTTTAGCGGATCGGTTTCTATGAGTTCTTCCAATGGCTCTATGATTGCGATGGTTATTCTCTTGGTACTGTTTATTGTCGGAAGCGGTTATCTTCTGATTTACAATGTCCTGTATATTTCTATTTCCAAAGACACCCGCTTTTATGGTTTGATAAAAACGATTGGCACAACACAGAAGCAAATTAAATCGCTTGTAAAAAAGCAGGCATTTAAGTTTGCTTGTATTGGAATTCCTGTCGGCGTCGTATTAGCTGCGGCGGTATCCTTTGCCCTTGTCCCATTGTTTTTACAGCAAGGATATGAACAGGGTAGATCAAGTATGGACGCCGTTGTATTTTTCCACCCTGCTATCTTTATTCTGTCCATTATTTTCTCTGCGGTAACCGTTTGGATTGCTTGTAATGCGCCGGCAAAGGCGGCGGCAAAGATTTCTCCTGTTGAGGCTCTCCGTTTTCAAAACTTTGCACCTAAAAAGACGAAAAGCAGAAACTCCACAAACGGCGGCAAGCTGTCTGTGATGGCGTTCCATAATGTTTTCCGTGATAAGAAGCGGGCTGTGCTTGTATTTCTGTCTCTTTTTATGGGTACTGTCACGATTTTAGGTGTTAATGGCATTTTGGGAAGTATCAACGGAGAAAACTATGTTGATAAATACATGAAATATGATTTCCGTTATACGGATTCACAGTTTAGCCAGTTTGAAAACCTCGAAAAAGAAATACCGCAATTTGATGAGCATTTTATAGAACAGCTTTCACAGGTTAATGGTGTTGCAAATCTTTCAACCAGTAAAATTACTTGGGCAGAAATCGGCTTTAATGCTTCGGAATTTGAGAGCTTTTTGAAAATGCAGCACGAGGAACTCTATCACGATGGCAAACCCTATGAACAAATGATTTCGGAGCTGCAAGAATATGCTAATGCCGGAGATTATGGCTGCTATGTTGTGACCATTGATGATGAACTTGTAGAACAATATAACGATACCCATAATACGCCGATTGATATAGAGGCTTTTCGCAACGGAGATACGGTCATTGTGGGTATGGATACGGACACCTTTGCGCCGAACGCTACACTGGTTGGTAAAACTCTAAATTTGACTTCGGATAACGCAGATGGAAAGTCCGCAGATTTTCAAGTGGCGGGAGCGTTCAACTACAAAGACCTTGATGATAACTTCAATATCGGGCATCGTAAATGGGTGGGCGCTGTTCCTGATGTTATTTATGTAAGTGAAGCAGGAATGGAGCGACTAACAGACACCGCTATCATATACGATATTGGCGTGGACATTGAGAGCGCAAATCAGTTGCAGAAAGTAAATAACGAACTTATAGCAATCAACAACACTTTGCCTTCCGGCAAATGGAATTTTCAAAGCTCTGTTTCTGTATTGGAGGAATTCAATCAGATGTATTTTTCTATCGGTCTGCTTGGCAACGGTGCGGCGATTCTGCTCATTGTAATCGGCTTAATCAACTTTGTGAATGTTATGCTTACCGGCGTTATTGCAAGGAAAAATGAATTTGCCATCATGGAAAGTATCGGGACTACCAAAAAGCAGATCAGAAAGATTTTGACATTCGAAGGAGGATTTTATGCGCTTATTTCAACAATACTGATTATGACTTTGGGTAATGCTTTCCTTTTGCTGGTAGCAGACGCAGTGCCGAGCATTGCAGATTATGCAAGGTTTGAGTACCCTGTGGCGCTCGTTGTTGGTCTTATCATTGCCATTTTTGTAATATGCCTTACTGTTCCATCTCTGGTTTATCGGTTTATTTCAAAGGAGACAGTGATAGAACGGTTGCACGATTTTGAAAACTAATAAGATTTGCGGGGCGGGCGCAGCACTGCTGCGTCTGCTCCTGTAATTCTACATACTGAGGAAAGGTGGTGTGCTTTGCGGTTATGGCAAATATCTTTTTACTGGAAGATGATAAAATTTTGAGCAAAGGGATTTCGATTGCTCTTGAAAAGGACAAGCATACCGTTACAGCAGTTTATGGCTATATGGAAGCCTTGAAGAAATATCAAAAGCAAAGGTATGATCTGTTTCTGCTTGACATCAACCTGCCTGATGGCAGTGGAATGGAGCTTTGTAAAAAAATAAGGGAGACTTCTGACATCCCAATCCTGTTTCTGACTGCTAATGATACAGAGCAGGATATGTTGGAGGGTTTCGGTGTTGGCTGTGATGACTATATTCCTAAGCCCTTTTCGATTGAAGTTTTGCGGAAAAAAGTACAAGCTGTCTTAAAGCGGACAGGCGGCGGAAAATCCCGTATTCGATATAGAGATTTAGAAGTGGATACAGATAAATGCCTTGTTATGCTGAACGGAGAAGAAGTACGCCTTACCTCGACGGAGTACAAATTGCTTTGCTATTTGATAGAAAATAAAGGCAGGATTGTGACCAAAGCTATGCTTTTGGAACAACTTTGGGATATAGACGGGAACTTTGTTGATGAGAATACGGTGCGTGTGAACATTAAGCGGTTGCGGCAGAAACTAAACGATGATAAGCAGGAATACATTGTGACGGTTTTTGGTATGGGCTATACCTTTGGAGAATGATGATGAAGCATTTTAGAGTTTATCGAAAACTGATTTTGATTGCAGGTACTGTCATAGCGGCGATATCTGCTGGCGCTGTGCTTTTTATGGAAAGCACTTCTGCCCTTGTGTTTCTTATCATTTGTGCCTTTGCCATTTTATGCGGCTTATTGTTTTTGCTTGACTTCCTGCATAACCGTTATCACGATGATCTGTTAGAGCAGATTACGCTGCTGATAGAGGCTTTGGTAGAACAGCAGGAACGGATTGTTTTTCCTGAAAATGAGGACACGCTGACTGCCCGTTTACAACACCAGCTTTTGAAGCTCCGTAACATTTTAACAGCGCAAAATCAGATGTTGGCACAGGAAAAGGAGCAAATCAAGACGCTGATCTCCGATATTTCCCACCAAATCAAGACACCCGTGGCGGCGGCAAATACCTTTGCACAGCTACTGGATGACAAAGAATTGTCCGATGAAGAACGCAGCGAATATATTGCCACTTTGCAGACTTCTCTTGAAAAGCTGACCTTTTTGACAAACAGCCTGATTAAAATGTCCCGTTTGGAAAGCGGCATTATCAGCCTGAAGCCTGAAAAAAACAACTTGAATGATATTGTCCTGCAAGCGGTAAAAACCGTCTATGCAAAGGCGAAAGAGAAAAACATAACGATTACATTTGACTGCGAACGGCAATTTGAGGCACTGCTTGATTATAACTGGACAGCAGAAGCTATTACCAATGTTCTTGACAACGCTGTGAAATATACTCCAAGCGGTGGGATTGTTGGATTAGAGATTACAGAATACCCGTCCTATCTGCGGCTTGATATTTCCGATAATGGTATCGGAATACCCGAAGAAGAACAGGCAAAGATTTTCGGACGGTTTTACCGTGGAAAGCAGTCAGCAGGAATTGACGGCGTGGGGATCGGACTGTATCTTACCCGTGATATTATCAATAAGCAAAAAGGATACATCAAAGTTGCTTCTGATGAAAATGGAAGTATTTTTTCGCTGTTTTTGAAAAAAGATTAGAACAGAAAGATTGTTTGTCCATATTTGCAAGGAAGTTGGTATCTCTAAAACGAAACTATATCTTATGAAAAATACGGTGCTGCCCGCTTGGGTAACACCGTATATTTTTGCTTTTATTGATTTTTATATTTATCCATTTCAATTAACATCTTATAGAGGTGTTCCTGCTCAGATTTGCTTTTTGCTGCGACCAGCTCGTAACATTTCATAGGATAGCTGTCGGTGCTGCTTTCGCCTATCTTCTCAAAAAGCTGAGCAAGCGAGACATTCATAGCTGAAGCAATCTTTTCAATGCTTTCAAGAGTAGCGTTCTTTTCCCCTCGTTCCACTTGCCCGATATAAGTAGGGTGGCAACCGGATAACTCAGCAAGCTTCTCTTGGCTCAATCCCTTATCAATTCTATAATTGCGGACACGCTGTCCGATTATTTTTGCAATTTCACTCATAGTTCCAGCCTCCATTCATAGTCTATAAATATTGTTTCCGTAGTTCCACAGACTATTGATATTTATTGTTGACTTTGATATACTATAAGTATTATAATTAGATTTTTTGTGCTTTTAGGCTTTGGACTGGCTGGTGATCTGTAATGAGGGGAAAAACGGCTTGCTTTACCGGACATAGAAAAATACCGCCGGAGAGCATACCGGAACTCTCTCAGCGGTTAAAAAACACCTTGCTTCGACTGATAGAAGAAGGATATATGTACTTTGGCGCAGGCGGAGCATTGGGCTTTGATACGCTGGCTGCTCAATGCGTTTTATCCTTGAGAAAGCGATATTCGCATATCAAGCTGATTTTAGTCCTTCCGTGTACCACACAGACAAAAGGCTGGAGCAAAGATGATATAGCGGTTTATGAGGAGATCAAAAGTCAGGCGGATAAGGTAGTATATACTTCTCACGACTATTTTCGGGGCTGTATGTTCAAAAGAAACCGCCATTTGGTAAATGGCAGCAGCGTCTGCATAGCCTATTTAACACAGGAGAAAGGCGGGACTGCATATACGGTAAATTATGCTCGGCAAAACAATGTGCAAGTGATAAACTTAGCTGCTCAATAGATGTGAAGAATGGGAAGATTGAAAAAAGCTCATCTCCGAATGGAAAGTATACTTGACATTTGCGCCCTTTTAGCTATAATAGAGATATGGAAAGCTGGCTTTCCATAGAAAGGAGGCGCACCGTGAAAAACCGTTTAGAGGAAATCCGGAAAGAACGGGGAATCAAGCAGGAAGAACTGGCTGCCGCACTGGAAGTATCCAGACAGACAATCGGCTCGTTGGAAAACGGACGATATAATCCTTCGATTATATTGGCGTTTAAGCTTGCACGGTATTTTAATATGAGTATTGAAGATATTTTTATTTACGAGGAGGGAAAGCAATGAAAAAGAAAACCGGAATGTATCTTGCAATAGGTATTATCGGCATTGCTTTAGCTCTGATCGCAAGGTTTCTTTTACAGGACTATTTAAGTGATTCGCAAAGCGGAGCGATGATCGGGATAGGTGCCGGATTGTTCGGCTATGGGATTGCGAAATGGTGTGTCGGTCTGTGGGGCGCAAAAAATCCTGATTTGATGAAAATCAATGAAATTGAAGAAAAAGACGAGCGCAATCAGCTCATTCGAAGCAAAGCACAGGCAATATCCGGCGAGATACTGCACTGGCTGCTGATGGCAGGCGCTTGGGTATGTATTTTTTTCGACGCACCACTATGGATTGTTCTTACTCTTGTAGGCGCTTTCCTGCTTAAAACAATCCTTGATTTTATTTTGATGGCATATTACCAGCATAAGATGTGACGGAGGATATTATGAAATTTGTAATTGAGCATTTGTCAAAAAGCTTTGAGAAAAAGGAAGTTCTCAGAGATATTGATTTTACTTTTGATGAAGGGAAAATTTATGGGCTGCTCGGCAGAAACGGCGCTGGAAAAACAACGCTGTTTAACTGCCTGAACAGGGATTTGAAGGCGGATAGCGGCAATTTCTATATAGAAGATGAAAACGGCGTCCGCCGTGAGGTGTCCGCAGAGGACATCGGATATGTACTCTCTACCCCGACCGTGCCGGAGTTTCTTACAGGCAGGGAGTTTTTGAAATTCTTTATGGACATCAACGAGAAGTCTATCAAAAATCCGAAAAGCATTGACGAGTATTTCGATTATATGAGTATTGAGCCGGAGGACAGGGATAAACTGCTCAAGGACTACTCCCACGGTATGAAAAACAAAATGCAAATGCTCATCAATATCATCGCTCAGCCGAATATCCTGCTGCTCGACGAGCCTTTGACATCCCTTGATGTGGTTGTGGCGGAAGAAATGAAACAACTGCTCCGTTCACTGAAACAAGACCGCATTACCATTTTCTCCACTCATATTATGGATTTGGCGCTTGACCTCTGCGATGAGATTGTGCTGCTTAATCACGGCGAACTGGAGGTCGTGGAGAAAACCGATCTGGACAGCAGGGAATTTAAGGATAAAATCATTGCGGCACTCAGGGAGGAAGGAAATGAATAAGACGCTTAAAATATCTTTTTCCCTGAAAAATACATACCGTGTCAACGGTGTCCTGTTTTCCTTAAAGCAGATACCGCTCGTAAAGCGGCTGCTTCCGGCAACGCTGTATCAGGTAAAGGGGCTGAAAATCTTTGCAAACATTTTGTCCGTGCTGTGGGAAATCGTTTCTGTATTCCTCGGCAAGTTCCTTTACTTTATCACGATGGTATGCGGTATCGGTATCCTTTATAACGGACTGCCGGAGAATGAGGTGTTCCTGCATATCCTGCTGATTCTCACGGTAATCGGCAGCTTTGTAAACACACACCTTTTCAATCCGACAAAGGATAAATATTATGCGATGATCCTGATGAAAATGGACGCACGAGAATATACGCTTGTAAACTATTTCTACTCCATCCTGAAGGTCGTTGTGGGCTTTTTGCCCTTTACGATTCTGTTCGGTATGGACAGAGGCGTACCTTTGTGGTTTTGTCTGCTCCTGCCCCTTTGCATAGCGGGTATGAAGCTGTTTGCGGCGGCTGTTACCCTGTGGGATTATGAGAAAAGGGGATTTGGCTACAACGAAAATAAGCTGTCCAAATATGTGTGGTGCTGTATCGCCCTGCTTTTAGCCGCAGCCTATGCTCCGCCCGCCTTTGGTTTTGCTTTGCCTGCGGTCGTACCAATGGTTATATTTTTAGCGTGTATTCCCCTTGGTATGGCAAGTATCACAAGGCTCACTACCTTCCGTGATTATTACGCAATCAACAAGGAATTATTAGCCGGATTGACCAATCAGATGGACAGCACGGCACAGACAAAGCTTATCAAACAGGCAAATGAAAAGAAAATATCCGCAGATACTTCCATTAGCAGCAACCGCAAGGGCTTCGAGTATCTGAATGAGCTGTTTATCAAAAGGCATAAAAAGATACTCTGGAACTCGACAAAGAAGATTTCCTATGTGTGCGCTTTCCTTGTCGCCGCCGTGCTGGCAGGCGTCTATCTGCTGCCCGAAGAAAAAACCGTCATTAACGAAATCGTGATGACTTGGCTTCCGTACTTTGTATTTATTATGTATGCCATCAACCGTGGTACGAATTTTACGCAGGCGCTTTTTATGAATTGCGATCACAGCCTGCTGACCTATTCGTTTTATAAGCAGCCGAGCTTTATCCTGCGGCTGTTTCAGATTCGCCTGCGTGAGATTATGAAAATCAACGCTGTTCCGGCGCTCGTGATCGGTATCGGACTGGCGCTGATCCTGTTTGCCACCGGAGGGACGGACAATCCGCTGAACTATGTAGTGCTGGTTGTTTCCATCCTGTGTATGAGCCTGTTTTTCTCGATTCATTACCTGACGATTTACTATCTGCTCCAGCCTTATAACGCAGGGACGGAGCTGAAAAGCGGCACATACCGGATCGTTTTGTCAGTAACCTATGTCATCTGCTTTGCCCTTATGCGGCTGCGTATGCCGATTATGCTCTTTGGGATCATGACAATTGTGTTCTGTATGCTTTACAGTATTGTCGCCAGCATTTTGGTATACCGCCTTGCGCCGAAAACCTTTAGGCTGAGAACATAACGGGGCGGTTTTACCGCCGGAAATCCATAAAAAGAAACGGAGGATTTATTTATGAGAAAGTGTCTCAGATGTGGAACGGAAATGAAAGAAAACTGCGCCATCAAGGTAGAAGGCGCAGGATACGGAATTGTAATGTCATCGGACGAAAATAAGCTGTTCGGCGGCAGAATCGGCAAGCCGAAGGTAGCAATCTATCCCAAGTGCGGCGAAGTCTCCATCTATGTGGAAGATGTAGAGAAGCTGTGACGGTAAATGGAGGCGGTATGAAATGAAAAAGATTTTATCTGTGTTTTTGATGTCATTCATCGTATTCGCTCTCTCTGCTTGCAATGCTGATGTCGTGAAGATGGAAGATTATGAGTGGAAAATGAGAACGGTTATGAGCAATGATACGGAAGCTACCCAATATCAGGATGAACTCGTGGTTGCCGTAGGAGAAGCTGACGAGCTGTATCCTGACGCTGAAATCGTGGATATGACTTTGACTGCTAAAGATGGAGAAATCACGATAACGGATACCACAAACGGCAAGACATATAACGGCACTTATGAGGTAATGCAGAAAACGCCGAAGGGAACGGACTATGAGATTATCATTGATGGAGTGACCGGCTATGCTACCGTAGCTCCTACGGAATACTATGATGGCTCAGAGATTCCAACACTACCAATCAATATAGATGGCTATTCCTTATACTTTATCCCAAATGAGTCGTAATCTACTCAGGTTAGAGAAAGGCATAATGATGAAGATCGAGATTGAAAAGGATTTTCCCCAGTATTTTAAGCCAGCCTATCCGGAAGAATTTGAGCTGTTCTCTCACTTTGAAGTAACAGCAGGAATACCGACCGTTCTCTTTGCTGTCACGACTTGGAAAGAGAACGGGAAACCGAATGTGTGCTTTCATTCGTGGAGCTGCTTTCACGGAGATAAGACCGCTTTTTTCGCTGTGATGGGCAACCTGTATCAGCATACCCACACCTATGCCAATATCCAAAGAGAAAAATGCTTTTGCATTAATTTTCTCCCGATAAGCTGTTATGACAGGTTGGTAAATACCATTCATCAGAATGAATGGGACGATGACGAATTTGCAGCAGGAGGCTTTACTGTTTCCAACGCCAAAACCATTCACGCACCTGCGATCAGCGAAGCGTTTCTCACGATGGAATGTACCCTGAAAGATATACAGGATTTAAGCGGTGCAGGTATTACGGCTATGGTCATCGGACAGGTACAGCACATCTCTGTGGAAGAAGCGTATGCACAAGGGTATGAATTAAGATATGGCAAGGACGGATTTATGCTGCTCGTGCCTGCGCCGCAAGACCTTGTTACCGGAGAGCCAAATCAGTCGGCGATTGCCACCGTGCATATTGAGAAATACGACTGATTTAAGGAGAGAGCAAAAATGGCGGTTTCAAATATAAAAGCGCTGATCCCCGGCGAACTTCAAAAAGTGTGGGAGCTGGTGTTGAATACGGAGAATTACGCTGCTTGGAGAAGCGACTTGAGTAAAACAGAAGCGATAAGCGACAAGCAATTTATCGAATATACCAAAAACGGCTACCCTACGACCTTTACCGTGACGCTTGTTAAGCCATACAGACGATGGGAATTTGATATGGAAAACAGCAATATGACAGGTCATTGGACTGGCATTTTCACTGCCAAAGGCGATGAAACAGAGATAGATTTTACGGAACAAGTGAAAGCGAAGAAATGGCTGCTGAAGCCTTTTGTGAAATCGTATTTGAGAAAGCAGCAGACACAGTTTGTTGCGGATATAATGAAAAATTTTTCATAAAGACTTATATATAGGAAGGCGGTTTGTTATGAAGAAGTATGAGTATATGACAGTTGATTTAAGCGCAGAGCCATCATTTAATGTTCATATTAAGCTGGATCGGTATATTGAGAAACTCAACGAATATGGAAAACAGGGTTGGCGTTTGATTTCCGGAACTGATGACTGGAAGTATTCGATCTTTGAGCGAGAAATTGATGATGAAGAATAATAGACAGGAGGCGTATAACCTATGAAAGATATGATCGGATACTGCGGACTGGACTGCGAAAAATGCGACGCATACATAGCGACCGTCAATGACGATCAGGCTTTGCGGGAGAAAACTGCGAAGCTGTGGGCAGAGTTAAACAACGCCCCGATTCTTCCAGAGCATATTAACTGCGAAGGCTGCCGTATGAATGGGGCAAAAACGGTATTTTGTGATAGCCTGTGCGGGATTCGGAAGTGTGCGTTAAATAAAGGTGTTTCCACCTGCGGAGACTGCCCGGATTTAGAAACCTGCCCGACTGTTGGGGCAATCCTCGAAAATAATCCGGCTGCTTTGGATAATTTGAAAGGGTAATATACATAATGGAAAATTTCATAGCACATTTGAAAGAAGTTATACCTGAAAAAGATAGTCTAAAACTCGTGAAAAAGGAAGCTGAAAATTATTACAAGCAGCATTCGCTTGATGAATGTTTCGCTACGGGATTGGAATTATATCAGTCGGAAAATTTTCAGATACAGGAAGTCGGTGTTTTCTTGGTAGGATATGCAGCCTGCAAAAATACAAGCGCATTATCATTTCTGAAAGATACCGTGAGTCAGCACAAAAGCTGGAAGGTGCAGGAAATTCTTGCAATGGCATTTGATAATTACTGCAAAATTATTGGATATGAAACAGCGATTCCGGTTATTAAGGAATGGCTAAAAAGTGATTGTGCTAATACAAGGAGAGCTGTATCAGAAGGATTGAGAATTTGGACAAGCCGCCCTTATTTTAAGGAGCATCCGCAGATGGCAATACAGTTTTTATCTTCTCTCAAAGATGATGAAAGCGAGTATGTACGAAAATCAATAGGAAATGCTTTGAAAGATATAAGCAAAAAATATCCTGAACTGGTTTCCAATGAACTGAAGCAATGGGATTTATCGTCAAAAGAAATAAAACAGGTACATAAATTAGCAAGTGCTTATCTGAACAAGTCATAAACAAATACTGTTATGCGGAGGGAACACAATGCTTGAAAATACTCCTACTCAGTCAACTATGACTGAATTGCTCGGACAACCTTTGTTTGCAGTCTGGCAAGAGCTGTGTTCAGCGATTGATGAAAAATACGATATGGAACGGCTATGGAATACAGGCGGTAAGAACTGGACTTACGAATATAAGTACCGCAGAGGTGTTAAAACGCTTTGCAGTCTATATGCGAAAAAGAATTGCCTTGGATTTATGATTATTTTCGGGAAAGATGAAAGAGCAAAATTTGAGGAGATAAGAGAAACTCTTTCTGCTCCCGTTTGCAGACAATATGATGAAGCAACAACTTATCGTGACGGGAAATGGGTAATGTTTGAGCCGACTGATATTTCTGAGTTTGATGACTATATGAAACTGCTGGCTATTAAAAGAAAGCCTAATCGGAAATAACGATACTGTGTTTTGGAGAAAATTAGAATGAAGTTGAAAAATCCTATGCTGGTAGTAACCGATATAAACAGATCAGTTGAATTTTATAAAAAAGTCTTTGGACTTCATATCATTATGGACTTTGGAGCAAATAAGACGCTGACAGGCGGTTTAGCCCTGCAAACAGTTGAAACATATAAAGAGTTTATCGGTACGAATAATATTTCTTTCGGCGGTAATAATTTCGAGATTTATTTTGAGGAAGATGATTTTGATAAGTTTGCCGAAAAGCTGAAAGAGTGCGATATTGAATATGTCCACCCGATTATGGAACATTCGTGGGGGCAGAGAGTTGTTCGATTTTATGATCCGGATAAGCATATTATCGAAGTTGGCGAAAATATGAAAGTTGTATGCAAGCGTTTTTTGGATAGCGGAATGACACCGGAACAGGTTGCAAAGCGAATGAATGTGCCTATAAAGTTTATAAATGCTTGTATGCGGTAAGGCTATTTTTTAATGGATAAGAAACGAGTAAGATATGAACTGCGCTATAAGGGAAATGCGAAAAGAAGAATATAGTCTGCTCAGCGACTTTTTGTACGAGGCAATTTATATTCCGGCTGGTACGGCTGCGCCGCCTAAATCAGTGATAAGTTGTACGGAATTGCAAGTATACATTGCGAATTTTGGAAACAGCAAACACGATAAGGCTTTGATTGCAGAAGTTGACGGAAATATTGTAGGAGCAATTTGGGCAAGAATTATGGATGACTACGGACATATTGATGAGAATACGCCTTCCCTTGCAATGTCCGTTCTTAAAGCGTACAGGAGTATGGGAATCGGAACATCGTTACTCACACAAATGCTGTCAACGGAAAAAGCTGCTGGTTATGCAAAGCTTTCTTTATCTGTTCAAAAGGATAATTATGCAGTGAAGCTATATCGAAAAGCGGGATTTACGACAGTTTGCGAGACGGATGAAGAATACATTATGATCGTTGACCTAAATTCTATTTGCAAAATGGAGGAAGAAAATGGCATTTGATTACAAGAAAGAATATAAGGAATTTTATATGCCGAAGAACAAGCCCGGAATTATAGAGATTCCAAAAATGAACTACATTGCAGTCCGGGGAAAAGGAAATCCCAATGAGGAAAGCGGAGAATACAAAAATTCAATCAGTTTGCTGTACGGTATTGCTTTTACTATAAAAATGAGCTACAAGGGGACGCATAAAATCGAGGGATTTTTCGAGTATGTAGTGCCGCCCCTTGAAGGTCTTTGGTGGCAGGAAAATACGCAGGGACTTGATTATGCAAGAAAAGAAGATATGCACTTTATCTCTATGATCCGGCTGCCGGATTTCGTAACAAAGGAAGATTTTGAGTGGGCAGTTCAGGAGGCAACGAAAAAGAAAAAGCAGGATTTTTCTAAGGTTGAGTTCTTCCCCTATGATGAGGGACTATGCGTTCAGTGTATGCACATCGGCTCTTACGATGATGAGCCTGCTACTGTTGATTTAATGCACGACTATATGAAAGCAAACGGGTATAAGCTGGATATTACGGACACGAGATACCATCACGAAATCTATCTGAGCGATCCGAGAAAATGCGATGTGAGCCGATTGAAAACGGTCGTGCGCCACCCAATCCGGAAAGCGGAGTAATCGGAGGTTAGTATGCCAAAAGAAGTTGATCCCAAAGACACTACAAGGGCTACGGCGTATGCACTTTGGATGAAAGCGCCCAATCCAATGGTAACTTTTTTCAAGACCTTTGATGTGACCAATCTGATAAAGGTCAGCAGGAAAAGAAACTTGAAATTCAATATGCTGCTCGATTACTGTATCGGCAGAGCTGCCGTAAAGGTAAAGGAGTTTTATATCCTTCCGGTCGGCGAAAAACTCATGCAGTATGACACCATAGCAGTCAATACCATAGTGAAAAACAAAGAGGGCGAAGTCAGCTCCTGCGACCTTTCCTATAACGCCGAGTTAAATCAATTCAGCGAGGAGTATCTGAAGTATACTGCACAGGTCGCCGCAAGCTGTCAGGACAGGGACTTATCCGAAAGCAGTATGGTCATCGGCACTTCCGCCATCATAGATACGGAAATCGACGGAGCTGTTGGTATGAACAGCGGCATTTTCAACAATCCCTTTATTATTTGGGGCAGATACAAAAAGAAATGGTTTCGGTATTACCTGCCCATCTCTTTCCAGTTCCATCATACGCAGATGGACGGCGCACACGCAGGAGTATTTTTGAAGAACTTGCAAAACGAGATCAGCCTGTTGAAATAAAGGTAGGACGAAAGAAATTCAACATGAAAATCAAAAATAAAAAACTGTTTATAAGCCATCTCTCAAATTAGCGATTGATATTTCAAGGGTAGTTGGCGCATCTATCGAAGAAATATTCCATTTTCAAGTAGCTTTAATGGCGAAAGCCATTATTTTACGGGCAGTTGCGTTATTGTTAATCTGCGTTGCTTGCCGTATAAGGGCTAATGTGCTACTTTGGATTTATCATCAAAGCAAAGGAGTGCAACGCACAATGTTTGGAGAAAACTTAAAAACTCTCAGAAAGCAGAAAGGTTTTTCGCAGGAAGAATTGGCAGTAAGGCTCCATGTAGTCCGACAGACCGTTTCTAAGTGGGAGAAAAATTTATCTGTTCCCGACGCTGATACTCTTATCCGGCTGGCTGAAATATTGGAAGTGTCTGTCAGCGAATTGCTGGGGGCAAAAATTGAAAATGAAAATACCGCCAGTGATGTCGCAGAGCAGTTGTCAAGGATAAATGAGCAGCTTGCAATCAAAAATCGCCGCTCACGCCGGATTTGGAAAATTGTTGCCATTATATTGGCGGCTATAGTTTTAATAAACATTTTCATTGCCGTGTTTTTTAGCGTTCCAAACCTCAATGAAGGTATTCCGAGCAATCAGCCAGAGATAACCGACCAAACACAAATCATAGAGGAATGAATAGCAAAGCCAGCCGAGCCAGTCAACGGTTAAGATGGACGGCGCACACGCAGGCGTATTTTTGAAGAACTTGCAAAATGAAATCAACCTGTTGAAATAATGGCTGAAAGGAAGAGGTACGCTTATGGAAGAATTGGAAGCGATTATGCAGAAATTCGCTGCGTCAGGTTGGGACTTAATCGCTGTTCCGGCTCAGGAATGGCTGGACGGGAAAGCCGATAAGGATACTTTGGTATCAGCAATCAAACAGGCTGATAAAGAATGTGGAAGCTGCGGATGTGAGTTGGATCCGCTGTATAAAAGAGTTATGGAGCTTCTTTAATACCATAGGAGGTATAAATATGTTAAGCTTAGAAAAAGTAAAAAACGGATTGGAAACCTTTGGTTATGAATATGCTAACAATATTCTATGCGGACATACTAAATCTAAAGTAAAATGGGCTTTGCCAACAGGGATTGTCAATGTAATGGCATTTGAACAAGCAACATCGTATTTGTTCGGATTTAGCGATAACGGGATTAACCTGTTTCCTGTTCACGGCGATTGGGACATTGCAGACAATTTATTCATTCCGTGGAGTGAAATAACAAGTTTCAAAATGAAAAATGGATTATTAGAAAATGAAATGATCCTGTCAACATCAGCAATGAAAATAGAAATGAAAATCAACAAAGTAGTAGCGAATAATTCGTGGGTTAAGGACAATTTGAATTATTTGAAATCCAAGAATTATTTTTATCATCACTGATTCAGGTTGAAAATCATCTAAAATGGATAAGATCATAGGTCAGAAAAACCGTAGGGCTTTCATTGAGGCTCTACGGTTTTTAACATTTATTGAGTATGACTATCCTTTGGAATAGGGAAAGAAATTGTAACGGTAAATCCACCTTGTTTACCGTGATCGAAAGACACTGTACCCTTATGGGCGGAAACGATCTGTCCGACAATCAAAAGCCCTAAGCCGTGCCGTGGCTCGGTTGTCCCGCTGTCACTCATCATATAGTGGGGCGTAGTCCTGAGTTTCTCTAACTTTTCATCGGTAACGCCGACGCCGTTATCTTCTACGACTATTTTATATTCTGTATCGCTTTTTCGGACGCATACTGAAATCGTACAGCCATCAGGATTGTGCGTTTGAGAATTTGTAATCAGATTTCCGATTGCCCGCCGCAACAACTCTTTATCTCCATTTATGGCACAGGCAGTCAATGCTTCATCTGTATTCCATTCTATCGGATACTTTTCTTCCATATCTAAATTGATAAAGTCAACAACGCTTTGTCTTGCGATTGCTACGAGATTGACAGGCTCTGGATGGATCGGCTGCATATTATATTCTAACTTCGAGGCAAGATTCAGGTCATTGATGAGATTTTTCATTTTTGTACTTTGCTGACGGATAATCCGTGCCTTTTTCCTTTCGCTTTCCGGCAGGCTTTCATTGTCCTCAATCTGTCCGGCATATCCCATTACCATAGAAAGTGGTGTGCGAATGTCGTGAGAGACTCCGGAAATCCAGTTTGCTCTTGCTGTTTCCTTTCTTTGCAGGTTTCGCTTCTGTTTTTGGAGAATATCCGATGTTTGATTGATTTTAGCGGCAAGGTCGGATAAAAGTCCTTTTTCCTTGACATAAACAGGCTCACCTGAAGGTAGCGCCTGTATGCCGTTTGTAATCGGTTTAACGGATTTCAGCAGCTTGGAATTGGCGATCATATAAATCAGGAAAATCAAAAAAACATTCACACCGATTACAATCAGGACAGTATACGGGGCGTTTTTGATGAAATCATAATCCCAACTCGGAGACATATGTTTCCAATATCGGTCTTTCGGATAGCCGACAACGACCAATCCATTTTCGCATTCTCCCGTATAGGTCGGGTATCCATCAATATATCCTCGTGTCAGACTTGCAATGTCGGAGATCGTATAGTGCAGAGGAACGGTATCCGGCAGATTTTCCGTGTGCCATTTTACCTCTAATGTGTCATTATCTATATAGATTGCCCACGCATTCTCCCCGCTTAACCGCTCCGTCATATCGCCGGATAAGATATATCCCGTTTCTGTTTTCTGTAAAGCTTCAGCAGTTTCTTTTGCAGTCGTCCACGGTCTGCCATTTGCCGTTTGACTTGCGGAAATAGCAGCAAGAATAATAATGTTAAGGACGATGACCAAGACTGTGCTTAACAGCAATATGCCTACAAACCGCCGAATGAGTTTCGTAATATCTTTCATATCATTTCCCCGTTAATACTAACTTGTAGCCTAAGCCTTTTACCGTAATGAGGGATACCGGCTTTGACGGGTTAGCTTCAATTTTTTCTCGGATTCTGCGGATATGCGCCATCAGCGAGTTTTCATATCCGTATGGATTATCTCCCCACGCAGCTTCGCAGAGCTGATCGATGGTTACAATTCTTCCCGCATTGCGGTAGAGCGCCAGCAGTATATCGTGTTCTTTTGCAGTCAGCGGGAAATGATTATTTTCTTTTATCACTTCGGCACGGTCAAAGTCAATTTGGCTTCCGGCAAGTTGGACGATAGGATCTTCGCCTTTGTAGTACCGCCGCAGAATGATTCCGATACGCAGGGATAATTCTTTTGGCAGGAACGGCTTTACCATATAATCATCTGCACCAAGTCCCAATCCTTTCAGCTTGTCCTCATCTTCTCCACGGGCAGTTAAAAAGAGAACTGGGACTTCGGTAAAAGTCCGCATTTGTTCAAACAGAGAAAAGCCGTTCCCATCGGGCAGCATTACATCGAGAATGGCAAGATCAGGCTCCCAATCCCTGCATATTTTCAGAGCTTCGGCTACTGTTCCAGCAGTCTTGATTGTTTTGAAACCGTCCTGCTCTAAAATAGATGTTACCATTTCACGCAGATCAGCCTCATCATCTACGATGAGGATTTTTTTGTATTTTAAGTAATCATAGTCCATAATGCAATTCTCCTTTTTCTATATTATAGCATATCATTCCTGCATTTTCGCAGTGCAGTTCAAATGTAAGGTAAATGTAAGGTAGAGAGAAGGTTGACACAAGGTTGCGCCTTTATACTAAAGACAACAAAGGAAAGGAGATTTCACAATATGAATATAATCGAAACTCAAAATCTGACGAAAACCTACGGCGATTTCACGGCAGTATCCCATCTGAATCTCCATATTCGCAAAGGAAGCGTTTATGGATTTTTAGGTCCGAACGGGGCGGGAAAATCCACAACGATGAAAATGTTTCTCGGTTTGACGCAGCCGACAGAAGGAAGCTTTCATATTGACGGAAAAACATACCCTTCAGACCGAGTTCCCATTTTGAAGGAAGTTGGTTCATTTATTGAAGCACCCGCCTTTTACGGGAATCTGAGCGGAGAGGAAAACCTTGAAATTATACGGAAAATTCTTGGGCTTCCAAAAAGCTGTGTCGATGACGCTCTGGAGCTTGTCGGCTTAACTGAATTTAGAAAAAGACTGGCAAAAAAATACTCTCTTGGTATGAAGCAGCGTTTAGGTTTAGCAGGCGCATTGATCGGCAGACCGCCGATCCTGATTCTCGACGAGCCGACCAATGGACTCGATCCGGTGGGTATTCACGAGATACGCACCCTGATTCGTTCCCTGCCGCAGAAATATGACTGCACGGTATTGGTTTCTTCTCACTTGCTTCCTGAAGTAGAACTTATGGCTGACGATATTGGTATTCTGAATCACGGTCATCTGCTGTTTGAAGGAACAAAGGAAGAATTGAAAACAAACGCTCGTGCCGCCGGATTCCCGACGGATAATCTGGAAGATACTTTCCTTGCTATGATTGATGAAGATAATCGCAGGAGAGGAGGTACGGTATGAGTCTCTTAATAGAATCCAAAAAGCTGAAGCGCACAGGCTATCTTCCTGCTTTTTTGGCAGGTGGCTTTCTTGCAGCAGCTTTTCCGGTTGTCTATATGATGGTAAAAGCAGAGGAAATGACTGCACTCGCAGGCAATCCGATTAACATACTGATGTCTGCGAACTGGCAGATGATGGCGATGTTGAATATTCTCATTTCCATTTGCGGCGCTTGTATGATGTACCACACGGAATATGCCGATAACGGTATGCAGAAAATGTCGGTGCTGCCCATTCGTCAAGGTAGTATGTTCTTTGGAAAATTTCTAATTGCCGCTTTGGTATTATCCGCAATGGTGGTCATAGAAATGGCAGTCTTAGTCGGCTGTGCAAAGTATTGGTTTCCAAGTTATGTGTTTGACCTGACCGAAATATTGAAAACCGCAGGTTTCCAAATTATAGTTACGCTGCCGACTGTAATGCTTATGCTGGTTATTGCGTCTGCCTGTAAGAATATGTGGGTATCCCTTGGTATTGGCGTGATTTTAGTATTTACGCTTTCCATTCTTCCGCAGGATAATATTGTGTTGAGCCTGTTCCCGTTTGCTTCCCCGTATCAAATGCTCTCTGCGGCAGTGGAAAATAGCCGTACAGCCTTATTTTTAGCTGTTTGCGGGATTGAAACGGTCGTGTTCGGTATTGCAGAAGTCCTTTATCTGCAAGTAAGGAGGTGTTTTGAATGAATTTCTTATCATTAGTCGGAGTGGAACTCAAAAAAATCCGCCGCTCCAAAATCTTATTGATCTTGCTGATCCCTGTCATTATGATGTGGATTCCAAGCATTATCAATGCGGATATGAACTTCGACCTGAGAGGAATCCCGATTACGCCGGAAAACAACTTTTTCATTCAGGGCTTTATGGGTATGGTTTGGTTTATGATCCCGGCGTCGCTGGTCATCTGTACGGTACTGCTGAATCAAACGGAACGCTCCAATAAAGGGATTTTGAAAATGCTGTCCCTGCCGATTAGCACAACGAAACTATGTCTTGCTAAATTCACAGTCCTGATTTTGTTGGCGGCATTTCAGATGGTTATGTCCATAGGAGCGTACTATATCTGTGCGGCAATCGTTACCCATACGCAGGATTATAATTTTATCCTTGAGCCATTATATGTCTGCAAAAATGTATGTAGTATCTATGCCGCTGCAATTCCAATGGCTGCTGTATACCTTGCGGTTTCCACTTTAATTCAATCTCCCATTTTTTCGGTCGGTATCGGTCTGGCTTCGATTGTACCTTCCGTGCTTATGATAAACACAAAAATCTGGTTTGCCTACCCGATGAGCTACCCGTTCTATCTGATAATGGTGGCGTATGGGAGAGCTGCTGAAGGTGTTTATGAAACACAAATCGCTTGGCTTCCGTGGCTGCCTGTTGCAGTCGGAATCACTATTTTGGCACTTGTCGTATCCTGTATGCGATACGGCGCATCTGAAAGGAGATAACTACAATGAAAAACAAAATTTTAACTGCGATTTCTACCATTATGCTCTTTGTCCCGTGGACGATCCTGCCACTGCGTACCTTTGATTGGGCGCTGGAATCCCCGGTAGCGGAGATTATGGTTTACAGTTACGCCGCCTTTATGATTTTTTCAGGTATCTTTTCCATTCTCAGCTATACCAAAGGAAAAGTAAAATCCAAACTTATGCAGGTATGTGTCGTGATTAACAGTATTTATGCGGTTGGTGCAATCGCAATTATCGGTATGAATATTGTAACGAGGATTGGCGGGTGATGATATGAAAAAAATAAAAATTCTGACTGCCGTTTTGCTTTCCTTATGTTTGGCTTTTGCTGTTACAGGGTGCAGCGGCGACAACCTGAAAGATAGTGTTATAAACGGCTTTAATGATATGCTCCAGCATTTCAGCAAATATGCCCTTACGGACGAAAAAGATTTGCAGGGCGATAAGACCAAAGGGGAAGATACCTATACCGGCTCCTATACAGCAGATTATGAGGATTTCAATGATAAAGAATATATCTTTGGAGGTACTGCGTTAGAACGGGATAAAGGAAGTGAGCTTACTGTAACTTACGAGTTGACGGTTGATTCCGGCACGGCAAGGCTTTACTGGCTTGATAAGGGCGAGGAAAAAATGATTGTCGATACAAGTAAAAACGGAACATATTCCGTTACCCTTGACGAAGGCGACAACTATCTTACTTTAGAAGGTAATGATTTTTGCGGCTCATTGCAGGTGGTTGTGGAATGATTGCAAAAGCAAGAACAAATCCGCTAAATCTTTGTGCTATGCCTAATACTTTGGAATGTTCGATAAACCGCTAATTCACTCTTGTTCAGATAAAGCAGAGCTGGATTTAATTCGCCATCTACTTTGCCATTGTCGCCATTTCACTCGCCATTTAATTTGCCATTCCGTATTGTCGCATTGAGCATAAAAGCGTTATCAATTTTATTTCCCCATTTTTTAGCATAACATTGAGTAGTGAAAAGAATGAAAACCGCAGGACTTCGATATATAGCTCTGCGGCTTTCAGCTTTTCGATATTTTAGTCTCTTTTGATATGCTTTTGTATATCTTCCACAGACGGGAGCTGTTTGCTCAAAGCTTCAGGAAGCTCACTTGTAACTTTGTATTCGCTGACACCGATTGGCTTTGACATATCTTTTAAGGCATATTCAGCGACTAATGCGTTTTTGCTTTTGCACAGCAACAGACCGATAGAAGGATTGTCATTATCCTTTTTCAAAATCCCGTCAACGGCTGAGAGATAAAAGTTAAGCTGTCCAGCATATTCCGGCTTAAATTCTCCGGTTTTCAGCTCAATCACAACATAGCAGCGAAGATTAAGGTTGTAGAACAGAAGATCAATGTAAAAATCATCGCCGCCGACATTGAGATGATATTGATTGCCGAGAAACGCAAATCCCGTTCCCAACTCTAAAAGCAGCTTCGTTACATCCTGAACAAGAGCCTGCTCTATATCCCGTTCTACCATATCTTCCTTGAAAGGGATAAAATCAAAAATGTATGGATCTTTCATTGTTTGTACGGCAAGCTCACTCTGCGGCGAAGCAAGTCGACTTTCAAAGTTTGAAATCTTATCAGCAATAGCCTGCCGTTCATATAAGCCGCTTTCAATCTGATGAATCAAGACATTATGCGACCAGCCATTTTCTGCGGTCTTTCGTATATACCACTCTCTTTGCTTTTCTCCTTTAACCTTATCCAAAATTGCAACATTGTGCGACCACGGAATTTGTGCAGACACCGTCTGCACAAATTGCTCATCAGGATAAGTGCTTGCAAATTTTGACATATATTTAAGGTTGCGAACAGAATAGCCCTTTGCGTTCGGGAACGAGAGCTTAATATCAGCCGCCAGATTTTCAATAAATTTATTGCCCCAAGATTTATGCTCGTTTATGATTTTTCCGATATTGTAATACAGCATAATCAGCTCTTTATTTACACTTAAAGTAGCTTTGTACTGCGCCTGCTGAATTTCCTGTTTGATAGTTTGCACCAAATCAAGATACTCGTTATTATTCATCAACATCTTTATACCCTCCAGTTATCTATTTCAAAAATTGATTGCGATATTCCTGATGACGGAAACGATAGCCCTGTGCGATCAGCGTATCCGTTTTCAATGCGACCAAGTTTATGTCCGAGTGCATTGCCCGTGCGATCTGTTGAATATCATACCCGTTTTCGATATATTCCAGTATTTCATCATCAGGCAGGGAGATTTGGGAAGCAAAGATGTTTGCCTCGTACTCCATTCGGCTTTGCCGCATATCGAAAATGTTAAATTCCTTGAAGCCGCCGGCCTTGACCGCTTCTTCTCTATGTAATGCGTCGTGTCCGATCTCGTGCAGCATTACGATACGCTCCATTACAGGGTGCAGATCGTCTTTTATGAAGATAAAACGGTTACGCATTAAAACCTTGTATGCCCCTCGCTGTTTCTTGAAGGCTAATGGGATAACTTCTATGCCCAGTTCTTGTGCGATTCTATGCGGATCTCTTGTGCAAAGGTCATTTGCCAGCCGATTCGCCTTTCTGACAATCTCTAAAGTCTGAATATCCAAGAGCAAACACCCCCATTCTACTGCCAGTAAGTATATCTTATCAAATACACTGTCCGAAAAAGAGGACATCAAGCGTTATTTCCGGTATTTTTTGGGAGTGTACTTTTTATTCTTCTCTTTGGCGATCCAGTACGCTTCCTGAATGCCTTTCATCATCTCGTCCAAATCCTCATCTGCAAGCTCGCCGCCTGCAAAAAGCCCCGTAACCTCTGCCATAAGCTCCTTTGCCTGTCTTGCGCCTTTGCTTCCGTATTTGGATTCAGCGTTCAGCAGAAATTCCTCGTCATCGGTAAGCAGATAGTTGACATCGACCTTCAGGATTTCCGCTATCTTATAATAGGTTTCCCTCTTTTTCGGGTAGCGGGTGCCAGCCTCATAATTCGATATTGTCCGCAGAGAAACGCCGATTGCTTTTGCAAGCTCATCTTGCTTTAAGCCTGCCTTCGTGCGGGCTTCTTTTACTTTCTCACAGAATTTCATTTCATCTGACCTCCAAATTATCCCACCTGATTTGAAAATATCTTGCGTATCCATATTGACAAACGCAAGTTGATTTCGTATAATGTCAATGCGCAAGTAAGTTGCGTATATATAATACCTGAACTTGCGTGTTTTGTCAAGGGAGTTCAGCAAATTAGCTTGAACTTTTATCTACCAACAAATGATACCCGTTTTAAGGATTGAGGCGAACAGATGGGACGGAAAGATACAATCGCTGCGAAAAGTATTCGGAAAATGTACGAGCAGCTTAATTTGAATCAATCGGATATATTCTCGAAAACAAAATTGCTTCTCAGCGTATACCGTGATGTGGTCTGGATTACGCTGAGCGAATCTGCCTGTGTGAATGAGGAGCTGATCTATTACGGAGAAGAACTGAACAGCGCCCTTGTTTATTTGGAGCTGTTTGCGCCGGATACCGAGAAGCAGGAGTTTGAGAGCCGTATCAGCGCCTTGTTTGAAAACAAGTGGATGGTTGATTTGATTGATACCGCTATGGCGAAAATATATGACTACCATAACAACGGCAGGCTGTACCACGAAATCATATCAAAAAGCTACCTGACAGCGTTTCGGTATACGGAGAGCGACCTGCTCGATCTCTTGAATATGGAGCGCAGTACCTTTTACGACCGGAAACGGGAAGCGATTTTGCTTCTCGGTGTATCCCTGTGGGGATATGCGATTCCGAGCTTCAAAGGAATCTTTAATATGAAGGGAGATGATGAAAGCGGCGATATTCCCGATTTTTTCAAATAAAGGCTTGTCCGACTAAAGTCCGACGAAATCCCTACTGAATGTCCGACCTTGCGTATGCTACACTGTGTATGCTGCCCGAAGAACGGCTTTCGTTTACAGAACGAGGCTGAAAACGAAATGGCAGAAAATTGGCACAGTTTTGCCGATGATACGGAAAAGCAAATCTGTTACAATTAGTATGCCTAAAGCTTTGAGAATTTTTCTTGATTTTCAAATGCTGGTTGAATATCTTTTAGGCGGCAATACAGCAGCTTAGGCAAAACGAATTGAATATGTGTTTTGAAGAAGCAGTTATAGCTTTCAGCCTTCGGGCGTGAATGTTATAGCTGCTTTTTTTGTGCAGCCCTTTTCGCTTTTGTCAAGCGGAAAGGGAGCTTTATGTCTATCACAGTATGGCAGGCGTTTGTATGTAGGTATCCGTGATCTCCGGAGTTTTTGATTGTGACCTTATATATCAAAAATTCCAAATTTAAGGAGATTACGGAAATGAAAAAACTTACAGTAAAAAAGCAGGTAGAATTATTTGCACAGGATTGTAAACTCATCAACCTTCAGTATGAGTATAGTGGTTTCACTGGAACGGAAAAATGGGCAATTATAACGGAGCTGTCCGAAGAAGCATTGTGGGATAAGTACCCTGATGTCATCAGCAGGTATACGCCTTTTATACTTCTGTCAATGGCACAGGGAGAAGTGATTAGTGAATCACATAGAAATAATGATAAATATGAAAAGCGCAGCAAAAGGACGATAGATGTATACGGTTACGAAGATGATATTTTTGAGCAGTTCCATCCGAAATCTATCGCACCGTTTATTGATCCGTTTGATAAAGCGGAGGAGGAACAGATCGAGGAAGAAAAAGAAAAGCTGCGGCAATTAGAACTTTCTAAGGTAAGACAAGCGTTAAGTATGCTGCAACCTGTTCAAAGGGAGCGCCTTCTTAAATCCGTTTTGCTTGGGATTAGTTCAAGGAAAATTGCGAAAGAGGAGGGCATAAATTATAGCTCCGTAGATAAGTCAATCGCTGCCGCAATAAAAAATTTCAAAAAATTTTATGAAAACCTCTGATTTTGGGTGTGCATTTCGCACCCCTTTGTCCAAATGAGTGAAGGGGTATTTCTATTCCGGATATGAAATGCGCTTTCAAAACTCAATGAACAGAGAGGTTATACATAAAATGAAGAAAACAGAAATCAGGCGTGGAGATATATTTTCCTACGATTTTGGCACAAGAATCGGCTCTATCCAATCAGGTGTAAGACCTGTGCTGGTAATTCAGGCAGACAATTTCAATGCGAATGCGCCTACTGTTATTGTTGCGTCCATTACGAGTGTAATAAAAAAGAGGTATTTGCCGTCCCACATTATTTTAGGCGAGGATTTTGGTCTGACGAAGCCTTCAATGGTGTTGCTTGAGCAAATACAGACTGTGAATAAAGATGATTTGACAGAGTATATTGGCTTTGTTGATGATGAGCGCCTTTGGAGACAGATTAACGCAGCCTTGAAAAAAACATTCGGTCTATGGCTTTACAACACTAACAGGATCGGCGACATTCGCTGCCTGTGTCCTAAATGCTTAAACGACTATTTTCGCAATCCGAACTATGTTGTCAGACGCCTTGATCCTTTCGCTAAAAGTAAAGGCACTTGTGATAAGTGCAATGATAGAGGTTGGGATTATATCGTTTATGACAAACGCACCTCTTTCAAAGGGAAAGGGGTATAGGGATGTCGCAAAACAGGGAAAGGAAACGGAAGTTTGACATTCCTATATGGTGTAAGGCAAATCTGTCGATTGAAGAAGCCGCAGCCTATTCCGGTATTGGAATGGCGAAACTTTATGAGATGACAGAAAGTGAGGATTGCCCATTTGTCTTATGGATAGGTAGCCGGAGAATGATTAAGCGAAAAGTTTTTGATGAGTATATAGAGCGGCAATACTCAATTTAATGAAAAAGTCAAGCCTGCGATGAGCCGATTCGCATAATTGGCTTATCGCAGGACATTGGCTATGCTGTAACTACCAAAAGCAAGGAGGTACAGCAATATGCTCAACAAAAAGAACGATCCGGATATGCCGAGAGTTCCGTTGTGGAAGAAAATGAATTTGACGGTGGAAGAAGCCGCCGAATACTCAGGAATAGGCGTATCTAAAATTAAAGAAATTTCAAGTCAAAAAAACTGTCCCTTTGTCCTATGGAATGGAACAAAGCGGTTGATTAAAAGAAAACAATTTGAGGATTATCTCGAAACACAGTATTCCGTTTGAGAGGAGGACGAGCGAATGGATAACAAACTGACTGAAACAGGCAGTTCCAACAGGCGTGTGGCTGCTGTTCCAATTTGGATAAAACCTTATTTGACGATAGAAGAAGCGGCAGAGTATACGGGAATAGGCAGGGACAAGCTTTATGAAATGACGAGCCTTGCCGACTGTCCGTTTGTTCTATGGGTAGGCAATCGGAGAATGATTAAGCGCAGGATTTTTGATGAATACATTGAGCAGATGTATTCAATATGATGGAGGTCGTATGGACGAAAAAATTTTAGCTTACAGAAGTGAACTCCAAAAGAGGTCGGAAAACACACCGTTTTGGACGAGAACGATTTTAACCGTTGAGGAAGCTGCCGCATACACCGGAATCGGAAGGGCAAAAATCCGTCAAATCATATCACAAGGGAATTGCCCTTTCACGGTAAATAACGGCACACAAATCTGTGTGATCCGAGAAGCGTTCATTGATTATCTTGATAAGCAGTTTCGCATATAGGAGGAGAGAATTATGCCGAGAACAAAAAGAAAAGACAAGTCAAGAGCCGTGCTTCGGACAGGCGAATCGCAAAGGGCTGACGGAACTTATCAATTCCGATGGACTGACAGCAATCATAAGAGGTTTTGCGTATATGCCAAGACGCTTGATGAATTGCGCTATAAGGAAGAACAGATTAAAAAGGATAAGAGCGATGGCATTAAAACCGAAGCCCGATATACGACGGTCAACGAGGTCTATGAGCTTTGGAAGGAGCTGAAGCGAGGGCTGAAGAACAACACCTTTGAGAATTATAAATATATGTATGAAACCTTTGTCCGTCATCAAATAGGCTCAAAGACAGTTTCATCGTTGAAAAAAACAGACATAAAGAGGTTTTATAATTACCTTACAGACGAGCGCCAGTTAAAACCTTCGACCATTGACAGTATCCATACGGTTTTACATCAGATTTTGGATATGGCTGTTGACGATGATTACATAAGGAATAATCCGTCAGATAATGTACTTAGAGAGCTGAAGCAAGCACATTGCTTTAAGACAGAAAAGCGCAGAGCTTTAACCCGTCCCGAACAGGAGTTGCTTTTAAGCTATTTGAAAAATACTCCTGCCGCACAATATTGGTATCCAATCTTTGCGGTTTTGTTAGGA
Source organism: Dorea amylophila (assembly GCF_025567265.1). Classification (NCBI taxonomy): domain Bacteria; kingdom Bacillati; phylum Bacillota; class Clostridia; order Lachnospirales; family Lachnospiraceae; genus Dorea; species Dorea amylophila. Next base: position 52,500 of record NZ_JAOQJW010000005.1, on the reverse strand, counting down.
ACAGGACTTCGAGTTGGAGAACTTACCGGATTAAGATGGTGTGATGTCGATCTGGAGAACGATGTTATTGATGTAAATCATACTTTGGTTTACTATGACCACCGTACTGATGTTAGTAAAAAAGGTTGCTACTTTAATGTCAATACGCCGAAAACTCCGGCTGGAAAAAGAAAAGTGCCAATGCTCAGTTTTGTGAAAGAGGCAATTATAATGGAAAAGGAAAGGCAGGAGTTGCTTGATCTTCATTGTATCGCTACCATTGACGGATATACAGATTTTATCTTTATCAATCGCTTCGGAAATCCGCAACATCAGGGAACACTGAATAAAGCAATCCGCCGCATAATTCGTGACTGTAACGATGAGCAGTTTTTGAAGAACGAAAATCCCGAAGTGCTACTTCCGCATTTTAGCTGCCATTCATTAAGACATACATTTACAACGAGAATGTGCGAAGCGGGCGTGAATGTTAAGGTGATTCAAGACACGCTTGGTCATAAGGATATTTCAACAACGCTCAATATCTATACCGATGTGACGAAGGAGCTTAGGCAGTCTGAGTTTGAAGGTCTTGACTCATATTTCAAAAGCGAGTATAATAAAGTGTCTAACGAATAAGTGGCATTTCTTGAGCGAGGATAAAAGCTTCTACACCATTTACACCAATTTATACTCCAATCCACCGAAAAACTACACGAATTTATAGGGATATGGCGATTCAGGAAGAAACCCCGTTTAGACCTGTTATGAGATATGAGGAGGTTTAGGAGAGATTGAAAAGATGGTTGCTTTCGTCCCGACAATGAAGTCACTGGACGCTGACAAGAAAGCTTCCAAGACTTCCGAAGCAGCTCCGGCAGAGGCTGAAAAAACAGTTGAGAAGATTGATTTTTCCAAAGTAAAAGTTGAGCCATTATTTGAAGAAATGGTTGATTTCGATACTTTCAGCAAGTCTGATTTCAGAGCTGTAAAGGTAAAAGCATGTGAAGCAGTTAAGAAATCCAAGAAGCTGTTACAGTTCACTCTGGATGACGGAACAGGCACAGATCGTACGATTTTAAGCGGTATTCATGCTTATTACGAGCCGGAAGAACTGGTTGGAAAGACCTTAATTGCAATCACCAACCTGCCACCGAGAGCCATGATGGGAATTGAATCTTGTGGAATGCTTCTCAGTGCAATTCATGAGGAAGAGGGCGAAGAAAAACTTCATCTTCTGATGGTTGATAACCACATTCCGGCTGGTGCAAAGCTGTACTAAAATTAAATATTAAATGTCTAAAACCATGATGTCAGACCGCATTTGACAACAATTTGACAACAAAATTTGGGATAATAATGAATCGTTATGAAGCATGACGAATTTCAGGTGAAAGGACACAGGTTTGGCAATGAAGTAAGAGCACTTCTTAGAGTTAATCTAAGAGGTGCTTTTTTGCGTTGCATATCAAAGAGGCGCCAGTGGCGCGTCTGATGATTCGGCCCTGGAAAGTTATATCCCGGCAGTCAGCTTCTGTAAAACAGCAAATCTAATTTTGGAGGAAAACATCATGGGTAAAAGTTATAAACCAATTACAAGTATGAAGGAAGTACCAGAGCAGCTTAGAAAATTACGCCGACAGTATCTGCGTTATCAACAGGCAGAGATTATTTACAGCATTTCTCATAAGAAACTTTTTGAACTCGCCAGTGATGCAGGTGCAATTTACAGAATAGATGGAACCGTATTGATTAACCGGGATATTTTTGATGACTATCTGGAGCGTTTTCATGAACCGGCAACAGGAAATGATAAGGAGAAGAAGACGGATGAGCGGTAATGTATGGATGTTTTCAGATGAAATCGATGATGAAGATCTGGAATTTATGCGCCATGATTACGTGACCTATAACATGGCGTGCGAATACTACAGACTGGGAATCAAACCCGTTGTCCGTATGGCACATGAAGCAGGGGCAGTATATAAAATTGGGAAAAAGGTGTTGATTCGAAGAAGTATATTTGAAGCATATCTGAGAGAGAAGAGAAAGATTTGATGGAGGAGAAGAACATGAGCAATCAGAGAAAAATACTACATGATGACAGGAATGGATTAGATTATGTGTTGGTAGGAGATTATTACCTGCCAGTGCTATCATTACCGGAAGAAACCAGACCGATTGGGTACTGGGGAATGCTTCGAAAAGAATATATGAAAAACTATAAATCAGGTATGTATTCTTATCTTCTGTTGACTGGGAAATTGGACAGCTATCTGGCAGATCTGAATGAACAGGCACAGGAACGGTATGAATTGATTGAGGCACAAATACGAAGTGCGGAGGGAGTTACAGAGGAATTAAAAGCATGTAATCCTATGGAGTGGGTGCGACAGTGTAATAATGTCGAGAATCGTGTGCAGGAAATTGTATTGAGTGAATTGGTATATGTATAGGAGGAGCGTATGAGATACAGGATTGAATATGCTGATGGAAGATGTTGCAATTTCGCAAACAGCAGAAAAGATTTACTGGATTGGTTGAAACTTCTGAAAGATGAACAGATTGTTGATATCCGTAAAATCTATAAAAGCGGTGTTACAGATTCAGTTCTGGATAGTTACCGAAGATATTTAAAATAGTGAAGGGGTAGATGAAGATGTTGAAGCATATATGAGCCAGCACCGTCATGATACAGACATACAGGAATTGAAAACATATTTTACAAGTGTGATAGACTGGATTTCTGGTGTATTTAGTGATGTGGAAAGTGAAATGCGTGGGATTGAGTGGGGAAGATTATTTGAAACTTATCATAACCAACCATATGATCCGGTGGAAGCAGGAAGCGGCACATAAGGAAGCACCGAAAGTAAGAGAAGATAAAGCCAGATAGATGTGAGGACGTGGGAGAAATCCTGCGTCCTTTTTTAATGCGGATAAATATGATAGATGGTAAATAGTGTGTTGTTATTACTCGGTCAACCGACTATGATATATAGTGAATATTTTGTAGAAGATAGAATGTCTGGTGACAGATGAAAAGCAGCATAAAGAATAGCGGTGAAATTCAAACAAAGGAACCTTACATCAAATGTAAGTGGTGTATTTATGCTTTGTGTAGTAAAATTTTAATTGTAAAAAAGTATGAACAAAAAAGAGGTGTTAAGAATGGATTATACAAAAAAACTTTTAGAAGTACGCGACCTGCACAAAGCATATTCCAAAGAGGGCGTTCCCACAAAAGCACTAAACGGAATTACCTTTGATGTTCTAAGTGGCGAATATTTGGGAATTATGGGAGCCAGCGGTTCCGGGAAAACAACATTATTAAATTGTATTGCTACGGTCATTAAACCTACCTCTGGACAAATTTTGCTCTCCGGGGCGAATATAAGTGCCTTTGACGGTGCTAAGTTAGCGGAATACCGTGGAAATAGAATTGGTTATCTGTTTCAAGACTTTGCTTTGCTTGATAATTTGACAGGCAGAGAAAATATTCTGTTGCCCTTATCCATTCACAATATAGATAGTTCCATAGCCGAAAAGCACCTAAATGATATAGCCGGATTTCTTGGAATTACTGATGTTCTTTCAAAGTTTCCGGCGCAAATGTCCGGCGGTCAAAAGCAGCGTGTAGCCGCAGCCCGTAGTTTGATTTCTAATCCAGATATTATTTTGGCTGATGAGCCGACAGGCGCATTAGACACAAAAGCTGCACGGTTGCTTATGGAAAAATTACAGGAAGTCAACCAAGTGCAAGGACGTACCATTTTAATGGTTACGCATGACCCTAACGCAGCAAGTTTCTGTTCCCGCATTTTGTTCATACAGGACGGCGTTATTTTCCATGAATTGCGTCGCAAAGTTCCGACAGAAACACGGGAAGAATTTTATGCGCGCATATTACAGGTAATGGCGCAAATGGGAGGAGGGAGCGCAAATGTTCTTTAACCTTGCATGGAGAAATTCCAAACGTAGCCGCAATGAAAATCTGATTTACTTTCTGACAATGGTAACGGCGGTAGCGGCATTTTACATTGTGCTTTCTCTCGGAGCGCAGGACGTTATACGCTTTTTAAGCAGCCTTGAAAGCGATGCCGTGGAACGGCTGCTTACAAACCTTTTACCTACTGTCTATGTTTGTGCATTATTATTTGTATTTTTCCTTGTAGTATTTGCAAATAAGTATCAGCTCGAATGTCGCAGCCGGGAACTAGGATTATATTTGATGTTTGGTATGACAAAGACCCGATTATTTACGCAAATTATGACGGAGGGGCTTATCACTTCACTTGTCGCCCTCTTGGGTGGACTTATCTGCGGTGGTTTTCTATCCGAAGTTATCAGCCTTGCAACGGCACGTTTAGTCGGACACGGTGTTATTGCACATCAATCAAGTTTTTCATTAAGCGCAGTTTTCTTTACGATATTGGGATTTTTAATCATCCAATGTGTGGCGTTGTTTATACTATGCGGAAAATTGTTTAAGAAAGAAGTCCACCAACTGCTTTATGGAGAAATGGGAAAAAAACAACACACGGGCAGCACACACGGAAGTTTGCTATCCCTTGTAATTGGTACGGCAGTTTTACTTGTTGCATACTGGGTTGTCATAGAACACTTCATGACTGGCGGTGGTGTAATGCTGCTTGTTGCTGTCCTGCTTGGAATTGTTGGAACAATTCTTTTTATCCGAGGCATTGCCCGGCTTTTAAGTATAGTAGCTGCTTCTAACAAACGGAAAGCGACAAATGGACTTTATGTATTTACTTTGCGACAGCTTCACGAGAATGTTGTTTATAAATATATTTCAATTAGTGTTGCGTCTATTCTGATGATGCTTACCATTATGTTTATTGCAAATGGTTCTGCAACTATTATGTCGCATGGGAATGAATTAACAAGAACTTCTGCTGTTTATGATTTTACAGTAATGGGCGAAGAACAGAATGTTGAGCAATACCTTTCCGACGACCAAATGCGAGTTTATGTAGCTAATCTTAACCGTATGGAAACAGGGAACATGAAACGTCCTGCTTCCGGGGAAATGAAATCCTTTGTTGACTGGTCTGTATTAAGAAAAGAGATTGTTCAAAACTTGCCAGAGGGTGTAATAGACCCTGCGACACAAGAAGCTGCCAGTTACGAATTTGGTTCACATCAACCCGCAGCCCTTAATCTGCTTGGATTTATTGATACGGGGAGTGTTTCTCCTTATATGCTCCCAGTTTCATCATATAATCGCCTGTTGGAAGCCGCAGGAGAAAAGCAAATAAATCTTGAAAATGACGAAGCTGTTTTTTACCTCAACCCGGACTTTTTAGAAGATGAACAGGAAGATACCGTTGCTCTGTTAGACAGGATTGCAGAGAACGCACAGACAAGCGGTAATGCGTTGATTTCCATTGACAAAAAGTCAGTTACACTTGTTCCGTCTGTACCGATGAAAGGACTTACTGCTGATGAAAATGTTAAAATTGTAACCGCATTGATTGTTTCCGACGAGATATATCATAACTATGTAGACCCGGACACCTGTTCTGTATATTGGAATTTCTGTATTCCGAATGAGATTGTAGAAGCAAACGGACTGATGCTGTCCGTTATGGAAGCACGCGATTTGCTGAAGCCGTCCGGTCTGTATTACGAAAGCTATCTTGATAATTTCGGGCGGCAACTATTTTATCTTATCTCCGGGAGTTACATGACTTTATATATGGGCTTTATGCTATTGATTATCGCGTGTGCATTGCTTGCTTTGCAATTCTTAACACAAATGCAATCGACAAAATCAAGATATTTGACACTCTCAATTTTGGGTGCGAGGCGAGAACAGATAAAACGGTCAATTTATAAACAAGTTTTATGGTATTTTCTACTCCCCCTAATGTTGGCTTGTATAAGTGGTACGGTTGGTCTTTATGCAATGCAGCAGCATTTATACTCTGACAGCACAAGGATCGGGCAATCTTATCCGTTGTTGATTATTATGGCATTTACTGTCGTTCTTATTATGGCAATTTACGGTGTGGCTGTTGCGCGGACAGCTACACGGGAAATCGGAAAAATAAATTACAAGCCTAATTCATAACAGGCTTACGTGAAAGGAGGTGGTCGTATTGGCACGAATTATGGTAGTTGAAGATGATGTTTATATGCGGGAAGAACTGACGGATTTATTGAGAAAGTCGGGGTATGAAACAGCCTCGTTATTTGATTTTGAAAACGCAATACCGGAAATTACAGAGTATTCCCCCGATTTGGTTTTACTCGACATAAATCTTCCATTTCATTCCGGCTTTGAAATCTGCAAAGAATTAAAAGCAAAGCAGCTTGGAACAGTGTTGGTATTGACAGCAAGAGATAAATTGCAGGACGAACTTCACGCATTAGGATTGGGAGCTGATGACTACTTAACAAAGCCGTGTAATATAGAGCGCCTGCTTGCCCGCATTAAAAATTTATTACGACGCAAAGAGGAACAGATACGGCAAGGCTTACTGGACGGGAACGGATTTTTACTTGACCCAAACACCTTTACAATTTATGTGGGGAAGAGTTCTTCCCTCATGCCACCCAATGAGGGAAAAATATTGCTTGCGCTTTTGAAGAAAAGCCCTAATCTTGTTACCAAACATGAGCTGTGCAACGTGCTTTGGGGAACGGAAGAATGCATTGACGAAAATGCGCTGCAAGTAACTTTTACGCGATTGAGGAAAACGCTCCGTGAATTTGGTCTTGAAGAACGGATAGAAACAGTACGCGGACAAGGCTACCGCTTGAAAGAGCAGGTGCGATTATGAAGAAGCTAAAAATATTTTTAACCTATATTTCCTCTAATCGTGTATGGATTATCACACTTGCCTGTTTGGACGTATTCTTTATATTCCTTGCCTGGCTGGCTAATCCAGATTATTTTATCAATTATGTTGCATTGATCATTTTCGTATCATTTGCCACACTTGCTATCCCGCTTGCTATATCAATCAGAAAACGCAACAAGACAGACGCTATTTTTCGGCGTTTTCTATTGGAGCCAGACGATACCAACGAATACTTACTGTGTGAAGCTGTTCCCGCAGTATTACGCCCTTATATCTGTGAATTGGGGCAGCATTTGAGGACGCAGCAGGAATATATCAACGAACAGAAAATTACAGTTACAGATTATCAACACTACATTGAAAATTGGGTACATGAAATCAAAAAGCCGCTATCCCTTATGACCTTGCTACTGGACAATCGAAAAGATGAAATGTCCCCTTTGGTTCATACCCGTATGCTGTATGTACGCGACCATACCCGACAGGATATAGAACAAATTCTATACTTTTCAAGGCTTGGGGCTACTCATAAGGATTACTTTTTTGAGCCGCTTTCAATTCTTGAAATTTGTCGTGAAGCAGTTGAAGATAATTTAACGCTTCTTGAAGAAGCTGGATTTTCTGTTGAATATACCGAAAACGATGCTCAAGTGATTTCTGACAAAAAAGGTTTGATGTTCATTTTAGGACAGATAATCAGCAATAGTGTGAAATATACGGGGAACAATCCTGCTCCTCGACTTCTCTTTTCCATTGCTGATAGTGCGGATAATGAACAGATTTCTTTATCTATGAAAGACAACGGCACAAGCATACCGTTGTCTGACTTACCTTTTGTTTTCGACAAGGGGTTTACTGGAGATACGGGCAGTTACCTTAGTCGTTCTACGGGTATGGGGTTATACCTTGTTCAGAAAATGGCAACTGACCTGTCTATCACGGTGGAGCTAAAAAACAATTCTTGCGGTGGAACAACTGTAACCTTGACGTTCCCGAAAGTGGAGCGTCCATTTGGGAGGTAATGAAATGCAGTTACAAAACGAAACAATAAAAGAGCGCACACCAATAAAAGGCTTGCTCATTGATTGGTTGATTATATTTGGAACATATCTTTTTATCCGTGTATTCTTCGCCCTCTTTGGGCTTCATCAGAATATTGTCATTTTGGGCTGTTGCCTTGCGGTATTGCCATATCTTTTGGGGGCAGTATATTTACAGAAATCCCACAAGCAATGTCCATTATGGCTTTCTGCATCGGCTATTTTAATACCGTCCATTGTTGAAAAAATAGCGATATATTTATTTGGTGCGTACTTATACAATTTAAGCCCGATAAATGTTTTAGGAGTTATGGAAGCGATTAAGAGTAACGCATCATACACAAACTTCATTAAAAATCAATCAGCACAGAATTTAATCAATCTATCATATTTGAATTGGACATACATTCTATGCAGTATAGCTATTTCTGTTTTGGTTATCTTGCTTTTAAATCAGACAAAACAGAAAAGTAATAAAGGATAAAGAGAACTTTATGAAAGTGACATAGTATAAAACATCTGCCACTCGACGGCAAAAGAAAAAAAAACGTCGCACAGCAAATATATAGGGTTAATTGTGAGATGAAAATATGAGAAATTAGCTGTATTTGATATATCTGAATCCGGCAGAGAGATTGGAGAAAAGTTGATACTTTTGCTTGATGAAAGACAACGGAAAGAACTTGCACAGTATTCGCCATATATTGCAATACCAAAGGTGTCTTCGCAAAACAGAAGATATATTCCGATGGATTATCTTGAAGGAGAAATAATTCCAGGCGATAAACTTTTTACAATGCCGTCAGCCACAAGTTACGAGTTTGGAATACTAATGTCCAATGTTCATATGGCATGGACCAGAGCAGTATGTGGTCGACTAAAGAGTGATTATAGTTATTCTAATATGATTGTTTATAATAATTTCCCTTGGCCTTCTCCAACAAATGATCAAAAGGAAAAGATAAGAAAAACGGCACAGGCTATCTTGAATGCTAGAGCACTTTATACAGATAGCAATCTTGCAGATCTTTATGATCCTTTGACAATGCCAACAGAATTACTGAAAGCACATAAAGCAAATAACAGAGCAGTGATGCATGCTTATGGATTTAGCATTAAAATGTCAGAAGCAGACTGTGTTGCTGAATTAATGAGAATGTATCAGAAATTGACAAAAGAAAAATAATGATTACCCCAAAGGGCATTAACCATAAGTGGTTAGTGCCTATTTTTTTGCTTTTTTTCAAAATCATCTGACTTTATACATTCTGCCACATGTGATTAGTGGAAAAATGATTTTTCAAGAAAATCCATGTCCTCACGTTCTCTGGAATATGCAACTAGCGAAGAAGTATTTCATTTATGTACAAAAAACTTGCAAAAAGGGGTTGGTAAATACCATTTCCAACGCTTTATAGGTAGAGGAATAATTATTTTTCAAAATTTCCCAAAATCATGTCCGATTTTGTCGCTCCCAATACAGAGTATATGAAGGGACTAACGAAAGTAAAAGAAAAAATGATAAAAATGTAAAAAAATATCACGAATCTTTTGCATCTTGCAAAGTCATTTGACTTTAGTAATTAGAGGACGTTTTGGAATGTTCCTTTGTTGAACCTTGACAATTGATAAGTGCACCCTGAAAGCCTACCAGGAGTTCTGCCATGACCTTTCTTTTTCTGAAAGCAAGCGGAATCATAATGACACTCCCGATGATGGGCGGTTGATCAAAGCCTTATGATCAGTGACCTGTGTATGCAGGCAGAGGCAGTCTGAGACGGCTGCAGGTGACAGGGAAACGCACAATAGACCGCTGATGCAACAAGTAACTAATAACAATGATTAAAGGGTATCATGCCCGGAAAGGACGTAAAAACTATGAATAGAGTGATTTTAATGGGAAGACTGACAGAGAATCCGGAGATCAAATATGCCGGAAAAGATAATGATATGGCAGTAGCAAGATATACACTGGCAGTGAACAGAAAATATAAACGTGATGGTGAACAGGAAGCGGATTTTATTTCGTGTGTAACATTTGGTAAGAGTGCAGAGTTTGCACAGAAATATCTTCACAAGGGAATGCGGATTGTGATCGGTGGTCGCATCAGCACTGGCAGTTATAAGGATAAGGATGGAAAGACGATTTATACCACAGATGTGATTGTGGAAGAACATGAATTTGCCCAGAACAAGGACAGCGGTGCTGGAGCAGATTCATCAGAAACTCCGAAAACAGATAAAGACGGATTTATGGAAGCGAAGGATGGAGAAAATCCGTTTGACTAATAAAAGCAGAAATCTGTCTAATAAAAATGTGGAGGTTATTTATGAGTGTAAGTTATAACAGATTGTGGAAACAGCTCATTGATAAAAATATGAAGCGAATAGAAATGCAACACCTCACCGGGATTAGTGCAAATATCCTTGCCCGGATGGGAAAAAATCAATATGTATCAATGGAAACAGTCGAGAAAATTTGTAAGAAAATGGATTGTACTATTGACGAGATGATGGAATTTACAGATTAAAGATAGCAAGCCGGATACGGCATAATTCTCTTAGCAAAGCTAAGAGCGCACTTCTATACAGGCAATTACATCTGCCTGTATCGTGCGACCTGCGGTGCCATTCCTGACTTTGAAGAATTTCAATCCGGGAATATAGCGAAATCATAGATTTCGTACAAGGGGATAATTTCCCCTTGCGGCAAGAAGCCTATCCTATTGTAATAACTAATCTATTTTAAAATTGCGGAGGTCAGTATTTCTTTATTGTGAAACAACGACCTCTGTTTTTTATATCCAGGAATCGGCATTTATGAGAAGACCGGTTCTTTTTGTTTACAGAAAAAGGAGGACAGGAAAGTGAGCAGAGCAAAAAATCCGAAATATGAATCCATGTCATTGGAAGAACTGAGAGCCAACATGGAAAAAAGTAAAAAGGAACTGGAACATGCGATCCACAATAAAAATATTCTTGAACAGAGGAAAAGGATAGTGGAGCGAAAGGAACGTTCCCACAGATTGATCGTTAAAGGAGCAGAGTTTGAAAAAGCATTTCCATTATCCAGAGATTTGGAACAGGAAGAAGTTCAGGATGTTATGGAACAGTTGCAGAACAGTAGTTACAACAAGAGTATTGTGCGACAGGTTTACATAGCAGCCTTACACAAAGAGCAACAGCAGATTGCAGAAGCAGTTGAAAGAGCAGAAAAAGGAGATGACAGTTAATGGCATTGTATCATTTTTCGTTAAAGCAGGTGTCCAGAGGAAAAGGTCAGACAGTGGTTAATTCCGCAGCGTATATTTCGGGGCAGAAGCTTTATAACGATTATTATGGACAGACGCATGACTATACAAAAAAGTCTGGAGTAGTTTTCACAGAAATTCTGACGCCGGAATATGTGCCGGAACGTCTGACTGATCGGGAAACACTCTGGAATGAGGTAGAAAAGGTGGAGAAAAGTAAACGGGCACAGTTAGCTTATTCTTTTGATATTGCTTTGCAAAATGAACTGACGCTAGATGAAAATATAGAACTGGCAAGAGCGTTTTGCCGGGAGCAGTTCGTAGCACATGGCATGATTGTAGATCTGGCAGTTCATGAGGGAAAATCAAAGAATGAGGATGAACCAGATAATCCACATTTTCATGTACTTGCTCCAATCCGTCCTTTTACAGAAGATGGAAGATGGGGCAACAAGCAGAAACGGGAATATGTTCTGGATGAAGATGGAAACCGGATAAAAGATGCTAAAGGGAAGGATATATTCAATGCTGTTTCCACTACCGGGTGGAATGATCCGGAGCTTTTAAAGGAATGGAGAAGAGCGTGGACGGAGAAAGTAAATGAAAAATTCCGGGAGTGCCACATGGCAGCCAGAATTGATCACCGTTCTTACAAAGAGCAGGGAATTGACTTGATTCCGACCATACATGAGGGATATGAAGTTCGGGCGATGGAGAAAAAGGGGATTAAAACAATCATCGGGGAACTGAACAGAGCTATTCGACAGTTCAATCAGATGTTTATTTCTTTGAAAGAATCCATTCAGTGGATGAAGACAGCTTATGAAGAAATGAAGGTAGAACTGGATCGCAGACAGAACCCTACACTTCTGGAAAGCCTGCAAGATTATTATGATAAAAAGACACAGGGCAGACTACCGCTCCCAAATTTCTATGCGGAGATGAAACGGAGAGGGAAGAATCTCTCCAACTTACAGGAGTTTGCAAAGTCTATCAATTATCTTCAGACACATCAGATAGAGACAATGGATGACTTGAAGGAACGGATTGATGAACTGAATGGTGTTGTATCAGTCAGTAAAAAAGAGATTTCCGAAAAGCGAGATCAGTTAAAGAAACTGGAAAATCTACAAAAGATGGCAGAAGTAATAAAGATAAACCAGCCATTGATTGATGAATATAACCGTTTCTATTTTCAGAAAAGAAGGGAGAAATATTACCAGCAGCATAAGAAAGAAATCAATTACTATCGCAAATGTGAACGGGAGCTGAAACAGCATCTGGATAAAAATGGAAAAGTGCCAACTGCCAGATGGAAACGGGAAAAAGAAGAACTCCGGACAGCGATCGAAGAGCTGAAAGCAGATAAGCAGCCATATCAAGATGAGTTGGCTTTTGTGAAAAAAGTACAGACCTGTGCAGATATTGCCAGACGTGACCGGGAAATGGCAGAAGCAGATACTTCCGGGCGTTCAGAAGAAAAAAGCGAGAAGCAGACAAAGTTCCCAGCATTTCACGCAGCTCAGACGGAAGATATTTTTGAAGAAAGCGGTAAAGCAGAGCAACAGCCGGTGAATCAGCAGGAGAAGAAGCCAGAAAAGAAGACTTCTCTTCTGAGAAAATTGGATGAAAAGAAGAAAGAGTGTGCAGAGCGTGATGCAAAACAACAGGCAGTGAGGGAAAAACGGAACCATGAGATGAGTTTATAACAGTCTGTCAACAGGACAGATAGGAAAGGATGATGAAAATGCAGTATACAGAAGAACAGATTGCAAGAGCAAACCAGACCGATCTTGTTTCTTTCCTGAACGAACAGGGAGAACAGTTGGTAAAAAGTGGCAGAGAATACCGTTGGAAAAAGCATGACAGTGTAACGATATCCGGAAACCGATGGTATCGGCATAGTCAGAGTAAAGGAGGTTATCCGGTAGATTTTGTAATGGAATTTTATTATGCAACATTCCCGGAAGCAGTGAAAATGCTGATCGGGGAAGAAGGCGAAGGCAGGCAGAAGTCCTGCCCCGCCCCGTCAAAAGACTTCCGATTACCGGAGAAAAATAAAGATAATGAAATGATTGTAAAGTATCTGACAGAAAGCAGAGAGCTTGAGAAAAATCTGGTGATGGAATGGATTGTCAGAGGAGATATTTACGAAGAAAAGAAGCATCATAATGTTGTATTTATCGGCAGAGATGCAGATGGTATTCCAAGATATGCACATTGCCGTGGAACTGGTGAAATGAAATATCGTGGAGATGTAGCCGGTTCTGATAAAGCTTTTGGATTTTGCCACAGAGGAACGGATAATCAGTTGTTTGTGTTTGAAGCAGCCATTGATCTGCTCTCTTTTATTCAGTTGTTTCCCAAAGACTGGAAGAAACGCAGCTACCTGAGTCTGGGTGGAGTCTCCAGTGTGGCACTGATGACCTTTCTTTCTGAACGCCCTCAGATTACTTCTGTTTTCCTGTGCCTGGATAATGACCAGGCAGGGAATGAGGCTTGTGAGAAACTGGCAGGAGAAATCTCAGAAGGATACAGTGTAATTCGTCTGAAACCATCGCGAAAAGACTGGAATGAAATCCTCTGTGATAAAAATACTGACAGAAAGAAAGCAATCGCAGAAACAATCACAATAAAAGTACCAGAAGCAGAAGAACTGGTGCCGATGTTATGTTATGAAGATATTAAGCAGACCAGTGTGGAGTGGTTGTGGTTTCCTTATATTCCATTTGGAAAACTGACAATCATTCAGGGCAATCCGGGAGAAGGAAAAACTTATTTTGCAATGATGCTGACGGCAGCTTGTACCAATCGAAAGTTATTTCCTAATATGGAAGATATTGAACCGTTCAATGTAATTTATCAGACAGCAGAGGACGGTATGGGTGACACTATCAAGCCAAGACTGATAGAAGCAGGAGCAGATCTGAGCCGGGTTATGGTAATTGATGATACGGAAGAAGCATTAACCCTATCTGATGATCGAATTGAAAAAGCAGTCAGACAGAATCGAGTGCGGCTTGTAATCATTGATCCGGTACAGGCATTTATTGGAGCAGATGTGGATATGAACCGGGCAAATGAAGTGCGTCCGGTGTTCCGAAAACTGGGAATGATTGCCGAGAAGACCGGATGTGCCATTGTGCTGATCGGACATCTGAATAAATCTTCCGGAACACAGAGCACTTATCGAGGACTTGGTTCTATTGATATTATGGCAGCAGTGCGAAGCTTGATTTTCATCGGAAAAGTAAGAAAAGATCCAACCACAAGGGTGTTGATTCATGAAAAAAGCTCGCTAGCGCCACCAGGGGAGACAATGGCATTTAAACTGGGAGACGAAGAAGGATTTCGATGGGTGGGAGCTTATGAGATTTCCGCAGATGAATTGTTAGATGGAAAAGAAGGAAAAGCAACAGAAACAAAGCTGGAGCGAGGGAGAAAATTGATCAGGGAACTGCTTGCTGATAAAAAAGAAATTTCAATCAGGGAATTAGACGAAAAGGCAAAGGAGCAGGGAATATCCGGGAGGACAATGCGTGATGTGAGAAGCCGAATGAAGAATGAGTTGGAGTACCAAGTAAATGAAAAGCAGGAGAATAGTATTCGATTAAAAGAATGATGGGTGGCAGAGTCATCGAAGCAAATACAGATTTTTATAGATACCCTATCTGCCACCTGCCGTCTGCCGGTGCATGAATACTTTCAAGTATCAGGAGTAAGTAAAAGTAGATTGACAGATAATATAGAAAAGCGTATTATAATAATAAGAGGTGGGATTTCCCACACAAATGCTTGCGTAGGAGGTGTTGATAATGGAAGCAATGAAAGATTATGTTGCCCATCTGGATAACAAAAAAAGAATTACTCTCAGAGGAGCTGCTTATCAGTATTATAATGTAAAAGAATATGGAAATGGCTGCATTATTCTGGAACCTCGGGAACTGGCAGTGCCAGAGTGCATTTCAGCCAGAACTCTGGCAGATATGGATCGTGCAGTAAGCAATTTTAAAAGAGGCGATGTTTCCCAGGCTATTGACCTGTCAGATTTTTAAAAGGAATGAGAGATGAATTTTAATATACGAATGGGAATTCCTGAAATGCAGGAACTTTGGTTAGATCTGCAGGAGAAATATCGTTCCGGTAATATAAAAAAGAAGGAAGAACAGTTGTAAAAAAAATGGGGAAAGGCTTTAAAGCTGTTGTCGGCTGATCCGGGTTATCCGAGTCTTCAAACCCATGAAATAGAGCCATTATCCAGACGTTACGGAATGAAAGTGTGGCAATCTTATCTGGAAAATAAAACCAGTGGCGCAATGAGAATGTACTGGGTTTATGGACCAGACCAGAAAGATATTACAATTATTGGATTGGAGCCACACCCGGAAGATAAGAAAAATGGCGCATACGACCGAATTTCACTGTCGGATTTGTAGAATAAAACTGAATATGGAACTTAACACGAGCAGTTAGTCTATGAAAAATAGGTTAGCTGCTTTTTTCATGCAGAAAAGGAGGTGCGGTGTATGGGATATGCACGTAAAGATGTAGAGAAAACAAAGAAAATAGCAAAGAAATTCGTCCGTTATCAGGAAGGGGCAGAGCTTTACAGCATTGGGCTGACGAAATTCCAGGAGCTGGCGAAAGAAGCCAAAGCAGTGTATAAGATTGACAAGGTTGCCCTTGTAAACTGTGAGATATTTGAAAAGTATCTGGAGACATTCCGGATTGCGTAGGGAAGAAAAAATTGTGGAAGGACGAAAAACAGGGATTGACTTTTTGTCATACGAAAACTATAATGAAGATGTGGAGGAATAAGAACAGATATGGCGAAGACAGGAAGACCAAAGTCGGAAAATGTAAAAAAGAAAGTATTGAGTATCCGGGTGGAAGATTCTATGTATAAGCGTATCTGCGATTATGCCGGAAAGCACAAAATGACTGTGACAGAAGTTGTCCTGCAGGGACTGGAAAGAATTTTGAACAGACCTGAATAACATGAAGTCCTTCCTTTATTGAAGGAGGATTTTATATGGCACAGACAAGAAAAGATCTGCGAGGCAGAGTCTTGCGGAAAGGTGAATCACAGAGACGTTCCGATGAGAGGTATGTATATACTTATACAGATCCCCTTGGAAGACGTAAGTATGTTTATGCACAAGACCTTGTAACGCTTCGAGAAAAAGAAGCACAGCTCATGAAAGACCAGATGGACGGTCTGGATATTTATGTTGCCGGAAAGGCTACAGTAAATTTTGTATTTGACCGCTACATGAGTCTCAAAAACAATCTGAAACCAACGACCAAGAGTAATTATCTTTATATGTATGACCGATTTATCCGGGATACATTTGGAAAGCGGAATATAGCAGAGATTAAGTATTCTGATGTGGTGCAGTTCTATAATCATTTGACCAAGAAGCAGGAACTGAAGATTAACACATTGGAAACCATTCATACGTTATTGCATCCAACTTTTCAACTGGCTGTAAGGGATGACATTATCAGAAAAAATCCTACGGATGGAGTCATGGCAGAATTAAAGAAAAACTTAGGCATGAAGACCGGTGTGAGACATGCACTGACAATTCCACAGCAGAGAGCATTTATGGAATATATTGCTGCGCATCCGATTTATTTTCACTGGTGGCCGATTTTTACGATTTTTCTTGGAACCGGGTGCCGGATTGGAGAAGTTTTAGGGCTTCGATGGGAAGACATTGATTACGAGAAGCGGATTATCAGCATCAATCATAATCTGACGTATTATCCGGTAGGAGAAGACCGGGCATCGGAAAATCACATTTCGACGCCGAAAACAGAAGCCGGAATGCGTACGATTCCCATGTTGGATACAGTGAAAGATGCTTTTGAAATGATCTGGGAAGAGCAGAAAGAAAATGGCTGGACAGATGCAGAGATTGACGGAATGACAGGCTTTGTTTTCTGTAACCGTTATGGAAATATAATGAATGCCCAGTCAGTCAATCGAGCAATCAAGAGAATCTCATCTGCTTATAACGCAACAGAAGAAATAGAGGCAAAAAAAGAGCATCGGGAGCCGGTGCTGTTGCCGGATTTTTCAGCGCACAGCTTGAGACACACATTTTGCACAAGGCTTTGTGAAAGAGAAACAAACCTGAAAATAATCCAGTCGATCATGGGGCATAAGGATATTCAGACCACTATGGATATCTATGCAGAAGCGACAGAGGAGAAAAAACAGGAAACATTTGAACATTTGGCTGCAACAATGGATGTATTTTAAGAAGGGCTTATGAACCCTTTCATCTGACAACAGAAATAACCAAATGACATCAAATTGACAACAGATATGATTTGACAATGATTCATCATGAATGGTGATGAAGAGAAGACAATTTAATAGAAATAGCACAGCGAAGCATCACGAAGGGTAATGAAGAAAAATCAAAAAAATTCCCGACAATGAAGTCACTGGATGCTGATAAGAAGACTGCTAAGGCTGAAACTAAAGCGGTAGAAACTGCACCAGAGAAAGAAGAAGTTATTGATTTCTCTAAAGTAAAGGTTGAGCCTTTGTTTGAAGAATTTGTTGATTTTGATACATTTAGTAAGGCAGATTTTAGAGCGGTTAAGGTTAAAGAATGTATTGCAGTACCTAAATCAAAGAAGCTGTTACAGTTCACTCTTGATGATGGAGCAGGCACAGATCGTACGATTTTAAGCGGTATTCACGCATTTTATGAGCCAGAAGAACTAGTTGGAAAGACACTTATTGCAATCACAAATCTTCCACCGAGAGCAATGATGGGAATTGAATCTTGCGGTATGCTGTTGTCAGCAATCCATGAGGAAGAGGGAGAAGAAAAACTTCATCTTTTGATGGTGGATAATCATATTCCAGCGGGCGCAAAATTATATTAATCTCTCTATATAGCGAGCAGAAAAAACGTGTACTGCAACAAATTTGTAAGTTGATATGAAGAGACATGAAGTTGAAAAGTAGATAAATTTTGAATATCGTAAAATAACATAAAAAGGAACTTTCTTTTGGAGAAATCTAAGAGGGAGTTCCTTTTTTTGTTGCAATATGGTTGGAGCGAAGGAGATTTATAATATGCAAGCACTTTATGGATATCATGAATGGAAGCTATGCCCAAACACATTTCCCTTGCAAGTTATGGGATGCAGGAGAAAAGGGACTTACATTATCTGCTTTTGAATGGGAGAAGGATAGAAAAACGCTGATATATGGGCAGGTAGACTATATGTATGGAGAAGCACTTTATAAGCCTGAAATGAAAGAAGGAAATCCTATAAGGTTATATAGTTTGGATGAAATCACGGAGATATTCTGTAAATTAGGACTTCGTATTTGTAACAGCTTTGCTGATTTCAGTGGAAAGCCGAGTTCTGATAATGATATTCAATTGATGGTTTATTCCATACGGGAATAAATCTTCATCAAATCTTTATTTTTTTCTGTTAGGTTATATTTCAGTAAGAAATGAAATATAGAAGGAAGGATAGTAAAGATGGAAATGATGTTACAGACACAAAATCTATGTAAATATTTTAGAAAACAGAAAGCGGTAAATAATGTTTCACTTAATATCGAAAAGGGACAGATTTATGGACTGCTTGGACCGAATGGCGCTGGTAAATCTACCACATTGAAAATGCTGACCGGTATGTTGAAACCAACTGCAGGAAAGATTTACTTTGATGGAAAACTTTTGGATAGGAAAGATTTATCAAAAATAGGAGCGTTAATTGAAAATCCGCCTATTTATGAAAATCTTTCCGCCAGAGAGAATTTGAAGGTAAGACAATTATTGCTTGGTACAGATGAAAACAGAATTGATGAGGTCTTGCAGATTGTATCACTTACAAACACCGGAAAGAAGAAAGCAGGACAGTTTTCTTTGGGGATGAAGCAAAGACTAGGCATTGCAATGGCATTGCTTGGAGAACCGGAACTTTTGATATTGGATGAACCTACGAATGGATTAGATCCAATAGGCATCGAGGAATTACGAAAGCTGATCCGGTCTTTTCCGGAACAGGGAATCACTGTAATTCTCTCCAGTCATATTCTCTCAGAGGTACAGTTACTTGCAGATAAAGTCGGGATTATTTCAGGTGGAATCTTAGGATACGAAGGAGCATTAAAGCAGGGAGATAATCTTGAAGATTTGTTTATGAATGTGGTAAGAAAAAACCAGAAAGCAGGTGAAATCCATGGTTAATATTATAAAAGCAGAACATCAAAAAGCCAAAAGAACCATGCGAAAAAAGTTTATCTGGGGATTTCCTCTTCTTACATTTGTCATGGCATTTATATTTACTCTTGGGATGACAAATGCTTATGCAGAAAGTGTTTGGAACTGGTGGTATACACTTTTGCTGCCGGGGATGATTGCTCTATTTTGTTATCTTTCTGTGGCGCAGGAGAAAAAGATAAAATACTATCATTTAATGACTATTCCCACAGACAGAAGAAAATTGTTGCTGGGAAAAATTATTTATATTGGGTACATGATTTTGTTTTCTAATGTGATTGTGTTTGCAGGAGCAACGCTTGGAGGCTTTCTTCTAACGACACATGTTCCAGTTGGAGGAGCGTTGATTGCAGTATTGTTTCTGACGGTTTCTGAGTTATGGGAGATTCCGGTAGCTTTATTTTTAAGTGAACGATTTGGAATGATTGTAAACCTGTTCGTCTGCCTATTTATTACCGTCAGCGGTGTGGTAATATCACAAACCAGAATCTGGTATGTACTTGTTTCTGCAATCCCTATGCGAATGATGTGCCCGTTGCTTCATGTTTTACCAAATGGACTTGCCGCAGAAGCAGGGAATCCTCTTTTGGATACGGGAGTCATTGTTCCGGGAATGTGTCTCTCAATCATCTGGTTTGTTTTTGTAACGGTTCTGTTTTTGAAATGGTTTGAGAGAAGAGAGGTGAAATAAGATGATTGGAAGATCTCTTAATGCAGACTTGCGAAAGATGAAAGGAACATCTGTGATTCTGGCACACTTACTGATTCCGATTATAACCAGCGTTATATTTTTAATATATTACTTTTTTTCACCATGGAATGAAAATATGAAAGTGATTGCATTTTATCAGGCAATAGGAGCAGGACTTCCGGTACTTATTGGAATTTTTACAGCAAGTGTGATGGAACAGGAACAAAATGCAGGTGATTTTCAAAATCTGTTGTCTTTACCGGATAAACCTGCAGCATTTTTATCGAAACTGTTGATGCTACTGGTTTTGTGTCTGTGCTCTATCCTATTGACAGCAATCATATTCGGAATTGGATTTGGAAGAATCGCATCAAGCGATATCGAAATCATGAAAGGATGTATATTTGCAGCATTGCTGCTGTGGGGAAGCAGTGTTCCACTTTATCTGTGGCAGCTGATTCTGGCTTTTCAGTTTGGAAAAGGGGTATCCATTGGAGCAGGGATTATATCAGGACTAATTAGTGCATTGATGCTTACCGGACTTGGAGATTATGTGTGGAAATATGTATTTGTCTGCTGGACGGGTAGAGTACCATATACTTATCTGCAATCTGTATTGGGAGAAACTAGTGTAGGTGAATGGTTGTCATTCATACCAGGTTGCTTAATATTTACAGGGATTAGTATGGTATACTATTTTTGGTGGGTAAACCACTGGGAAGGAAACAGAATATCGGAATAGAATCGAGGGAAACTATGGCAAAAATACTGGCAGTTGATGATGAACCGGCAATTTTGGAAATGATAGAAAGCATTTTGAATAAGGATGGACATCTGGTTACCAAAGTAAGTAATCCACTAAAAATTAATATGGAAGAATTACATCGTTATGACCTGATTTTACTGGACATTATGATGCCTGGAATTGATGGCTTCGAATTATGCAAAAGAATTAGGATACTTGTGGATTGTCCGATTTTGTTTCTTACGGCAAAAACGGAGGAAAACAGTCTGGTAAACGGACTTTCTTTAGGAGCAGATGATTATATTTCAAAGCCATTTGGAGTGATGGAACTTCGGGCAAGGATCAATGCACATCTTAGAAGAGAGCACAGGGAACATTCTGTCCGGATGGTTTTAGGGAGAGTCTGCATTCAGATGTCTCAAAAGAAACTGTTGGTTGATGATAAGGAACTTCCTCTTACGAAAGCGGAGTACGAAATTTGTGAATTCCTGGCTAAAAACAGGGGACAGGTTTTCTCGAAAGAACAGATTTTAGAAGAGGTCTTTGGTTTTGACAGTGAGAGTAATGACAGTACCATTATCACGCATATCAAAAATATAAGAGCAAAATTTGCGGATTATGATTATACACCGATAAAAACAGTCTGGGGGATTGGATATAAATGGGAAGAGTAAAGAGAAGCAATGCACTCAGCTGGATTTTTATGAGATATGTACTGGTCATGCTTGGATCATTAGTAGGTTTGGTGATTGTTGCTTGGCTGCTGCTGTACCTTTTGATTAGTGTGGGCTGTATCTATCCGGCGAATTATGCAGAGCAAAAGATTAATGAAGCATATGATACGATTTTACGTGCGGATAAAGTAACTGCTGAGATGATTCCTGCACTTTGTGATTATGTAATCTTTTCAGAGAATGGAGAGAAAATAGGTGGAGATCTGTCAGAACAATACGAACAGATAGCATGGAATGTTGCAAAGTACGGAAACGCATCCGGGAAATATTTTTATAAAGTAATTGTAAGGGAAAATGAATATGTTGTATTGCAATATCGCCTGACACCTCAATATCATTCAGCTTTTTTGAGGGAGCATTTTATAGGACCACAGAATGTGATGAGTATTATGTCAGTGATTGGAGCGGTAGCGATTATCATCATTCCGTCCATACGTTTTGGAAAAAGAATCAAAAAGCAGATGCAGCCTGTATTAGACGCAATCAGACAAATAAAGGATCAAAATCTGGAATATGAGACATCTTGTTCCGGTATCAAAGAGTTTGATGACTGTTTATCGGCAATCGATGATATGCGAGATGCATTGCGAGAATCTTTAGAAAAGCAGTGGAAAACAGAGCAGGAAAAGAAACAACAGATGTCTGCTTTGGCGCATGATATTAAAACACCTCTTACGATTGTACGGGGAAATGCAGAACTACTTTCAGAGACTGAACTGACCACAGAACAGAAGAATAATATCACTTATGTTTTGAACGGCACAATACAGATACAAAGTTATGTAAAACAGTTGATAGATGTCACAAAATCATGGAATTGCAGTGATGTTACCTATACAACGGTGAGGTTAGAAGATTTTTTCGCAGATATAAAGGAACAGGCACTCGGACTGGTAGAAATCTATCACCAGAAAATAGATTGGAAGGCGGGACAAAGTGATAAAAAGGTAACGATTGCTTATGATCCAATGTTCCGGGCCGTAATGAATATGATTCAGAATGCAGTGGAGCATACAAAAGAAAATGGAATCATTTATATTGACGCAAAGGAGCAGGATGGCCGGCTGACATTCATTGTGGAGGATAGCGGATCAGGATTTACAAAAGAAGCATTATTGCATGGCACAGAGCAGTTTTTTATGGATGACACAAGTAGAAATGGCGAAGTCCATTATGGGATGGGACTATTTTTTGCAAAAACTGTGGCTGAAAAATATGGTGGAGGTATTAAACTTTCAAATTCTGAAAATACAGGTGGGGCGAGGGTAGAAATATTTTTCCTGAGTAGTCAAGAAACAAGCTAAATAGACCGCAATTAAGCTATGTAAAAGAAATTTTACATGCTTTTATCTAATATGTAAAAGCCTTTTGATAGACATTACTACTACGTTTGCTGTAATCTCATGGAAGAAGGAGGCATACAGAATTATGATAGCTGATAAAATTAAAAATGCTCGTACTATTTTTTATTACATAACTATCATTATAGTTGGGATTATATGCACATATAAGAAGAGAATAATATAACTTTTGTTATGCATGAAGCTGTACTAATCCAGAAAAAAAGTTCGGTTTGGTAGTCATAGACGTCCAATCAGGAAAAGTGGTTCCACGGATTGACATGGAGCTACATGAAACGGCCTGGAGCTGTATAGATTGAAATAATGATGTATGGATTATAAGGTGTATAAAGGGACACTTCTCTTTTGGTAGAAATACCAATGGAAGGTGTCCTTTTTTGTTGTCAGGCATAGCAATTATTCATTTTGATGATATGCAGAAAACACATCCTTTCACGTACCAGCCAAATAAATTTCTGGAAACAAGGGGGAAGCGTTATGGGAAATAACCGAAGCAAGGTTCCGGATTTGGAAAAGCTTGTCAAAGGAGGACGTAAGAAATTTGTCCGTTATGAAGAAGGTGCAATGCTTTATTCCATGGGGATCCATACATTTCAACAGTTACAATGACAACCGGAAATATTGAAATCAAATGCCCGAAATGTGGGTATATCAATGAGATTGACCTTTCTTTAAGAAAAGGCAGTGTCAAGTTTAGGAAAT
Organism: Dorea amylophila; assembly: GCF_025567265.1. NCBI lineage: Bacteria > Bacillati > Bacillota > Clostridia > Lachnospirales > Lachnospiraceae > Dorea > Dorea amylophila. The sequence continues at coordinate 28,906 of NZ_JAOQJW010000005.1, read as the reverse complement.
TTAAAATCAATACAGATTGAGCAGACAACTGAATAATTGTGTTTTATAAAAAGTAAAGGAATCTGCAAAAACAGATTCCTTAAACCAGGGGAAATCCCTGTCGAAGAATGGAACACCAGTTACTTTTTTGATAGAGAAAACGGACTACAATAACGGTCTGCTTTTCTTCATCAATAATATAAAAGGCAAGGTAATTATTGATTATTACAAAACGAATTTCCCAACTTGCTAAAACCGGATCATCGACAAGACGGAACTTTTGAGGTAAATCTGATAATGTTCCTATCTGCTTTGTGACAGCATCTAACAGATTGTCAGCAGCTTGTGGATTTTTTAGGGTAAATTCGATGTAATCCACAGCACGCATAATATCATGCTCTGCGGTGGATGTGATATGAAGCTGATAACTCATCGTGTGCGGCGACTCCTGATATCTGCCATAGCTTCAGAGAAAGGTCGGGTGTTGCCTGATGCAATATCGTCCATTCCGTCCTTGATTTGGCTGTAAAGCTCAAAGCGGCTGACAAGATTTTCGTAGGCTTCAATGCTCATAACTGCAAGGTCGCCTTTTCCATTCTTCGTGATGAAAACTGGTTCTGGATAATTATGACAAAATGTAGAAATTTCATTGTAATTATTCCTTAAATCAGCACTTGATTTGATTGTCGGCATAAAAGCACCTCCTTATCTGATAACAAAATTATACATAAATTTTGTTATGAAGTCAATGGATTTGCTATAAGTGTTGGCAGAATTAAATCTTAATATGTCAATGAGATTGACCTTTCTTTAAAGAAAGTAAGTGTCAAGTTTAGGAAATTCAAGGAGATTACGAACATGACAAATGAAAAAACATTAAAAAACAGGAAGAACTTTTTGCAAAGGATTGTAAACTCATCAACCTCAAATACGAGTACATGGGATATACCGGACAGGAAAAATGGGCGATTGTATCTGAATTGTACAGAAAACGCTAGAATAACAATAGAGCCGGTAGGAATCAGAGTAATTTGTCAGTGCCTTATGGAGTGGCGAAATCGAGAGATACAGGCGAAAAGACACGGCGCAGTGGATGCCATAAATAGACTGCTGATATGGTTTATCCGCTAAAGAGAAAAGTCGCTGTCACAGACGGCGGCTTTTCCTTTTCGGGTAGTATTCAAGAAGTCATAAAGTTCCGTGAGTAATGAAAGAAGGCAATGCTTTGAGAAAAAGATGAGAGCAATATTCTGAAAACTACTTGAGATTTTTGAAAAAATCTGATAAAATACTTTTATATATCTATGGGGTAGGGGAATTCATATCCTTTTGCCTTAGAAATTATGGAAGGATGGTGGTTTGATATTGAAGTCCTAACCACGACCGGCAAATCGATCTTTTCCGGTTAAACCTTCTATCTTCTCCGGCGTGTCCGCTGTCGGAGGAAGAAAATAGCGGATAGAATTATTTTGGAGGAATGAAAATGAAGAAGAAACTTTTAAGTCTTCTGCTTGCGTTGTGTCTTGTGATGACATTTGCTCCAATTCCAGCGTTTGCAGAAGAGAACGAGCAAAGCAACAAAACCTCAATCACAACAGTAGATGAGCTTTTGCAATTTGCAAAAGCTGTAGACAATGGCGAATATGATGATAAAACAGATGCAGTTGTATCTCTTGATGCAGATTTGGATTTAACAGGTGTTGCGTGGAAACCGATTGGCAGCGTATTTGCTGCTGATGGAACTCTGCTGCATTACTTCAGCGGCAAATTCTATGGAAATGGACATACGATTTCCAATTTAGATTTTTCCGAAAACTATGGAAAGACAGAGTATCCATCTTACGGATTTTTCAGTGAGGTTTACGGCGCTGAAATTTCCGGTTTGACAATTCAAGGTAAGCTGGATGTGTCCAATTCAGGGTATGTCTATTTTGGAACGGTAGCGGGCGTTGCAGCAGACAGCAAAATTTCTGACTGCGTTTCAGATGTGTCGTTCACGGATACAGACAAGTATATTAACGGGACTGTGGCTTTGTGCGGATATGCGATAAATAGCACAATTGAATACTGCCAAAACAAGGGAAATTTTTCAATAACGAAGGATGTCACCTCTTTTCAGATGGGCGGTATCGTAGGCCTTGCTCAAAACAGTACCGTACAGTTTTGTGCTAATACAGGCGAGATGACCTCTTGGACATCCTGTACCGGCGGAATTGTTGGGCAGCTGTATCAAGCCTCAAAGATTATCAATTGTTATTCCACCGGGAAAATGGTTCCTCTTGGCAAGGGAAATACGGATTTCGGCGGCATTGCAGGGATAGTTGGTGCAGATACAAAAATCAGACACTGCTATTTCGCTGGTGAAATGGATTTATCTCAATATACGGCTACTACACCTTATAAGCGTTTAGGTGGTATTGCAGGCGGTGTTTCTTCTGATACACCTGCTTTTGAAAACAATTATTTCGTGGAAACTGAAAATGTCCCGGCTTGCTTTAAGTACCAGGATGCTGGAACAGAAAAGACCCTTGACTTTATGAAAACGGAAGATTTCTTTAATGAAATCACTGCTGCTGGTGGCAATTATCGATTTAATTCTAATGGAACGCCCCTTTTGCCTGCACCTAAGTATACAGTTTCTTTTGTCGTAACACCTGCTGAATTGGCGAATGTAGTCATTAAAGTGAATGGTCAGGAAGTAGCAAACCCTGTTGATTTGGAAGCGGGTACTTATACTGTCGAAGTCAGCGCAGATAATTGCGAGGTTTTCAATCTCAATATTACGATTACGGCTGATACAGCAACTCATACGCAGACCATTGCAATGACTTATTTACCTGCCGACTACACTAAGGTCGACGCAGCCATTGCCAAGGCAAATGCACTGAACAAGGACAACTACAAGGACTTCTCTGCTGTAGAAACTGCTGTCAAGGCTGTTGTCCGTGACAAGAACATCACTGAACAGAGCGAAGTGGATGCAATGGCGAAGGCTATTGAAGATGCCATTGCTGCCCTGCAATACAAGGATGCTGATTACACAAAGGTTGATGCAGCCATTGCCAAAGCAAATGCACTAAACAAGAATGACTACAAGGATTTCTCCGGTGTGGAAGCTGCTGTCAAGGCTGTTATCCGTGGTAAAAATATTACGGAGCAATCCGAAGTAGACAAGATGGCAAAGGCTATCGAAGATGCGATTGCTGCTCTTGAGAAAAAGCCTGCCAGTACCAAACCGGGAACATCCGATAAGAGTCCGCAGACCGGCGATACAAGCAACCTTGCTTTGTGGATTGCCCTGTTGTTCATCAGCGGCGGTGCAGCCATCGGCACAATGGTTGTAAGCAGGAAGAAAAAGTACAACAGATAATTGAATAGTGTTCCCTTGCTCCATCTTCCGAGCAAGACAAAAGCGTCGTAGTAATACGGCGCTTTTTTGTTACCGTGTGTCCAGTGAAGCTGGACCACACTTGCCGGTGAAAGTCCGGTCACGGTAATCGCCAGTGAGCCGTGTAGCTAAACTCGGTGCGTTGTAGTAATACAGGGTGCTAAGCGAGTGGATAAAGTAACCTCGACAAGAGGAGCGAGCAATCATGCAGACCGTAACATTAAGTGAATTCTGCCGTATCGTTAAAAAGGTCTCTGATAGGAGAGCAAAGAGAAGTTGAGCCTTGGGTATATGGGCGAAAACCATGGAACGTGTGAAGAAACTGGAAAGCAGTTTATGGGAATGTTCCTTACTTCAGTCAAGTTTGTAGAGAGGGTAAGAGTGAGAGAATGTCATGCAGACTAATAACTCCAAAGAAAAAGTTCGACAACTTCAAAACAAACTATATCTGACAGCCAAGAAATGTGACAGCCGAAGATTTCATGCACTGTACGATAAGGTGTATCGGGATGATGTACTTTTCGAGGCATGGAAACGGGTAAAAGCTAACAAAGATTTCAGTGGTGTAGATGGAATCAGAATCGAAGATATTGAAGCGATGGGAATTGAAAAATACCTGTCAGAAATCAAATCGGAACTGATGGATGGAAAGTACAAACCATCCCCAGTAAAGCGAGTTATGATACCAAAACCAGACGGAAGTGAAAGACCTCTTGGAATACCAACAGTCAAGGACAGAATTGTGTAAATGGCTACCAAGATAGCAATAGAGCCAGTATTCGAAGCTGACTTTAGAGATTGTTCCTATGGATTCCGACCGAAAAGAAGTGCCAAGCAAGCACTGGAAGTGGTAAGGAAAGCGTGTAACAACAAGGGCTATTATGTAGTAGACGCAGATATTGAGAAGTTCTTTGATAACGTAAACCAAGATAAGCTGATGAAACTGGTAGAGCAGAGAATATCAGACCGTAGGATATTGAAGCTGATAAGACAATGGTTAGTATCAGGAGTATTATACGGAAATGTACTGACAATCTCTGAACTGGGAACAAGCCAAGGTTCAGTTATATCTCCGTTATTGGCAAACATCTACTTAAATACACTGGACAGACTGTGGGAAAAGTATGGACTTACTCACGGTATTCTTGTAAGGTACGCAGATGATACAGTAATCATCTGCAAGAATAAGAAAAGTGCAAATCACGCACTGAACTTATTGCAATACATCATGGCAAAACTGGATTTAAAGCTACACCCAGTAAAAACAAAGATTGCCAGCATGTGGGACGGAAAAGAGGGATTTGACTTTCTTGGAATGCACCACAGAAGAATGACAATGGAAACAAGCAAAGGACAATTGTATAAAGAAACTTATCAGTATCCGAGCAGGAAAGCTATGAGGAAAATGAAAGTAGAAATTAAAAGAAATGTAAACAGTCGAAGTCTGCTGATTGCAAAGGAAGAGGATTTAATAAAGAATCTAAATCCGAAAATCACAGGTTGGAAGAATTATTATTCCACCAAAACAAATGAGAAATGGATGCAGGCATTGGACTGGTACATTATCTGTACCTTTACAAGATGGTATAACAAGAAACACCAAAGGCGTAAACATATGTCAAGAGTGGGATTTGTTAGAAATAGCATTTACGAAAAAGGATTAAAGAAAATGGCTAGAGCATGACGTAATGCTGTAGAAAGAAGAATGTTGGAAAGCCGTGTGAGGGAGAACCTCATGCACGGTTTGATGAGGGGCGGATGAAATTTCTCATCCGCCTACTCTACCACAATTCTGGGTGACGATCCGGATCAACCAAATCAAAAGCAGAAAGGAAAACAAAACTATGGATTATGAACAGTTCAAAGAACGAATCGAAGAGGATCTTCACCAGGCACTTGCTGATCATGGTATTGATGCAAGCTTCAGTCAGCATCATGTTGAGAAGCTGAATGTTTCCTATGATGCACTTAGCGTTACTCCTGAGGGTAGTCACATCGGTGTGAATGCAAATCTCAGTGCCATGTTCGGGGCTATTGAGAACGGACTGCGACTATCTTTGATAGAGAGCCAACAGATATCTTTGATGTCTGTACGAGGGTATGGGGAATCGGAATCCCCATCAAGAGACTTACCCGGAGGTATGCCGCAGCCATAAAATGGCGATACGGTAATACCTAGGTGGATCTTGCTCTAATCTACGAACCCTCTTACATATACAAAAGATGGAGGGGGAAAATACAGGGTGTAAGAGAAAAGAATTTTAGAAAAATCAAAATAACTCAAAAACTTGACTTTTAATATTGACAAAGTTGAAATGAAAGAAAATGAGTTAAAAGGAGAACGAGAAATATGTTTACAAGCGTATTCGGGATTTCTATAAAATATGAAGCATGGAATCATCAGGATTCTTTGCCTGTTTATATTGCAGGGAGTTATGATTTTCATACAGCATATATTGGAAACAGACGCTGTATAATGCTTGCTCCAACAGAAGAACTTGCCACACTTCCGGCATTGAAAAAACAAATTGTAAAAATACAGCAGATTGATAATGTGCCAGTTGTATTTGAACTTACAACGGTATCAAATTATCGAAGAACAAGCCTTATAGAAAATAATATACCGTTTATTACTGATAAGCAGGTCTTTCTTCCTTTCATTGGGACAATGCTTTCTGATGAAAAAGAACCCCAAAAGCTGACGGGTAAGTTTGTTTACTCCACGCAGCAGTTGTTTTTATTTTATCTGTACAGTAAGAAAAAACGATTGTATATTTCAGAAGCCGGAAAAGTGCTTCCATTTACAGCAATGACATTGACCAGAGCAGTAAAGCAGTTGGAAACGACGGATTTGTTTTTGGTAGCAAAAGACGGTGTCAATAAGTTTATTGAGTCAAAATATAAGCGAGATGAATTATTTGAAAAAGCAAAAGTATATTTGAAGACTCCTGTTCGAAAAACAGGATATATAGATAAGACGCAAGTTACAGAAAATATGGTCTTTGCAGGGGAAACGGCACTTTCTGAAAAAACAATGTTAAATCCAAGCCGAGTTGTTACCTATGCAATTAGTGAGAAAGATTATGATAAAACCTTGCTAACCGATGAATTGATAGACCCGGATAAACAGATAAGACTTGAATTATGGGCATACAACCCGAAACAATTTTCAGAGGATAACAGTGCTGATGATATTTCCATTGTTTTGTCTTTTGGAGATACAAACGATGAGAGAATTGAAGAAGCAGTAGATGAATTACAGAAAAGAAGGTTGAAGGAGTAATGGTCAGCGGATTTACAAAATTTAAGGAAAGATTTCAGGGTTTTGAAAATCAATATGTCATCGTCGGTGGGACAGCGTGTGATTTGATTATGGAAAACGAAGAATTACCGTTTCGTGCTACAAAAGATGTAGATATTGTACTGATTGTTGAATCCATAACAGCGGAGTTCGGCAGGCAGTTTTGGGAGTATGTCAAGGAAGCAGGATATGAGCATTTGAATAAAAGTACCGGAAATGCACAGTTTTATCGTTTCACATCTCCGAAAAGCAAAGAATATCCATATATGATAGAAATATTTTCCAGAAATTCAGATTTTATTATATTGGAAGATGATGCAGTTCTCACACCGCTTCCGATAGACGATGAAATCTCCAGCTTGTCGGCAATCCTTCTAAACGAAGCGTATTATGAATTGCTAAAAACCGGACAAATGATGGTTGATGGCATTCCGGTATTAAGTCTGACTTGCCTGATACCATTTAAGGCGACAGCGTGGCTGGATTTAAAAGAACGCAAGCTGAATGGAGAGCAGGTTGACAGCAAAAATATAAAGAAACATAAAAACGATGTGTTCCGATTAGCACAGTTAATCACAGCCAATACAAGGCAAGTTCTCAGTTCGGAAATAGCAGAAGATATGAAAAAGTTCTTATCTGAAATAGCTGATGAAACAGTGGATTTAAAGTCATTAGACATTAGGGGAACGGATAAACAAAAAATTATAGATATGTTGTACCTGTGCTAGAATTTGAACGATAATACATAATTTTTCTCTAAAGCAAAAAAAATTACATATCAGAGGCTGTATTTTCACCCTCTTTCTTTTGTATATATGAAAGATATTTTTTTATGTACGAAGGAAGGAGGTTTTTTCATGCCTAAAGTCAGAAAATAAATTCCAGAATTGGAAAAGCTGGTGCAGGTCAGAAGAAAAAAATTTGTCCGTTATGAGGAAGGGGCACAATTATATTCTATTTACCAAAAATATGCAGTGGAAAAAGGAGAAGGTATCATGAGAATAGCAGTAACATATGAAAATGGACAGATTTTCATCACTTTGGACACACAGAGACATTTAAGATCTATGATGTAGAGGAGGGAAAAGTGGTACATTCAGAAGTAGTAGATACGAATGGAAGCGTACATGGTGCATTTGCAGGAGTTCTTCATGCATTAAATGCAGATGTTTTGATCTGCGGTAGAAGCTTTTATCAATGAAACACTTGAATATAATCCGGATGGATTGATTATTTTTTTCTCTGCTTGTCGAAAGTGATGGATAGAATGTATAATATTGTTAATGCTCCAGAGATATTTATTTTGGAAACAGCTTAATCAATTTGGAGGTATAAAATGAAAGCACATAAGTATTGGTCAATCGGAGCGTTAATTACTATGATTGGAACTTTTTATACTGGATATAAAGGATCCAAATCAGGTCATAGGTATTTTGCGTGTAGCACTCTTATATGTATGATCATGTCTATGTATACAGGACATAAAATGATTTCAGGTAATAAAAGAACAAGAAAACAGGTGGAAAATACAAAAGCGGAGGAATAGTAAATGTTAGAGTTAGGAATAAAAGCACCGGATTTTGAATTGCCGGATCAGAACGGAGAAGTGCATAAATTAAGTGATTATTTAGGTAAAAAAATAATTTTATATTTTTATCCAAAGGATAATACACCAGGATGTACGAAGCAGGCATGTGGCTTTTCTGAGCGTTATCCACAGTTTACTGAGAAGGGAGCTGTTATTCTCGGAGTAAGCAAGGACTCTGTAGCGTCTCACAAGAGATTTGAAGAAAAATACGGACTGGCATTTACGCTATTAGCAGATCCGGAGCGTAAAGTTATTGAAGCATATGATGTCTGGAAAGAAAAGAAAAATTATGGAAAAGTATCTATGGGTGTAGTAAGAACTACATATCTTATTGATGAGCAGGGAATCATTATAAAGGCAAATGATAAAGTCAAGGCGGCAGATGATCCTGAAAATATGCTTAAGGAATTGGCACAATGAAGATTATTTTATCACCTGCAAAAAAGATGATTGTAGATACCGATAACTTAGCACCGGTTGAGCTGCCTGTCTATATTGATAAGACAGCAGAAGTATTAAACCGGATGAAAAGCAAATCAAAAGAAGAACTGAAAGCTATATGGAAATGTAATGACAAGATTGCAGAGCAGAACTTTAACAGATTGGAAAATATGGATCTTTATAACAGGCTTACTCCGGCTGTTTTAGCATATGAAGGGATTGCATTTCAATATATGGCACCATCTGTGTTTGAAATCCAGCAGTTTGAGTATTTGCAAAATCATTTAAGAATCTTGTCTGCGTTTTATGGCATTTTAAAACCAATGGATGGTGTGACTCCTTATCGTCTTGAAATGCAGGCAAAGGTTGGAATTGGAGATGCAAAAAATCTGTATGAGTACTGGGGAGAATTGTTATACCGCTCAGTAATCGATGACAGTAGGATTATCATTAATCTTGCATCAAAAGAATACTCAAAATGTATAGAAAAGTATCTGACACCACAGGACAGATATATTACGATTGTATTTTGTGAGTTATCCGGAGATAAATTGGTAACAAAAGGTACATATGCCAAGATGGCTCGTGGTGAAATGGTCAGATTCATAGCGGAAAATAATATTGAAAATCCGGTGGAGATTCAGAAATTTGACAGACTCGGATATTCGTTTAGGTCTGATTTATCTTCAGATTCAGAATATGTATTTGAACGCAAAATAAAATAGTTATTCAGGTAAAAGATGCTCAGTTTGGCATCTTTTATAATAATGAGAATTATTACTATTTTTATTGACAACAGGATGATAGTGGTATACAATCCTTATTAAGAATTAATCCTAATAAGGAGGACTAATGACAAGTAGGAGAAATACCATTCAAAAAGATCTTGTAAGAAATACCGTATACGAAATGAGAAGACACGTTACGGCAAACGAAGTGTATGAATTTATAAAAGAAGTATATCCAACAATTGGAAAAGGAACTGTATATAGAAATCTTGATATATTGGTAGAGGAAGGTGCATTAAGAAAGGTTGAAGTTCCGGATGGACCGAACAGATTTGATTTTACATTGAAAAATCATTACCATGTAAGATGTATAAAGTGCGGTGAAATTTTTGATGTGGATATGGATCAAATACCGGATTTGCTGGAAAGAATTCATAACACTCATGGAATTGAATTTGTGGATTATGATATTTCATTTAAAGGCATTTGCCCGAAATGCAGGGAGAAGGTAAAGGAGGAACAGCATGGATAGGAAAGCAATGTATAAGTTGAGTTATGGACTGTTTATATTGACCGCTAAAGAAGCAGAAAAAGATAACGGATGCATCATTAATACAGCCATTCAGGCAGCTTCGGAACCAAACCAGTTAAGTATCTGTGTAAATAAGGCAAATTATACGCATGATATGATTCAAAGAACTGGAAAATTTACTGTATCAGTCTTAAGTCAGAAGGCACAATTTGAATTGTTCAAACATTTTGGCTTCCAATCAGGAAGAGATACCAATAAGTTTGAAGCATTTGAGCAGTGTGCCAGGGGCACAAATGGTATTTATTATATTACAGAAGGTACAAATGCATACATTTCCGTGACAGTTACTAAAACAGAGGACTTGGGTTCACATACGATGTTTATCGGTGAGATAACCGATATGGAAGTTTTAAGCAATGTTCCTTCAGTAACATATGATTATTATCAGAATAATATTAAGCCTAAGCCACAGGAGGTTGGAAAAACAGAGGACAGTCAGACAATATGGCGTTGCAGAATTTGCGGATATGAATATGTAGGCGAGGAATTACCAGATGACTTTATATGTCCTTTGTGCAAGCACCCGGCATCAGATTTTGAAAAAGTAGTAAAGAAAACGGAGGTAAAAGAGATGGCAGCAAACAAATATGCAGGAACACAGACAGAGAAGAATTTACAGGAGGCATTTGCAGGGGAATCACAGGCAAGAAATAAGTATACCTATTTTGCTTCTGTAGCGAAAAAGGAAGGTTACGAGCAGATGTCAGCATTGTTTTTGAAGACTGCAGATAATGAGAAAGAACATGCAAAGATGTGGTTCAAGGAATTAGCAGGAATTGGTGATACAAAAGAAAACTTAGCTGCTGCTGCAGAAGGAGAGAACTACGAGTGGACAGATATGTATGATGGCTTTGCTAAAACAGCAGAGGAAGAAGGTTTCCCTGAGCTTGCAGCAAAATTCAGGGCAGTAGGTGAGATTGAGAAGCACCAGGAGGAAAGATATCGTGCACTTCTTAAGAATATTGAAACTGCACAGGTATTTGAAAAGAGCGAAGTTAAGGTATGGGAATGCCGTAACTGTGGACATATTGTAGTCGGAACAAAGGCTCCAGAGGTATGTCCGGTATGCAATCATCCGCAGAGTTATTTTGAAGTACGTGCAGAGAATTATTAAGGGAGAATATATTGAATGGATTACATTAAATACCAATCAGGGCGTTTATAGAAAACAGTTAAATCCAGGACAGGAGCCGGTTGCAGATTTCTGTCTTTGTGACGGAGAGCAGGTGGAGGAAGTATATGCATACTGCAATTTACATGGATTATGGAAATGTTAAAATAAACTTTGTACATACGAATACTATAGAGTAAACGTAATATTGAACAAAAAAGAAATGCACAGTTCTTAGCTTATCGTGAACTGTGCATTTTTGTAAATAAATACTTTTAATTAGCCGATTACGGCATCCTCTGCTGTAAAATGTTCCAGAGAATTTTCTTTTACCTGAATGCAGATATAAGTAATTCCAGAAATATCGGATGCAAAAAACTGACGCTTTGCAGCAGGTGCGATTTTTAGCCAGTCTCCAGTTGAAAGGCTAATTTCTTCTCCATCAATTATGACTTTGCCGTTACCTGAAAGAATTCCATAGATTTCTTCATTTTCTTTATGAGAATGAACAAATGGTACATTTGCTCCTGCAGGTAGTTCGTTTAAACTGATTTCTGCACCAGTTAAAGACAACTTTTCATGCAGCTCAATTCGGCTTTCCTTTCCAATAGTTGTTTTTGTGTAATTTGCCATAATAGTACCTCCATAGTTAATTTGTAGTTTCTGGTTGCTTGGTATTAGTATAGTGTGAGACACATACAAAAACAAGTACGCACCTTTTTGTAACTGTACACTCAAAAATGAATGTGTTACAATAGACTCGGAGGTGAGAATTATGCGAGCAAAAGAAGAATTACCGGAATGCCCAGTTGCAACAGCAGTATCTCTTATCGGAGGAAAATGGAAACTGCTGATTTTGCGTAACTTGAAAGAGCGTCCATGGAGATTCAATGAGCTACAACGAAGTATAGATGGTATTTCACAAAAGGTTTTGACAGATAGTTTAAGACAAATGATGAGTGATGGGCTGGCATATCGCCACGATTACCATGAGCAGCCACCGAGAGTTGAATACGGCTTAACGGAACTCGGAACAAAAATGCTTCCAATTGTTAATTCACTTGCTGACTTTGGTAACTACTATAAATCAATTATTGAACAGAATTAAGGACGTTAGTATTTGAAAAGCTCGAACAATTCCAGTTTGGGAATTGAAAAAACGGAATTTACCTATTAAGACATATAAACTCTTGACAATAAAGCTCCTATATAGTATGTTTTAATAAACTACTATATAGGAGCTTTTGTATGGAAATGAATGGAGGATTTCTTGTCACCAAAATAAAACAGCTTGGAGACCGGATTTTCGAGAAGATTCTCAGTGAAAAGAATATTGATGCGTTTAATGGAGCCCAGGGACGTATTCTTTATGTGCTGTGGCAGGAGGATGGTATCTCAATCAGGTCACTCTCGACTAAATGCGGATTAGCGATAACATCTCTTACTACGATGCTGGAAAGAATGGAAAATCAAGGGCTGATAAGCCGTGTTCAGTCTGAAACGGACAAAAGGAAAACACTCCTGTTTCTGACTGAGAAAGCACATGCCTTAAAGGGCGAGTACGATTCTGTATCTGATGAGATGGGCAGTATTTACTACAAAGGTTTTTCAGAGGAAGAAATTACCCGGTTTGAGGAATGCCTCGACCGCATCAGAAAGAATCTTGAGGAGTGGCAGAAGTCATGAGTATTTATATCAAAGATCAGATTCAGAACATGAATATCGTCATTGGCTGCACAGAGGGGTGTACATATTGCTATGCCCGCAACAACGTGAAACGCTGGCATATGATTGATGACTTCGCTGACCCTGAATTCTTTCCGGGTAAGCTCAAGATGATGGAAAAGAAACGTCCGCAGAACTTTCTTCTTACCGGGATGAGCGATCTCTCCGGATGGAAGTCGGAATGGAGAGACGAGGTATTTGCAAAGATCCGTGAAAATCCACAGCATCAGTTCCTGTTCCTTACCAAGCGACCTGATTTGCTGGATTTTGATATCGATCTGGAAAACGCATGGTTTGGCGTTACGGTGACGAGAAAAGCAGAACTGTGGCGTATCGACGCCCTTCGGAAAAACGTCAGAGCAAAACATTACCATGTTACCTTTGAGCCGTTATTCGATGATCCCGGCACAGTTGACCTTTCCGGAATCAATTGGATCGTTGTCGGCACCATGACCGGAGCTCAGAGCAGGAAGATTCATACGGAGCCGGAATGGGCATGGTCTCTGACGGATCAGGCACATAAGCTCGGCATTCCGGTGTTTATGAAGGAAGACCTTGTCCCTATCATAGGGGATGAAAATATGATTCAGGAAATGCCGGAAGAATTTAATAAAGTGTTAGAGGTACAGAAATCATGGAAGAAGTAATAAATGGAATCCTCATTCGTGAGGTGGAAACAAAGAACATCATGACTAAGTCTAGTCTGCCGGTAGGCGGTTACTCGGTCAATCCCTATGTGGGCTGTACACATGCCTGCAAGTATTGCTATGCTTCTTTTATGAAGCGCTTTACCGGGCACAAGGAGGAATGGGGCACTTTCCTTGATGTGAAGCATTGGCCGGAAATTAAAAATCCGAAGAAATATGCCGGACAGCGGGTAGTCATCGGTTCTGTGACAGATGGCTACAATCCACAGGAGGAGCAATTCGGGAATACCAGAAAACTTCTGGAGCAGCTGATCGGCAGTGACGCAGATATTCTGATCTGCACAAAGTCGGATCTTGTGGTACGAGATATTGATCTGCTGAAGAAGCTTGGACGTGTAACCGTTTCATGGTCAATCAACACACTAGATGAAAATTTCAAGAACGATATGGATTCTGCTTCGAGCATTGAGCACCGTATCGCTGCTATGAAGCAGGTATATGAGGCAGGTATCCGTACAGTCTGTTTCGTATCCCCGGTATTCCCCGGTATCACGGATTTTGAAGCAATCTTTGAGCGGGTAAAGGATCAGTGCGATCTGTTCTGGCTCGAAAATCTCAATCTTCGAGGCGGTTTCAAAAAGACAATTATGGATTATATCGCCGGAAAATATCCTGATCTTGTACCACTTTACGACGAGATCTATAACAAGCATAACCGCAGCTACTTTGAAGCACTTGAAGTAAAAGCTGAGAAAATGGCTAAGAAGTATGATTGTGCCTTTGTGGATAATGAAATGCCTTATGGCAGAGTCCCGCAGGGGCATCCGGTGATCGTAGATTATTTCTATCATGAGGAAATCCGTGGGACAGAGAATACCGGAAAAAGAAATCGCTAATTTCAAGTTTGTAGAATTCAAAAATTTAATATGAAATGTGAGATAGAGCGTATGGAAATTAACTATACGTTCTATTTTTTTGCCTTTTTTGAAAAAGTGATTAAAAAACTATTGACATTTTGTTACTGGCAAAACTGCAAAATCGATTTTGCTTTCCTGTGGTGCCAGACTTTCACCATTTGATATTCAGGAGCTTCGAGAAAGCATGTCGTATGACGAAATGGAACTGGATATGATCGGCGATCAGAGAACAGCCATGTTTGTCATCATCAGTGATACCGATGACACATTCAATTTTAAAGGTTTTTAACTTTCCTGATTTTAAAATAATACCGATCAATAATATCCTGCAATGTAATGGATTTCATTTTTTCATCTACCATATTTTGAATTTCATGATAGAAGTCCCCAATAGCGAATTGAATGTTGATACCGATTCCACAATCCGGATTGGTATCTGTGTCCAGGTGAAGCAGCGGCTTATCGCCCTCTACAGCTCGGTAGATGTCATACATATTGATTTTATCTGCCGATTTTGCAAGAGCGGCATTCGCATGACCTTGTGTGTTGACAACAATGCCTGTATTTTTCAGGGTTGCCATAAGTTGTCTGACATAAGCCGGGTTTGTCTTGATACTTTCTGCAATTTTTGTGCTGGAGAGTTGTTCGTCATCTCCAAGAGCAATAAATATAAGAATATGAATGGTGTCACTAAGCTTTGTGGAATATTTCATTTGTCACCTCGAATTTTCTTCTTGCAATTTTTAAACTTACATGATAACATGACTTTAATGCTTGATGTAAATTTAATTTTAACAAGGAAAAAAATAAAAGTCAAGCAAAATAAAAGGTGTGGAATCTGATATAAAAAAGGAGATAAAGTGGTGTATGCAAAAGGAGGAACAAGTCAGTTTTCTGGCAGAAAAAATCCGTCAGGCAGATGCCGTTTTGATAGGCGGTGGTTCTGGTCTTTCCAGTGCGGCGGGATATAACCATTATCATTGGCTACCCTATATGGAGGAATGTTTACAAGATTTCAAGGAGTGGTATGGATTGAAATCTCCTTTTGACGGTTTTTACTACTGTTATTCATCGCCGGAACAACAGTGGGCATATTATGCACGTTACATACAAAGTATGTGGGATGCACCTACAGGACAGCCATACTATGACCTGCGTGATATTGTGGCGGAAAAAGAAGTCTTTGTTTTAACAGCCAATATAGATATGCAGTTTGAACGGATTTTTCAGAAAGAAAGGATTTGCGATTATCAAGGTAACATCGGCTATCTTCAATGCAGTCAGCCTTGCCATGACCAAATTTATTCCAATGTAGAAATGATTCGCAGGATGAACGAAAATATCCGGGGGCTGCGTGTTACTTCCGAGCTTCTGCCAAGATGTAATGAGTGCGGGAGAATCATGGTTCCCTGGGTAAGGGATGATACATTTTTGGAGGGGAAAGACTGGAGGGAAGGTGTAAGGCGATATGAGAATTTCCTAAAAAAATATCTCATGAATGGAACAGATAAGAATGTTGTACTGCTGGAGCTGGGGGTTGGTGAGATGACACCCAGTATTATTAAACTTCCTTTTTGGGAAATGACATACAAAAATGAAAAGGTATTTTATGCCTGTCTGAATCAGAAGAAATCCTCAGTTCCAGAGCATATAAAAGACAAAGGCATTTATATAGCAGGAGATTTGGCAGAAACCCTGCGGGATTTAAAAGAAAACATAGCGGGAAAGGAAATGTGATGAAGATGAATGTATATCAAGAGATAAGTCAAATCATCAAAGACGCAGATGGTATTTTGATTGGAGCCAGTAATGGTTTGTCTATCGCAGAGGGATATAATATTTTTGCAGATGACGCATGGTTTCAGGAAAATATGGGAGATTTCAGAGAAAAATACGGACTGCGTTGTGTTTTACACGGATTTTCAGTGCCAATGAAGGTAGAAGAAAAGTGGGCGTTTGTAAGCAGACTTGTTAAAGCAAAAGCTATGCAGGATGAGCCGAGTGAGATTATGAAAAACATCTATGCACTAGTAAAGGATAAAGAATATTTCGTAGTAACTTCCAATGCGGAGGATCATTTTGTGCCGGCAGGTTTTGAGGCAAACCGTGTTTTTGAAATGGAAGGGAAATTAACCCAGATGCGGTGCAAGAATAGATGTCATGACGAGGTCTATCCTAATCAAAAAGCAGTTCTCGCCATGACAGAAGAGGAAGTAAACGGAAGAGTACCCAAAGAGTTACTGCCGAAATGTCCAAAATGCGGTGGAGATATGGAAGTAAATTGGGGTGAGATGTCCTCGTTTACAGAAACGAAAAATTGGAAGGAAAAGGCTGCCCGCTATCAAGAATTTATTCAGAATTTACATGGAAAGAAGCTGGTAATTCTGGAATTTGGCATTGGTTGGAGAAATCAGATGATTAAAGCTCCTTTGATGCAGCTTGCAGCAGTAGAACCACAGGCAAGATATATCACATTTAACAAGGGCGAAATTTACATTCCAGAGGAAATCAAAGAAAAATCCATCGGTGTGGATGGTGATCTTACGGTAGCGTTAAAGGAAATCAGAAAGGGAAGGATAGACTAAGTAAGATGGTTAAAGATATTACAGTTGTGAGATAGGAGAATGAAAAAATGAGCTGTTATGAAAATTTGGTAATGAAAACACAAATGAACTATTCCAGACACTATAGTACCTATGCATCCGGCGGTACTGCTGTAGTGTTGAGCAAACAAAAACCACTTCCTTATGAGGAACAGATTCAGGAATTTGTTCGCAGAGTGCAGGAGGCAGAGTGTATCGTAGTAGGCGGAGCATCCGGTTTATCAGCGGCTGGAGGTGGTGATTTTTATTATAGTGATACCCCTTCTTTTCGTGAGCATTTTGGAAAATTTGCAGATAAGTATGGATTCAAAGGTGCTTTTAGCGGAATGATGCATCGGTTTTCTACAAGAAATGAACATTGGGGATATGTGGCAACCTTTTTAAATACTACACAAAATGCTCCTATCAGAGAGCCATATCTGGATTTGGATAGAATCTTGCAGGGAAAGGATTTACATATCTTAACGACTAATCAAGATACACAGTTTGTAAAGATTTATCCGGAAGAAAAGGTCAGTGAGATTCAGGGAGATCATCGTTTCTTCCAGTGTTCCCAGTGTTGTCAGGATGAAACATGGGATGCCGTACAACCTGTGGCAGATATGATTGCGGCCATGGGAGAGGGGACAATGGTGCCGGATGAACTGATTCCTCGCTGCCCTCATTGTGGTGCGGAAATGTTTCCGTGGGTAAGAGGATATGGGAATTTTCTGCAAGGGAAAAAATACGAAGAAGAATATGAAAAAATCTCAAAATACATTCAAAAGAATAAAGATAGAAAAATTCTCTTTATAGAACTTGGAGTAGGGCGCATGACACCGATGTTTATACAGGAGCCGTTTTGGGAACTGACAAACAGCTTGAAAGATGCATATTATATCTCCGTAAATTCAGAATATCAGTTTTTGCCGGAATTCATTGAAGATAAGGGGATTGCTATTTTGGGAGATATAGGAACAGTGTTAAAAGATTTGCGGAAAGCAAAAGAGGAAAGTGCATTTGTATGTTAAGTTGATTCTGTTTGAAAAAAATACTGCTATATAACCAATAGGCTCAGGGAATTTCCTCTGGGTCTTTCTTAAGATTCCTCGAAAATTGAGAATTACATATGTTCAATTCTTTGTATTAGGTATATATTTTGAAAAGTTGTCCGGTTATACTGACAATATCAAAAGGCAGAACTATTAGAATGAGGTGAGCAGATGGATACAGCACAGAAAATAAGGTTAATTCGGATGATTGAAAAAATAGAGAAGAATCCAGAATTCAGTAGTAAAATTGGTGTGAGAAATACATCTGAGTTTATATCAAGTAAACAATCAAAAAAATGAATGATTCAAATCATAACAGGAGTCAGAAGGAGTAGAATATGTTATCGTTACTATTTGCTATATGCATGATCTGGTTTATTGGAAAATTTTTTATATTTGGTGTAAAAGCATCCTGGGGAATCTTAAAGCTGCTCTGTACAGTTGTATTTTTCCCGGTGATTTTGATAGGAATGGTTGTTGGCGGACTGATTTATATTGCATTTCCATTGTTGATCATCGGCGGAATCATTGCACTTATATCATCTAACTCATAAAAATACGAGGAGGGAAGAAATTATGGGATATGATATAGAAAAAGAGAAACGAGAAGCGATTGAAGCAGGACAACGTGCGTTAAGTAGTCTTCGGACAGCAGAAGAAAACCTGAACAGTGCAAAAAATTGGGGCTTGGTGGATATGTTTGGCGGTGGATTCTTTTCTACGATGTTGAAACACTCCAAGATGGATCAGGCCAGACAAAATATGGAACAGGCGAAATATGATCTTCGTAATTTCAGTAGGGAATTAAATGATGTGAACATGGCTTGTAATTTAAACATCAATACTGGAGACTTCTTATCCTTTGCAGATTATTTTTTTGATGGATTTGTTGTGGATTGGATGGTGCAGGATCGAATCAATAATGCCAGACATCAGGTGGAAGAAGCTATCCGCAGAACGGAATACATCATAAACCAGTTACAGCATATGTAAAGGAAAGAGGCAGTGGACCATAAATAGGTTCGCTGCCTTGTTTTTTCATATTTATTTCTGTTTCTTTTTTTCTTCTCTGAGCAATTCGATGTTTAGTCCCTGCTCTCCGGCTGTTTTATCAACCCAGAGATTCAGAGAATCTATTGCCAGAGAAATTTCATCCAGTTTGTTGCTGATAAAAGCAAAATCCTTGATCTCATCATCGCTGATCTTACCGTCACGGGCAATCTGGATCAGACGTGTGGTAAGAGGATTAATCTCATTCAGACTGGCAATGGTTTCCAGGATTATATTGGATAAGTCGGAAACTTCGACTTCCGGGACATAACGATGACCAATTTCGCATTTATGAGAGCAGTAATAATTGCAGAGATCCGGGCGCTTGTAAGCATCAGCCATCTGGATGATATCGTAAGGTGTGGGTTCCTGTATTTCATATTCAAATTTTTCAATTTTAGAATCAGAAACAGCAGTCATTTTTTCGCTGGCTTCTGATCTGGTAAGACCGGCTTCTTCCCGGCAAATCTGATAAATTGTCTTATTTTCTCTTGTAGATTGTTTCCCCATGAGAATAACCTCCCTGTATATCGCAAAACATGAGGATTATCGGGTGGTAAGTCCACATGCTGTACGTCTATTTCCTTTATGAATTTCATTATACTTGAAGCATCAAGAAACAACAAGAGATAACAGGAAGGAGCAAGTTATATGCTTTTGTGGCAAGGCAACAGCACATATGATACAGAAGCAGATAAAAGAAGACTGCGAAACATATGGCATGATAATAAGCAAGATATAGGCTACAATTATCAACAAGAGAGATCCTTTGATACATTGGAAAATGCGGTCAGTCACGGGAATGCAGATGCAGGTTCTGTGATGGGAGCCGGAATGGGTCTTGGAATGGGATTCGGCGTTGGAAGAGAGATGGGAAACCAGTTCTCTTCTATGGCACAGAATATAGATTTGCGTGGCGGATATAGAAAATCAAAATTCTGCCCGCAGTGCGGGAACGAAGTCCTGGCGGATGCAAAGTTCTGTTCCGAGTGTGGAAGCCGGCTTATAAGCAAAGAGAGACACTGTCCACAGTGTGGAACTGTGCTGGAAGGGAATCTACGTTTCTGTCCGGAATGTGGAAAACGATTAGGTGGGGAGGAAATATAAAATGTTGATTATGAAAAAGATTCTGTCAGTTGTGGGGATTACCGGAGGAACATTTTTTCTTCTGGTTGCAGCAATCTGTGTGGAAGAATGGTTCTCTGATCCGGCATATGCAGCGGATATGGAAATTTCGGGATTGATTATGTGCATTGTTCTTGGAATTTTCGGGGTGATCCTGATTGTGCTCGGGATCCAGACACTCCGTCTGCAAAAGCTGTATCGAGAATATAAAGAGATTGCAGAAGCTTCGCAGGATGGATTTATCCCGGATATGGCAGCGATTCTTAGCCAGCCGGAGGATAAAGTACGTCGAAATCTTGAAAAATTGTGTAAAAAGAAATATTTTAACGATGCTTATGTGGATAACAAGGCAAAGTTATTTGTTCGAAAGAATCAGATGAATCAGAAGATTGGTAACCCCTCTTTTACAAAGACGGTCAAACAGACAGATGCAGAACTTTTTACTGTAAAATGTAAGGGATGTGGTGGTATCAATAAAATTCAAAGAGGAGCCGTGGGCGAGTGTGAGTATTGTGGTTCGCCGATCAGCGGGGAATAATAAAAGAAAGACCTATTGTGGAACCGTTATCCATGATAGGTCTTTCAAAGTGAAAATGTAAATACTATTCTGCAGTAACTGTAGCACCGAAAGCCCCCATTACTTCCGAATTCGCTTCAGCATGCACACCAAACTGTCTCTGGTAATCGGCTAATTTTTCCTTTGCATTCATTTTTATTTCTTGACATATAATGCATCTGGAATTACAATATATTTAACAATTAGGTTAAATGTTAAATAAAAGGGTGGGATGAATTTTTGGGTATACAAGATACATTAAAAGCATTGGCTGATCCAATACGACGCGAGATTTTGAATTTGTTGAAAAATGGTCGGCTTTCAGCCGGAGAGATATGCGAACATTTTTCAGTAACGGGAGCATCTATATCAAGACATCTGGCAGTATTAAAGGAGGCTGATTTGATTCGAAACCAAAGAGAAGGAAAGTTTATTTATTATGAATTAAACACTTCCGTGTTGGAAGATGTCATGTTGTGGATAACAGACTTGAAAGGAGCATCGGACGATGAAGGAAATGATAAAAAATTATAGAGGTACATTAATTAGCTCTGGACTGGTAATTCTTGCAGGGATTCTGGTAGGTTTTACGAGTATACAGGGTAAGTGGTTAAATGTATTTTTTATAGTGATGCAATGTGCGCTTGTGACAATCATATTTTATGATAACAGGAACAGACAACAAAGTCGCAAGGTTATAGGGATGACTATATGGATTATACCTGTTATTACATTGATTTATAACGGTATTGCCAGATTGGTCAACATGGGAGCAGATACAGAGAATTTATTTATGGCATTGATTTATTATGGAACAGGTTTAATGTTTATGGTTATAGGAAATTATCTGCCAAAGGTAAAACAGAACAATACGATAGGAATCAGGGTCGTATGGACATTGCAGGATGAAGAAAACTGGAATGCAACGCATAGATTCAGTGGAAAGATATGGGTGGCATCAAGTATTCTGTGCATGCTTTGCGGTCTTTTTGCAGAAAGCATAGCAGCACTCGTTTTGTATATTGTAAGTATTATGGCAGCCGCGATCATCAGTGTTCTTTATTCCTATCTCTTTTATAAGAAAAAGATAGGAACCGGAGAAAAATTAAAAATTCAGTATAACAAAAAAGTAATGGTGGTGTACGGAATCGTAACAATTTTAACTATTATATTTATTATAGTGACTTTGTTTTGGGGAAGTATTGACATTCACTTCCAAGATAACAATTTTACTATCGAGGCGCAGGGATGGAGCGATTATACGGTAGCCTATACGCAGATTGACAGTATCTCATACGAAGAGAATTTATTACAGAATTCGAATGATTATAGAACTAATGGTTTGGGAAATTTTAAATATGCTATGGGAAATTTTAGAAATGATGTTTATGGAAATTATATCCGTTATACACATTCGTCCTGTCATTCATATGTAGTCATGAGTGTAGATGGAAAAATATTGGTTATAAATGGTGAAAATGATTCGGCGACAGAAGAAATATATCATACTATCAGTGAGAAGATGTCACGGGAATTAGAATAGAGTCATCTCATTCTTAAAGCTGATACTATATTTATAGGAGAATTTAAATGCTTCAAATACAACACATAAAAAAAGAGTACCGGACGGGAAGTCTGGTACAGAAGGCTCTGGACGATGTGAGTCTGAATCTGAGAGATAATGAATTCGTAGCAATCTTAGGTCCCAGTGGTTCCGGCAAAACCACGCTTCTGAATATTATCGGAGGACTGGACCGCTACGACAGCGGAGATCTTATCATCAATGGCATTTCCACAAAAAAATATAAGGACAGAGACTGGGATTCGTACCGTAATCATACGATTGGTTTTGTATTCCAAAGCTACAATCTGATTCCGCATCAGACGGTGCTTGCAAATGTTGAGCTGGCACTGACAATTTCGGGAGTCGGGAAGGAAGAAAGAAGAAAGCGTGCAGTGGATGCACTGGAGAAGGTGGGGCTTGGGCAGCAGCTTCATAAGAAGCCGAACCAGATGTCGGGAGGGCAGATGCAGAGAGTCGCAATTGCAAGAGCGCTGGTCAATGATCCGGAGATCCTGCTTGCAGATGAGCCGACCGGGGCACTGGACAGTGACACCAGTGTGCAGGTCATGGATCTTCTTAGAGAGGTAGCGAAAGACCGTCTGGTCGTTATGGTCACACATAACCCGGAACTGGCAGAGCAGTATGCGACCAGGATCGTCAATCTGAAAGATGGAAAGATCCGTTCGGACACAGATGAACATATTGTGGAAGAGGAAAATCTGGCACCGCCGGAGCATAAGAATATGGGGAAATCTTCCATGTCTTTTCTGACGGCATTGTCACTGAGTTTTAATAACTTAAGGACAAAGAAAGCAAGAACCCTTCTGACTTCTTTTGCAGGATCTATTGGAATTATCGGAATTGCACTGATTCTGGCTCTCTCAAATGGCGTCAACGCTTATATCCGGTCCATTGAGGAGGAGACATTGTCTGAATATCCACTGCAGATACAAAGTACCGGATTTGATCTCACTTCCATGATGGTGGGTATGAATGGGGATCCCGGAAGCAGTGATGATAAGAAAAGTGGAAAAGATAAAGATAAGGTAAAGGTCATGCAGGTAGTCACCAATATGTTTTCAAAGATGGATTCCAATGACCTTGGTGCTTTAAAAAAATATCTGGACAGTGGTAAATCTAAGATTCATGACTATACAAAAGCAATAGAATATTCTTACAATGTGATGCCGCAGTTGTTCCGACAGGACGGTGACAATGTTCGTCAGGTCAATCCGGATCAGTCATTTTCTTCATTGGGACTTGGTGCATCTGCAGGTTCGAATAGTCTGATGTCCTCCATGATGAGTACCAATGTGTTCTTTGAGATGCCGGAAAATACGGATCTCTATGAAGGACAGTATGATGTAAAAGCCGGAAGATGGCCGAAAAAATATAATGAATGCGTTCTTGTGCTGACGCCGGATGGTTCTATGAGCGACTTCTTATTATATACATTGGGACTCAGAGACCAGGTTGAACTCGATGATATGATTAAGCAGTTCATCAACGAAGAGACGATAAAAACGCCTGAAAATATTGGAACTTATACTTATGATGATATTTTGGAAAAGACATTTAAACTGGTAAATGCTTCAGATTATTATGAATATGACGATCAATATCAGGTGTGGAAAGACAAAACTGACAATGCGGATTACATGAAAAAACTGGTCGAAGACGGTGAGAATGTAAAAATTGTGGGAATCGTGCAGTCGGCCGAAGATGCGAAGGCTTCATCACTGACACCGGGAATTAACTATACCTCAGATCTTGTAAATCATGTGGCAGAACAGGCAAAAGGCAGCGAGATTGTAAAACAGCAGCTTGCGAATCCGAATGTAAATGTATTTACCGGGGAAGAATTTGGCAATACAGGTGGGAACAATGGATTTGACATGAATTCTCTGTTCAGTATAGATGAGGATGCCCTGAAAAACGCATTTGGTTTTGATAGCAGTGCTATGAACAATCTTGGAAGTTCCATGGATCTGTCGGGACTTGATCTTTCCAAGGCATTTCAGATGGACGGAAATTCTATGGATTTGTCCGGTATGGTGAATCTGGATCAGGTAGAAATCAACATGGGCAATATGCCACAGATGAATCTGGGGGATATTCTTACGAATCTGGATGTACAGGTCAATGCGGATGGCATGCAGAAAATGTTATCCGGCCTTTCGGAAGGTTATCAGGAATATGTAAAGAGCCATCCGGAAGCGGATTATTCCAATCTTGGAAATCAGATTGCAGAATATCTGACTTCCAATCAGGCAAAGGGCATTATTCAGAAATATTTGAAAGACATTCTGAAAAATAACGGGGAAGTTACGATTACACCAGAGCAGATTAAGGAACTGTTGACCAACGTGATGAGTGATTTTCAAAGCTGGCTTGTAGAGCAGAACGCTAATCCGGGTGCAGAGGAATTTGGAACGTACTTCCAGCAGTATCTACAGACCGGGCGTGCCAATGCAATTGTAAATAAATGGGCCAATGAAATATTTGGAAATATAGATTTCAACATTTCCAGTGACACATTGCAAGCTATGGCAAAGGAACTGGCAGATGGGTATACTGTATATGCAAAGGAAAAGAATTATGCAGATCCGACAAAGATGGCAGAGAATTTTGTGAATTATATAAAGACGGATGACGGAAAGAGACGCCTGAACCAGGGACTTTCTGAGGCAATCAATATGGATAGTCTCCAAAAGCAAATCAGCACGGCCATGAGTAGCTACATGGGTCAGGCCATGAGTGCATATACCGGTGCCATTTCTCAGACAATCAGTACACAGATGACATCTGCTATGAGTCAGGTGACCACGCAGCTTGCCGGTGGACTTGAAACGGTTATGACATCTGCCATGAGCCGGATTGGAGAAAATCTACAAAAAGCACTGGGAGGCTCTATGAACTTTAATGCCGATGCATTTGCAAATGCATTCCAGTTCAATATGACGGAAGATGATCTGACGGAACTTATGATGTCCATGTCCGGAGCACAGAGCACTTCCTATGATAATAATCTGCAGCAGCTCGGATATGCAGATTTCAGTCAGCCGAGTTCCATTTCCATTTATCCAAAAGACTTTGATAACAAAGAAAAAGTGGTAGAGGTTCTGGATCATTATAATCAGCAAATGGAAGACGAGGGAAAAGAAGAACAGGTGATTTCTTATACGGATATTGTAGGAACGATGATGTCATCAGTGACTACTATTATCAATACAATCAGCTATGTACTGATTGCATTTGTGGCAATTTCCCTGCTCGTATCATCGATCATGATTGGAGTTATTACTTATATTAGTGTACTGGAACGAAAGAAAGAGATTGGTATTTTAAGAGCCATTGGAGCATCCAAAGGAAATATCTCGCAGGTATTTAATGCAGAGACATTTATCATCGGACTCTGCGCCGGACTTATCGGTATCGGACTGACGCTTTTGATATTGATTCCGGGAAATATGCTGATACATGCACTTGCAGACAATAACCGGGTCAGTGCAATCCTTCCAATCGCACCGGCGATCGTACTGATTCTTTTAAGTGTGGTGCTTACCTTACTTGGCGGATTGATTCCTTCAAGGAAAGCTGCCAAGAGTGATCCGGTGACCGCACTTCGAACAGAATAATGAAAAATAAAAGTTTACATGGTAAAAAGTTTTGTGATAAACTAAATGTCAGATTGTAAATTCGCGGTGCAGAGGGAATTCCCTGCACCGTATCTGTATTTTTAGAAAGACGAGGGATAACTATGCCAATAGGAGTTATTATCAATGCCCTGTCGGTTGCTGCCGGTGGTGTGATCGGGGCATTATTCGGGCATAAACTGCCTGAAAAATTTAATTCGGAGCTTACCAAGATTTTTGGAGTCTGCTCAATGGGAATGGGAGTTAGTTCCATCGGGCTTATGAAAAATATGCCTGCCGTTATTTTTGCAGTGATTATCGGAACTGCATTTGGTTTGGCTGTTAATCTTGGAGGAATGATTAATCGTGGAGCGGTTTGTATGGAGAAACCGGTGGGAAAATTATTCCCGAATAAGAATAAATCTATGTCCAGGGAAGAATATATGTCCATGCTTGTGACAATTATCGTACTGTTCTGCGCCAGTGGGACAGGAATCTACGGTGCGTTGGATTCGGGAATGAGTGGGGATCATACGATTCTGATTTCCAAGTCGATTCTGGATTTCTTTACTGCGATGATTTTTGGAGGAACATTGGGGATGGTGATCGCAGTGGTTGCAATTCCGCAATGCGTGATTTTCCTTATTATATTCGCAGCAGCAAAATTTATCTTTCCACTGACCACACCGGATATGATTGCAGACTTTAAAGCATGCGGTGGTTTCCTGCTTCTGGCTACCGGTTTCCGGATTGCAAAGATTCATGATTTCCCGGTTGCAGATATGATTCCGGCTATGGTGCTTGTGATGCCGGTGAGCTGGTTCTGGGTAAATATGATAGTACCGGTACTGTAAAGTAGTGGATAATAAAATATGTTTCATAGTATGTTTCAGAATTAGAAGAAAATGGAAAGGTATGCAATGAACGGATATTTTTGTGTATTAACTACAATTGATTTTTTTGTTTTATGTTTTATGTGTATTCTCACATATTTGAGTGAAACGCTTAGTAAAAAACAAAAGCGTGGTTTCTTTCTTGCCTTTGTTCTGATCGCAGGGATTTCCGTACTGGAAGTCATTACTCTTGTAGTGGATGGTCTGCCTCCGGGGTACCGCTGGCTGAATATTACTGCTAACTATCTTGGCTTTGGTCTGTCACCGGCTGTCTGTATCTGTCTTGTATACGTTTTGGACAGGAAAACAGCTCTGCGGCGTGAGATCAGGACGGCGGTGCGTATTGAAATCGGGTATTTGATTTTTCTTTTTGTTACGATTCCATGTGGAATTGTGTTTTCTGTGAGCGCAGATAACATTTATTCACGTGGTCCGCATTTTTATATATATGTCATCATGTATTTTGGGGCGATCTTATATCTTTCTGCATCTACGGTCATTACCGCCAGGGAGTTTCAGAATCGCAGCAGACTTCTGATCTATCCACTTATTCTTTTCGTGATGGCGGAAACGATCATTCAGGTTGCTCTTCCCGAACTTCATGTTACCTGGTTATGTGTTACGTTGCTATCGGTATTGTATTTTATCTATTGCAGCGAGATGTGGAATCAGTTGGATGCACTTACAGGGCTTTTGAACCAGAACAGCTATCTGAAGCAGACAGGTGGGGTGAGGTACAAAGGAGGAGTGCTGGTTGTGTTTGATGTGGATGATTTCAAACAGATCAACGACCAATACGGCCATATACAGGGAGATCTTTGTCTTGCAGGAATCGCAGAATGCATCAAAAAATCTTATGCAAACTTTGGATATTGCTATCGTATAGGTGGTGATGAGTTTTGTGTTCTTCTGAAAAACGGTGGCAACGAAGGAAGGTGTAAACAAGAATTTTTGCAGAGACTGCAAGAAAAACGAGGGGAGATTGCATTTTTACCTACGGTATCCTATGGATCAGCCCCGTTTTCCGGAGAGGATATTGTTAAGGTTAAAGACAGAGCTGATCAGGATATGTATCAATATAAAAAAGAACGTAAGAATCGGAAAAGATTATCCTAAAAAGAGTTTATATTAGAATAATTATAGAAGATAAGGTGAAATAATTGAAGAATGCAAATGGTTATAATGAGTCGGACATCAGAAAAGACTACCACAATCTGACAAAATTATTAATAGAGAAGAATATGACGATCACGACGATGGAATCTGCCACATCAGGGCAGATTGCATCTTTGATTACCGATACCGAAGGGTCATCAGCTATATTAAAAGGCGCATTTATTACTTATTGCAATGAAGCCAAGATCATGCAGGGGGTTCCGGCAGAAATCCTGGATAAATATACGGTATATTCAAAAGAAACTGCAGAGGCTATGGCGAAAGCCTGTGCGAAAACATACAATGCCAATATAGGTATTGGTGTCACCGGTACGATGGGGAATATAGATCCGGCTAATTCGGATGCATCTGTTCCAGGACGGGTATATTTTGCAATTGTGACAGATGGTAAAGTGGAGTCGTATTATGTGGAATTGGAACCACAGCCTACACGTCTGGCTTATAAGCTGGCAGTTGCAAAAAAAGTCTGCGATGCACTTATGAGACAGCTGGAAAATTTAGACAGAGCATGACTCATTTCATTATGAGAGAGTTATGCTCTGTTTTTGTGAAAATGTATATAAGAGAATGAGGAATAGAAGTAGAATTATCTGAATTGTCTAAATTGCAGAAAATATAAAAACAACGTTGACAATTCAAACGCCCTTGTGGTATATTAATCTAGCTGTCGCGTTAGACAAGGCCGTGAGGTAACAGAGTCGAAGCAGAAGACAGCGGGAACTGATTACGGAAAAGCAGAAAATGCTGGAACATAATCAGAAATCTTCGGGAATTGTTCCTGAAAAAAAGAATAAAATAACAGTTGACAAACACAACTGCTTGTGATATTCTTAATAAGCTGTCGCTTGAGACAAAC
>NZ_JAOQJW010000048.1:0-343 GCF_025567265.1 Dorea amylophila | reverse complement strand
TATAACAATTACCTCGGATGTCTTGATTAAGATATTTAAAAATCTTATCATTTCTATTTCTTATATGCAATTTTCAAGGTACATAGAGATGCTTTTTTCTCCTTAGAGCTTCCGCATCTGTTCAATTTTGACTGAAGTTTATCAGTCATCAGAACTCTAAACAATGTTTAAAACTCTGATCACTGGTAAAACCAGTTTTATCTTAAGTATTATTTTTCTTTTTTTAAATTTGGCGGCCACCTACTCTCCCGCACCGTCTCCAGTGAAGTACCATCGGCCGCTTGAGTCTTAACCATCGTGTTCGGGATGGGAACGGGTGTTACCCTCAAGCGCATCGCCACCA
>NZ_JAOQJW010000047.1:0-423 GCF_025567265.1 Dorea amylophila | reverse complement strand
TACAAATAACATCAGAATAATTAATATATTACTTTGATATTTACTATCAAGTTGATTGATTTTCAATGCATACCGAAAGTAAAAAGATTCTTTTTTCGCCTGTTCAAGAATAAATGCACCACTGAAAGTGATAATAAGAATTCCGCCTATCAGAAAATATATATGTGCCAAATAATATCCCCATGTTCCTGGCTTATATTGTTTAATTGCAAGTATTATAAATACAATCCCTAACACTGTAAACAACAGCCATTTTGAACTGACGGGACGTTTTTCTTTTATTTCCTCTTTCATCATTAAAGAGCTTAAATTTCTTCCGTCCATCCACACCAGGAGGATTATAAAGATTCCAAGCATAACTCCCAGACACAAAAGAATTGTATTTTTATATACGACCGGATCCACTTTTTGTAATGTAATAAT
>NZ_JAOQJW010000046.1:0-423 GCF_025567265.1 Dorea amylophila | reverse complement strand
TACAAATAACATCAGAATAATTAATATATTACTTTGATATTTACTATCAAGTTGATTGATTTTCAATGCATACCGAAAGTAAAAAGGTCCTTTTTTCGCCTGTTCAAGAATAAATGCACCACTGAAAGTAATAATAAGAATTCCGCCTATCAGAAAATATATATGTGCAAAATAATATCCCCATGTTCCTGGCTTATATTGTTTAATTGCAAGTATTATAAATACAATCCCTAACACTGTAAGCAACATCCATTTTGAACTGACGGGGCGTTTTTCCTTTATTTCCTCTTTCATCATTAAAGAGCTTAAATTTCTTCCGTCCATCCACACCAGGAGAATTATAAAGATTCCAAGCATAACTCCCAGACACAAAAGAATTGTATTTTTATATACGACCGGATCCACTTTTTGTAATGTAATAAT
>NZ_JAOQJW010000045.1:0-450 GCF_025567265.1 Dorea amylophila | reverse complement strand
TTACTGTTTTAAGGTTCGACATTAAATGTCTGTTCTGAATAATTCTCTTTAGAATTTTCAGGGTTGTTGTCTATTGTTTAATTATCAAGGTTCTTTGTCTTTGCTGTTTGAAACAGCTTATTTAGATTATCATATTCATTGACGTTTGTCAAGAACTTTTTTAATCTTTTTTTCGACCAGCTTTTCAGCTGTCCGTCTGCTACCTCTTTCTCAAACATTCGTTTGTCTCAAGCGACAGCTTATTAAGAATATCACAAGTAGTTGTGTTTGTCAACTGTTATTTTATTCTTTTTTTCAGGAACAATTCCCGAAGATTTCTGATTATGATCCGGCATTTTCTGCTTTTCCGTAATCAGTTCCCGCCGTCTTCTGCTTCGACTCTGTTACCTCACGGCCTTGTCTAACGCGACAGCTAGATTAATATACCACAAGGGCGTTTGAATTGTCAAC
>NZ_JAOQJW010000044.1:0-453 GCF_025567265.1 Dorea amylophila | reverse complement strand
ATTATTACTCTGTTTATAACAATTACCTCGGATGTCTTGATTAAGATATTTAAAAATCTTATCATTTCTATTTCTTATATGCAATTTTCAAGGTACATGGTGATGTGTCATTCTTTCGAACTCTGCATCTTATTCAATTGACTGAATTTTTATCAGTCATTAGAAAACTGAAATCTTATTTTCAACTCTCTAATCACTGGTAAAACCAGCTATCATAACAGCACTTCCTTGCTGATGAGGTTGGCACCGATAAGTTGTTGCTCATCTTTTGCCCGTATCTATATGAATCTCCCGAACATTTGCAGCGGATCTACTTCTTGTTCTTCAATTTTTTATAGCCTGGCGGCCACCTACTCTCCCGCACCGTCTCCAGTGAAGTACCATCGGCCGCTTGAGTCTTAACCATCGTGTTCGGGATGGGAACGGGTGTTACCCTCAAGCGCATCGCCACCA
>NZ_JAOQJW010000043.1:0-552 GCF_025567265.1 Dorea amylophila | reverse complement strand
TGGTGGCGATGCGCTTGAGGGTAACACCCGTTCCCATCCCGAACACGATGGTTAAGACTCAAGCGGCCGATGGTACTTCACTGGAGACGGTGCGGGAGAGTAGGTGGCCGCCAAATCTAAAAAAGAAAAATAACACTTAAGATAAAACTGGTTTTACCAGTGATCAGAGTTTTAAACATTGTTTAGAGTTCTGATGACTGATAAACTTCAGTCAAAAATGAATAGATGTAAAGCTTGAAAGAGTGACACATCACCATGTACCTTGAAAATTGCATATAAGAAATAGAAATGATAAGATTTTAAATATCTTAATCAAGACATCCGAGGTAATTGTTATAAACAGAGTAATAATTACTGTCTGAAGAAAACAGACTTAAATAAAATTGACCTTAAGCCAACGCCGATAACGCTATATCGGTGTAGCGATCATTCATTCCCGTGAATGAGAGCAAGTTGGTCATGCTAGAAAGAGCGTATGGTGGATGCCTTGGCACTAAGAGCCGATGAAAGACGTGATAAGCTGCGAAAAGCTTCGGGGAGGAGCAAATATCC
>NZ_JAOQJW010000042.1:0-773 GCF_025567265.1 Dorea amylophila | reverse complement strand
AAAATTGTAATTGATGCATTGAATAAGATTTCATCGGAATATAAGAAGACGATTGTCATGGTAACACATGATCCGCAGATGGCAAGTTATTGTGACCGGATTATTCTGTTGAAGGATGGAAAGATTTTGGAAGAATTAAAGAAGGGTAGTAACAGGGAAACATTTTATCAAACAATCCTTTCCAAAATGGCGGAATTATAAAAAGACCAATGCCAGTATCAGCTATATTTGAATTCAAGATTATTGTAAGGGGTGGGAAGGTATATGCTGCATAAAATAATTTACAAAAATTTTAAAAGCAATATACGGAAATATATTTTATTTTTTGTCAGTAACATTATAGCCGTAGCAGAATTATTTATCTTTTGGGGATTGAATGATGTTGTAGTGCGGGCAGTTACAGAACCTTCGATTATGATGGGAATAAAAAGTGATTTTATGATAGCGGTTGGATTAATAACTGTTGTTACAATACTTTTGATGGTATTTTCTATGCGCTATTATATTAAACTCCGGGCAAAAGATTATGGAACTTTTATTATGCTTGGGATGAAAAAGAAGATGTCTTATATGCTTCTTTTTGCGGAATACATTATAGGATGTATAGGTTCACTTTTAATTGGTATTTTGTTAGGAAATCTGCTCCTATATGGAATTTTATATTGCTTAAATCAATACAATCCTCAGATTATTACATTACAAAAAGTGGATCCGGTCGTATATAAAAATACAATTCTTTTGTGTCTGGGAGTTATGCTTGGAATCTTTATAAT
>NZ_JAOQJW010000041.1:0-1465 GCF_025567265.1 Dorea amylophila | reverse complement strand
CACAAAATTCCATTCAAAATGATCAATTTCCAGCTAACGCAATCCGATTTTTGTTAGCTGACAGCTAATCAAAATTACCGGTTTGCAAACCTGGGTTTTAGGAAGTCCAGCTAACATTTGGGTTCCGCTCCGTTGTCACCCTTTATTCGGGGATGTAAATCAGAGAAAAGGAGGGAAAAGAAACAATCTCTCCCAAACCTGCAAACATAAATTAGCTGAAACAGTATTCAATTCTATTAGCTACAGCTAATGGTCAAACAGCAATGTCTGTTTGGAACTTTACTATCTATAAAAGTTCCAGGCAGGCATTTTTTAGTTTCTGAATCCTGGAGGAAAGGAGTCAAGATGACTGAGCCAAACAGACAATCAGGAGAAAAAGAAGAAAGAATCATAGAAATTGAGATTGAGCGTCTTCGCCCTTTTAAGGAACATCCATTTCAAGTAAAAGATGATAAGGAAATGTTTCTTCTGCAGGAAAGCATTGAGAAGTATGGCATTTTAAATCCGCTGATCGTCAGACCAGTACCGGATGGCTACTATGAGATCATATCCGGCCACAGAAGAAAACATGCTGCGGAGAAACTGGGATATCGTAAAGTACCGGTGATTATCCGGGTATTAAGTGAAGATGATTCCATTTTAAGTATGGTGGATTCTAATCTTCACAGAGAACGGATCAGCTACAGCGAAAAAGCTTTTGCTTACAAACTGAAGAATGACGTACTAAAAAGAAAAAGTGGTCGAAAAAAGAGCCAAGTTGACCACAAAACACCAAGAAAACGATCGATAGATATTATCAGTGAGGATTGTGGTGATAGCCCAAAACAAGTGCAGCGTTATATATCACTGACAAAGCTTATACCGGAAATGTTGCAGAAACTGGATGATGAGATTATTTCTTTTTGTCCGGCAGTAGAGATTGCTGCATTGAAAGAAAATGAACAAAGAGAACTGCTTAAAGCAATGGATTATGCACAGGCGATTCCGTCACTCTCACAGGCTCAGCGGATAAAGCAGCTGAGTAAAGAAAAACAGTTATCGTTAGAAAAGATGGAAGAAATCATGTGTGAAGTTAAAAAAGGTGAGATCACCAGAGTAGCTTTTACCAATGAGCAGTTACACAAGTATTTTCCAAATTCTTATACACCGGCAATGATGAAACGGGAAATACTGGCACTGCTAAAATTATGGAAAAAAGAATCATGGGAAAGTTAAAGGAGGAAGAAATCATGTGTAAAGTTATATCCGTAGTAAACCAGAAAGGTGGAGTCGGCAAGACCACCACAACCGTAAATGTAGGTATTGGACTGGCAAGAGAAGGAAAGAAAGTGTTGCTGATCGACGCGGATCCACAGGGAAGTTTAACAGCAAGTCTTGGGTATGAGGAACCGGATGATCTTCGCATCACATTGGCAACGATCATGATGGATGTCATCAACGAAGAAGAAATCTCTCTGGAAGATGG
>NZ_JAOQJW010000040.1:0-2805 GCF_025567265.1 Dorea amylophila | reverse complement strand
CCCCTTTAGAATTGACCCGCCGATGGAACCTGAACAGGAACACCTTTCCAAGCTTTATTCCGGTTCGGGTATCCACAGCCTTCCTGAATTAAATCCCAATTAAATTCCAATTACCGATTTTATAGCTCCCAACAATTCCGCATATGTCTCGTATGCCGGAATCTCCGGATGATCTTCTTTGATCTTATCAGTGGTGCGGAACAGGAATCCTGCTTTTCCTGCTTGGATCATGCCCAGATCGTTGTACGAATCGCCACTTGCAATTGTTTCAAATCCAATAGACTGTAGTGCTTTCACGGTGCTGAGTTTTGAGTTTTCCACACGCATCTTAAAATCTGTGATCTCGCCATTTTCTGCGATCTCAAGACTGTTGCAGAACAATGTCGGTCTTCCGAGCTTTTCCATCAATGGCTGTGCAAATTCTGTAAAAGTATCACTGATCAGAATTACCTGACTGAAAGAGCGCAGTTCATCTAAGAATTCTTTTGCTCCCGGGAGTGGGTCGATCTTAGCAATCGTTTCCTGGATTTCCTTGATTCCAAGTCCATGTTCTTTTAAAATATCCAGTCTCCATCTCATCAGTTTATTGTAATCCGGTTCATCCCTTGTCGTTCTTTTTAGTTCAGGGATTCCACTTTCCTCGGCAAATGCGATCCATATTTCCGGTACTAATACTCCTTCAACATCCAGACATGTAATATACATTCTATGATTCCTCCTATACCTGTTTGTCTTTTTGCTTTTTATCATAACACAAGTTTGCTGATTTTACATTCTTTTTATTAGCAATTCTTCATTCCTAACTGCCAGAATGCAACCGCACTGGCAGCTGCGACATTCAGCGAATCCACACCGTGTGACATCGGAATCATTACCGTATAATCGCAGGCGGCAATGGTTTCCGCCAGCAGTCCGTCTCCTTCCGTTCCCAATATCACTGCCAGCTTCTCTTCTTTTGCGAGTTTTGGATCAGCGATACTTACGGAATTTTCTTTCACTGCCATCGCCGCCGTCT
This sequence comes from Dorea amylophila, assembly GCF_025567265.1. Taxonomy (NCBI): domain Bacteria; kingdom Bacillati; phylum Bacillota; class Clostridia; order Lachnospirales; family Lachnospiraceae; genus Dorea; species Dorea amylophila. The sequence goes on along the minus strand of NZ_JAOQJW010000040.1, from coordinate 1,790 downwards.
TAAATCCCAGTTCACGTAATATATGCATTCCTTCTTTTGGCCAGCTTACAGATCTATCCACAAATGTCCACGGAATTTGGAACACTGTCCCCATACTGACCCGGCTTGCTCTTCGGTAAAGCGGATTACTGCATCCACCTGTCAAAATCACTGCATCCATGTGAAGTGCCGCTGCTGAACGGAAGATAGCGCCTACATTCGTGGGATTCATTACATTTTCAAGTACTGCTATTCTGTCACAGCCGGCACAGATTTCCCGTAGCCCCGGCAGATTCCGCCTTTTCATTACACATAACATTCCTCTGGTCAGTTTAAATCCGGTAAGCTTCGTCAGTACAGCAAATTCTGCCGTATATATCGGTACATTGGCACACCGTTCAAGTACGGCTATTGTTTCCGCATCTTCCAAAGCCTGCTTTTTTTCTACCAGAACAGACACCGGCTCATATCCTCCATCCAATGCCCGGATAATCACTTTCGGACTTTCCGCAATAAACAGTCCTTTCTCCGGATGGTCTTTGTTCAAAAGCTGTGCTTCTGTGAGCCTTGCATATACATCCAGTTCCGAAGCATCAAAATCCATAATTTCTTTTGCATTCTGTAATAGCCTTATATTCGCAGTTTCTGTATTATCCATAATCATTTTCCTCTTCTTTGTCATTTACAGGATCTTATTGTTATCTTATTATACAGAATGAATGATATTTTCTCAATTCTGTAAATATTTTATGCCCATAATCCCGGACTTTATGTTAAAGTGGATAAGGTATGAGCAGATATTTTTTTGATATAAGGAGAATTCTTCACTATGATGACTGAACTTGAGAAATATTATAATAAATTTAACGAAGAAAAACGTCTTGGAAGCCGGCATGGACAAGTCGAATTTACAACTTCTATGAAATATATACACGAATATCTTCCAAAAGATAAATCTGCAAAAATTCTGGATGTAGGTGCAGGAACCGGCCGTTACAGTGTCGCCCTTGCGGAAGAAGGTTACGATGTTACCGCTGTTGAACTGGTTAAATATAATCTTGGCATTTTAAAAAAGAAGAACAGTTCCGTAAAAGCTTATCAGGGTAATGCTATGAAACTATCTCGCTTTTCGGATAAAGAATTCGACTTGATCCTGGTATTTGGCCCTATGTACCATCTGTATTCCATGGAAGACAAAGTCAAGGCACTGACCGAAGCAAAACGTGTACTAAAAGATGACGGTGTAATCATGGTTGCTTACTGTATGAATGAATACAGTGTCCTGACCTATGGATTCAAACAGAATCATATTTTAGAATGTATAGAAAGTGGGAAGATTGATGAAAACTTCCGTGTACAGCCAAAACCGGAAGACCTCTATGATTATGTACGTCTGGAAGATATGGATGCATATAATAAGGCCGCCGGACTGGAACGGATTAAAGTAATCTCAGCAGACGGACCTTCGGATTATATGCGCCCGGTACTCAATGCAATGGATGATGAGACATTTGAGACATTTATCCGATATCATCTTTCGGTATGTGAACGCCCGGAACTTGTGGGGGCAGGATCACATACGGTGGATATTTTGAAGAAGATTGGGATTTAATTCAGGAAGGCTGTGGCTACCCGAAGCTTTATTCCGTGTGTATCAAATTCCTTACGAATGAAATGGCAATTGCGTAACGGTTGTGGCCTCCACCGGGTTACACTTCCGGGCATTTTATTTATTAACATTCGCTGCCAGTCACGACTTGAAGGAAACAATAGATAAGGATTATTGTGAATGTGGAATGCCGTTAGAAACA
>NZ_JAOQJW010000004.1:0-180783 GCF_025567265.1 Dorea amylophila | reverse complement strand
ATGGAGCTGACTGATACTAATCGGTCGAGGGCATGACCAAGCAAGGTGATAGGTAGGATGAAGAAAATATTTCTTGTATGCAGTTTTGAAGGTATATATAAAAGGTAAAAGCAATCAACATATGTTGGTTGCTTTTTAATTGTTATTATACTGAAAATGTGCTAAAATTAACGAGAAATACGGCCTGACTCATGACCGTAAAGATCATATTTATTTTTTTGAAGGAGGAATCTAATATTATGATTACCTGGAACAACTTAGATACCCTTGCATCATTCAAAGAACTTGAAAAAGTTGAGCGAGTAAATCTTGTAGAAGCAATGACAGGAGAAAGCGGAGCAGAACGAGTAAAGAATTACAGTGTTCCGATGGCAGAAGGACTTACTTATAACTATGCTGCAAAGCAGGTTGACGATAAAATACTGGCAGCACTTGCAAAATTAGCAGATGAAGCACAGCTGGCAGAGAAATTTGAAGCACTTTACAACGGAGAAGTGATCAACACAGGAGAGAAACGTCTGGTACTTCATCACATGACACGTGGACAGCTTGGAGAAGCTGTAGAGGCTGACGGAGTGGACAAGCGTACATTCTATACAGAACAGCAGGCTAAGATCGCAGATTTTGCAAATAAAGTACATGCAGGAGAGATCACAAACGGAGCCGGTGAGAAATTTACAACGGTTGTACAGATCGGTATCGGTGGAAGTGATCTCGGACCTCGTGCAATGTATCTTGCACTTGAGAACTGGGCTAAGAAGAATGACACATTCAAGATGGAAGCCAAATTCATCAGTAACGTAGACCCTGATGATGCGGCAGCTGTACTTAATTCTATCGATGTTGCACATTCTATCTTCGTACTGGTATCAAAATCAGGAACAACACTTGAGACATTAACCAATGAATCATTTGTAAAAGATGCACTGAAGAATGCGGGACTGGATGCTTCTAAGCACATGATTGCTGTTACAAGTGAGACATCTCCGCTGGCTAAGAGTGACGATTATCTTGCAGCATTCTTCATGGATGACTATATCGGAGGACGTTATTCTTCTACATCTGCAGTTGGAGGCGCTGTATTATCTCTGGCATTCGGACCGGAAGTATTTGCACAGTTCCTTGATGGTGCTGCAGCAGAAGATGCACTTTCTAAGAACAAAGATGTATTCAAGAACCCTGCAATGCTGGATGCACTGATTGGTGTATATGAGAGAAATGTATTAGGATATCCAAGTACGGCCGTACTTCCATATTCCCAGGCACTGAGCCGTTTCCCTGCACATTTACAGCAGTTGGATATGGAATCTAACGGTAAATCTGTCAACCGTTTCGGTGAGCCGGTTAACTATCCTACAGGACCGGTCATCTTCGGAGAGCCTGGAACAAACGGACAGCACTCATTCTATCAGTTACTGCATCAGGGAACGGATATCGTGCCGTTACAGTTCGTTGGATACAAGAACAGCCAGATGGAAACAGATGTTGTGATCCAGGACAGCACAAGCCAGCAGAAACTTTGTGCAAATGTAGCTGCCCAGATCGTTGCATTTGCATGTGGTAAATCCGATGAGAACCGTAATAAGAATTTCGAAGGCGGACGTCCATCAAGCATCATTATCGGAGAGCAGGTAAATCCGGGATCTCTCGGTGCACTTCTTGCACACTTTGAGAATAAAGTTATGTTCCAGGGATTTGTATGGAATGTGAACAGCTTTGACCAGGAAGGTGTACAGCTTGGTAAAGTACTTGCAAAACGTGTACTTGCACACGAGACAGATGGTGCACTGAAGGTGTTCAGTGATCTGCTGAATATCTAATAAATTAAAGAAGCAATCACTTGTTAGTGTGATTCAATAGTGGTATGATAGTGCTGTTAGGCAGAAATGTCTGTTTGACAGCACTATTTTTTGATGAAAGGAAAATAAAGACGTGACCTATAAAGAAGCGAGGGTATATTTGGACGAGATGTCGAAATACGGAAGTGTACTTGGCTTAGATACGATTCGAGGTCTGTTGCGTGAACTTGGGAACCCCCAGGATGATCTGAAGTTCATACATATTGCAGGAACGAATGGAAAAGGATCTGTGCTTGCATACACTTCAATGATATTAAGTAAGGCAGGATACAAAACCGGGCGATATGTTTCACCGACAGTCATTTCTTATCTGGAGAAGATACAGATAGATGGGAAATGGATCTCTGAATCAGAATTTGCAGAGATCATGGAAGAGATAAAAGAAGCAATTGACCGGCTTGTATGTAAAGGAGAACCTGTTCCGACAGTGTTTGAAGTAGAGACGGCGATGGCTTTTTTGTATTTTAAGAAACAAAAATGTGATCTGGTTGTATTGGAAACCGGTCTCGGCGGAGAGACAGATGCGACGAATGTAATTAAGAATACAGTTTGCGCAGTATTTGCAACGATCAGTGTTGATCATTTGGGGGTGATCGGAGATACCCTGGAAGAGATCGCACAGACGAAATCCGGGATCATCAAACCGGGATGTACGGTAGTGTCAGCAAGACAACAGGAGAATGTCAGACTGATTCTGCAAAAGAAAGCAGAGAGTCTGAACTGTATATATACAGAAGCAGAACCGGAGCAGATGAGTATCGAAAAAGAAGATTATAAAGGACTTACATTTTCATATAAAAAATATGCGCATATGCAGAACCACATTGCAGGAGAGTGCCAGAGAGAAAATCTTTCTGTGGCACTGGAAGTAATTGAAAGCCTCAGGAATCTGGGATATCAGATTGAGGAAGGAGCAGTGAGGGACGGTCTTGATGCAACGAGATGGGCGGGACGTTTTACTTGTCTGTCTGAAGATCCGGTTGTGATCGTAGATGGTGCGCATAATGAAGATGCTGCGAAGAAGCTTAAGACATCCATTGAACGGTATTTTACGGGAGAGGAACTTATCCTGATCATGGGTGTATTTAAAGATAAAGAATATGAGAAGATCGTACAGATTCTGTGTCCGTCAGCAAAGCGGGTGTATACGGTAGATCTGCCGAATAAGGAACGTACACTGCCGGCAGAGAAGCTTGCAGAATGTGTAAGAGACTGTATGACAGAACAGTTGAGCGTGTACGCAGAAAAGAGTATTGGAGATGCTGTTGCAAAAGCGTACACTTATGCAACAGAAGACAGTGGGAAACGTGCGGTGATTGCATGTGGTTCATTGTCATATCTAAGTGAAGTAATCCGGTGTATGGAAGGATGCGTACAGAATCCGCAGAGAAAGGAAAGAATATGATAGATCATGAGAAGATAGAACAGGCAGTGCGGCTGCTTCTGGAAGGAATGGGAGAAGATGTGAACCGGGAAGGACTGATTGATACACCGGACCGGATCGCAAGAATGTATGAAGAGATATATGGAGGTATGGATGAGGATGCAGGAAAACATCTTTCTAAGACATTTACCGTTGACAGTCATGAGATGGTAATAGAGAAAGATATTACATTCTATTCGACATGTGAGCATCACCTTCTGCCATTTTATGGGAAAGCACATATTGCTTATATTCCGGATGGGAAAGTTGTAGGATTAAGCAAACTTGCCCGTACCGTGGAGGTATTCGCAAGAAGACTGCAGCTTCAGGAACAGCTTACCGGACAGATTGCTGATGCTTTGATGGAGTATATGCAGCCGAAAGGGGCTATCGTTATGATCGAAGCAGAGCATATGTGTATGACAATGCGTGGGATCAAGAAGCCGGGAAGCCAGACTGTGACAATTGCAAGACGCGGTGTATTTGAGACAGATCCGGTACTGGAAGAGAGATTTTTCCGGATGCTTGGACGATAAAAAGAAAGAGATACAGATGTAGATGAAAAGAGTAACAGAAAGACAAAAAGGGATGCCCCGTCTGAATGCGGTGGTGAATCATGAAGTGTATCAGACATACTATAAGCGTATCTGTGAATGTGAGACGGATAGGGTATTCTGTTGTCATCAGATGAACCATCTTCTGGATGTGGCAAGAATTGCTTACATTAAGAATCTGGAAGAAGGACTTGGATTCGATAAGGAACTGATCTACGTAGCGGCGGTGCTGCATGATATTGGCAAATCTTTTCAGTACAGACAGCAGATTCCGCATGAGATCGCAGGAGAGAGAATAGCAAGGCGGATATTGGATTCTCTTCCGACTGGTTTTACATTTACGGATGAAGAAAAAGCACTGATCTGTCTGGCAGTCAGGGGACACCGCAGACGGCATGAGCATATGAAGCCGATAGAGGAACTGTTCTATGAAAGTGATAAACGTTCCAGAATGTGTCTTTCCTGCATAGCAGAGAAGAAGTGTAACTGGAATGAAGAAGAGAAAAATATGGAGATAATAATATGATCATAGGCGGAAAGAATTTTGATACAGCAAATCATACATATATTATGGGAATCCTGAATGTGACGCCGGATTCCTTTTCCGATGGAGGAAAGTTTAACGGAATGGATGCGGCAATTGCACATGCACACCAGATGGTTGAAGAAAGTGTAGATATCATTGACGTAGGCGGGGAATCTACGCGTCCGGGACATATCCAGATCACGGATGAAGAAGAGATTGCAAGAGTGACGCCAATTATTGAAGTGCTTAAGAAAGAATTTGATGTACCGGTGTCGATCGATACCTACAAAAGCCATGTCGCAGAGGCTGCACTTCAGGCAGGTGCAGATCTTGTCAATGACATCTGGGGATTAAAATATGACAAGAAGATGGCAAGTGTGATCGCAAAGTATCAGGCTGCATGCTGTCTGATGCATAATCGGGAAAAGGCGGAATATCAGGATTTTCTGAAAAATTTCATGGATGATATGAAAGAATGTGTAAGACTTGCAAAAGCAGCAGGCATTGAGGATGACAAGATCATCCTTGACCCCGGTGTCGGATTTGGAAAGACTTATGAGATGAACCTGGAGATTATCGATAAGATGGAGATATTAAATGAACTTGGATATCCGGTATTGCTCGGAACATCACGAAAATCCGTAATCGGACTGACGCTGGATCTTCCGGTGACGCAGCGGGAAGAAGGTACGATGGTTACGACCGTATATGGGGTACAGAAGGGATGTGCATTCGTACGCGTCCATGATGTAGAGAAAAATAAGAGAGCCATTCAGATGACGAAAGCAATCATGCGGGGACACGAAGTATAGAAAGAGTGAGGAATGAGATGAAACCGGACAAGATAAAGATAGAAGATCTGGAAGTATTTGCCAATCATGGTGTGTTTCCGGAGGAAAATGTACTGGGGCAGAAATTTGTGGTGTCTGCGGTTATGTATACGGATACCAGACGGGCAGGACTGACAGATGAGCTGACTGCATCTATCCATTATGGAGAAGCAAGTGCATTTATCACAGAGTATTTGAAAAGTCATACGTTTAAGCTTCTGGAGAAGGTTGCGGAAGGACTGGCAGAGGAGATGCTGGTGCGTATAGCAGGTCTGCAGAAGGTGCAGATTGAGATCAAGAAACCGTGGGCACCGGTCGGACTGCCGCTTAAGACGGTCAGTGTAGAGATTGAGCGTGAATGGCATACGGCATATATTGCGCTCGGATCGAATATGGGGGATAGCAGAAGCATTTTGGAAGCCGCGGTACAGGCGCTGGATGAGATAAAGAATACAAAGGTGGAGAAGGTATCGACATTTATCACGACACCTCCGTACGGAGTGACGGATCAGCCGGATTTCTTAAACGGTTGTCTGAAGCTTTCGACATTATTATATCCGGAAGAGTTATTAAAAGAGCTGAACCGAATTGAAAAAGAGGCAGGAAGAGAACGAATCATACATTGGGGACCGAGAACGCTGGATCTGGATATTATATTTTATGATGATCTGGTTGCAGAGACGGATACTTTATGTATTCCACATGTGGAGATGCATAAGAGAGCGTTTGTACTGGAGCCTTTGCATGAGATTGCACCTTATAAACGTCATCCGGTGTATGGGAAGACGGTCAGAGAGATGCTGGAAGACCTTCGGAAATAGAATGACAGAGCATGAACAGGACAGTAAATTTACAAAAAATAAAAGACAAGATGGGGAAAACAAGATGGATATTCAGGAGTGGATTATATTTGCAATCGAACTGATCGGAACAGTAGCGTTCTCAGCATCGGGGGCAATGGTTGGAATTGAGTGCAGCATGGATATATTCGGAGTGATCGTGCTTGGTGTGTCAACGGCAGTTGGCGGAGGTATGGTTCGTGATGTTATACTTGGGAAGGTGCCATCGGCACTTCTGCATCCGGTATATGTGATCTATGCCGTACTTGCTGCGGTGCTTGTGTTTTGTATTATATATTTCCGCAGGAAATATCTGCAGGATGGTTTTGGTGAGGTCTATGATAAACTTATGTTGGCAATGGATTCTGTAGGACTTGGAATCTTTTCGGCGATGGGAGTGACAAAAGGTATCAGCTGCGGCTATATCGATAATACATTTCTGCTGGTCTTCCTTGGTACAATGACGGGAGTCGGAGGAGGACTCTTGCGTGATACGATGGCAGGAGTTGCGCCGTATATATTTGTGAAACATATTTATGCATGCGCATCCATTGCGGGGGCGTGGATATGTGTGATCATATACAGAAGTTACGGAGAACTTCCGGCGATGGTGGTGTCATCACTGATCGTTATGCTGATACGTTTTCTTGCGGCTCATTACAGATGGAATCTTCCAAGGATCGGAGAGTAAAAATCCGGGAAGGCAAGGAGTATTTTGCAAGATGAGATGAAAAAATATGCAAAATTATGAAAAATTATACTTGACATTTGAAATGACAGGTTTATAATAAGGACTTGTAAAAAACACATATAGTTCACCGAAATTCGTTGATGAGAACAATGCCGTATCTATCGTTATTTCACAGAGAGCCTGCGGTTGGTGGAAGCAGGTAATAAGCAGATAAGGATATCCTCTCTAAGAAGCGGGTTGAAAGCAATATCAAAGTAAACTTCGCCGGTATCCCCCGTTACAGGGAGCATGTATGATGGTACGTGAATGAGAGTTGTAGAAAGATTCTACAGAATTAGGGTGGTAACGCGGATAGATTTCGTCCCTTTTCAGAGTATATTCTGGAAAGGGATTTTTTTTGGTGGACAGTGATTGCTTAAAGGAGGAGAAGAGTAATGAAAGCATTACAAAAAACAAGCAAATTTTTATCAGACTACACGTCAATTGTTGTAATCGCAATCGCAGTGGTTACATTTTTCCTTCCGTCTATGATGGGCTGGGTAAATCTGGCACTGTTCACAGACATGGTATCGAACAAGTTCACATGTCAGTCTATTATCATTGGTATTATCATGTTCAGTATGGGACTGACACTTACAACGGAAGACTTTAAGATTCTTGCACAGCGTCCGTTTGACATTTGTGTTGGTGCGGTTGCGCAGTATCTGATCATGCCATTCCTTGCATTTGCGCTTTCAAAGGTATTGAATCTGCCGGATGGAATCGCACTTGGGCTGATTCTTGTAGGCTGCTGTCCGGGAGGTGTATCTTCCAACATCATGTCTTATCTGTGCGGCGGGGATGTAGCCTTTTCTGTAGGAATGACAACAGTATCCACACTGGTCTCACCGGTTATGACACCACTCATGGTATCTTTACTGGCAAGCGGTACACAGATTACGATCAAGGGACTTCCGATGTTCGTATCAATCATTGAGACTGTTATCCTTCCGGTTGGTGTTGGATTTTTGTTAAATTATCTGTTGGGAAAGAATAAAACATTCCGGGAACTTCAGAAAGTTATGCCGGGAGTTGCTGTTCTCGGACTTGCATGTGTTGTCGGCGGTGTGGTATCTTCACAGGGAGCCAAGTTCTTCCAGTCAGGTGTTGTGATCTTCGTAGCAGTATTACTGCACAACGGGCTTGGATATCTGCTTGGATATGGAGCAGGAAAACTGGTTGGTATGAATACGTCAAAGAAGAGAACTATTTCTATCGAAGTAGGTATGCAGAATGCCGGACTTGCAACGAATCTTGCAACTACAACTGCCCAGTTTGCATCTACACCGGAATCTGCAATTATCTGTGCGGTATCCTGTACATGGCATTCCATCTCAGGAACTCTGTTAGCCGGATTATTTGCAATGCATGACAAACGAAAAGAAAAAGCTGCCGGAAATGTAGAGGCAGCAGCACATTAAACTGCTCTTGAAATGCATGAAATAACAAATTTATAGAATAGAAACAAAAAAGAAACAACACGGGATGTGCTGTTTCTTTTTTTTGTGTGCGCCAATATTGATAAAGATTATCAACGAAATAAAAAAAATAATTTAAATAAAATATTGACTACTAGTCATTTTTGATTATAATAATAAATGCATAAAGAAAATAAGAGGAGATGGAAAGAATGGTCAAAGTTGGCAAATGGATTGCCCGACACAGAATACTGGTGCTGCTTATAGGAGTCTTATTAATTGTTCCGTCAATAATCGGCATCGCAAAAACAAAAGTAAATTATGACCTGCTGAGTTACCTGCCGGATCACCTGGAGACGGTAAAAGGACAGGATATCCTGGTAGATGAATTTGGAATGGGTGCATTCTCCATGGTCGCAGTCGAGAATATGGATATGAAGGATGTACAGAAACTGGAAAAGGAATTTGAAAAAGTGCCGCACGTCCAGGATGTACTCTGGTATGACGATGTGGCAGATATCAGTCTTCCGACAGAGATGATTCCAAAAGATATAAGAAAAGCATTTATCAATGGAGATGCAACGATGATGCTGGTATTATTTGATGATACGACATCATCTGATAATTCCATGGAGGCACTGACGCAGCTTCGTAAGATCGCAAATAAGCAGTGCTTTATCAGTGGTATGACGGGTATCGTTACAGATATTAAGAATATCGCAATGAAAGAACTTCCGATCTATGTAGTGATCGCGGCACTGTTAAGCCTGGTCGTACTGGAGATTACATCGGGATCATTTGTAGTTCCGTTTTTATTCCTGCTAAGTATAGGGCTTGCGATTTTATACAACCTGGGAAGTAATATTATATTCGGTGAAACGTCTTATATTACGCAGGCACTGACAGCAGTATTACAACTTGGCGTAACGATGGATTATTCCATCTTCCTTCTGAATAGTTATGAAGAGAATAAGAAGAGATTCCCGGGTGAGAAAGACAGAGCCATGGGGCATGCAATCGCCAATACATTTAAGTCGGTTGTCGGAAGTTCCGTAACTACTGTGGCCGGATTCATCGCACTTTGTGTTATGACATTCGCACTCGGACGTGACCTTGGTATCGTAATGGCAAAAGGAGTTGTGATCGGCGTTATCTGTTGTGTAACGATCCTGCCGGCACTGATCCTTGTATTTGATAAACCAATCGAGAAGACAAGACACAAATTGCTGTTAAGTAATATGGATCGTCCATCAGCCTTTATCACAAAGCACTATAAAGTATGGATCGCGGCATTCCTTATACTTTTACTTCCGGCAATTTATGGAAATAACCATACAAAGATTTACTACAATATTGCAGATTCACTTCCGGCAACATTGAACAGTAATGTATCAATTGCAAAAGTAAAGGATGACTTTGGGGCAAGCAACATGCATATTATCATGATGGATAAGAACATGGATGCAAAGGAAAAACAGCAGATGCTGAATAAGGTCGATAAAGTAAAAGGCGTGAAATGGACCATCAGTATGAGTTCACTTATCGGGCCTAGTGTACCGGATTCCATAATTCCGAAGGATGTCCGGAAGATGCTGCAGAGTAAAGATTATGAACTGGCATTTGTAAGCACAGAATACGAATCTGCAACGGATCAGGTCAATACACAGATTAAAAAGATTGATAAGATTGTAAAATCATATGATAAGACGGGAATGGTCATCGGAGAAGCGCCTCTGATGAAAGATCTGCAGGATGTCACGGATGTCGATCTTGTTAATGTTAATATTATCTCTATCGCAGCGATATTTGTGATCATTCTGATTATTTTCAAATCGATTTCACTGCCGGTTATTCTGGTGGCAGTTATCGAATTTGCAATTATGATCAATATGGCGATCCCGTATTATCAGGGAATCAGCCTTCCGTTTGTGGCAAGTATCGTGATCGGTGCCATTCAGTTAGGTGCAACTGTTGACTATGCGATCCTGATGACAACGAGATATCAAAAAGAACGAAGCCTTGGAAAAGATAAGATGGAAGCAATCAGCATTGCGCATAAAACAAGCATGCCGTCCATTATCAGCAGCGGACTTAGTTTCTTTGCAGCAACATTTGGAGTTGCCTGCTACTCACAGGTTGAGATGATCGGTTCGATCTGTACATTGCTTGCAAGAGGGGCAATTATCAGTATGATCGTAGTTCTTCTGGTATTGCCGGCAATGTTTATGATATTTGACAAATTAATCTGTAAGACATCCATCGGATTTCTTGGGAAAAAGGCAAAAGCACAGACAAATGAAGCAAAGTAACCTGTTATTAACAATCCATCATAATTAAGAAAGGAAGCAGGAATTATGAATAAGAATAGGAAAATGAAAAGAAAAGTTGCAGCATCTGTAGCAGTCGGAATGTCAGTGATGATGGGTGTAACACCGGCTTTCGCGGCAAATGGAACTTCAAACAGCGAGGTATATAAAGAAGAGACGGTATATGTGAATGCCAAAGCAAGCGGCAAGACAGATAAAGTAACGGTATCCAACTGGCTTAAGAATTCAGGAAGTGTATCCGGCAATCTGGAAGATGAAAGTACACTGAGCGATATCAAGAACGTAAAAGGTGATGAAAAATATACCGCAGACGGAGATAAGCTGACATGGTCTACTGATAGCGAGGATATCTACTATCAGGGAACGACAGATAAGAAACTTCCGGTATCTGTTAAATTAAAATATTACCTGGATGGAAAAGAGATGAAACCATCTGAGTTAAAAGGAAAGAGCGGACACCTGAAGATCACGGTGGATTATAAGAATAATGAAAAGAAGAATGTATCTGTAGACGGAAAAGATACAGAAGTATATACACCATTCGTCATGATGACAGGTATGATCCTTCCGAATGAGACATTCAGTAATGTAACAATTGATAACGGCAAGATCATTTCTGATGGTAATAAGAATATCGTAGTCGGATTCGGAATGCCGGGATTAAAAGACAGCCTGAACTTAAGCAGTGAAGAAAGTGACAAAGTTACGATTCCGGAAAGCTTAAGTATTGAAGCAGATGTAAAAGATTTTACAATGTCTTCTACTTATACAGTTGCATTATCTGATCTGTTGGATGATATGAATATGGATGACATTGCAGATGTAGATGATCTGCAGACAGCGCTGGATGATCTGGAAGATGCGGCACTTCAGTTAGTCAGTGGTTCCGATACACTGGCAGATGGTGCAGGAACACTGGCAGATGGTGTGAATACTTATACAGAAGGTGTTGACACATTGAATGCCGGTATTCAGAAATATCTTGGTTCTAACGGAGAGTTAAGCGGCAGCGTTACAGAGTATGTGAATGGTGTGAATAAAGTTGTCAAAGGGGTACAGGATTATACGGATGGCGTAAATACACTGGCAGATGGTGTAAGCAGTTACGTAGACGGTGAGAAGCAGCTGGCGGCAGGAGCTTCACAGCTGACACAGCTTAGTGCGGGACTGAAGCAGGTGCAGAGTGCAATCTCCCAGCTTGAGGCAGCAACGGATGGTGAGGGTGAAACCACAGAAGACCTTCAGGCAGCCTCCAAGGCTCTGGCAGCAGGAACAGCACAGATGAAAGCAGCACTCGGAACGAAAGAAGTAGAGGGTCTGATGTCTCAGGTAAATGCTATGGTAACAACCGGCAATACATTGATGGCAGAGACTAAGACATTAAGCGGAACACTGGCAAATGGCATCGAGGTACCGCTTACAACAATTGCCCAGACATTAAATGGTATGCAGGAAGCTCTGGCAAATATTGATGCAGCGCAGACAGCATTAGAGAATGCATGTAAGAATATCAATGATGTAGTTGCATCTGACAATCAGACAATTGCAACAGCTAAGACAACAGCAAAGAACAGTTCTGATGCGATCGCTGCATCTATAAGTGCACTGGAAGCGAAGTATGCAGGAATCTCAGATAAGAATTCCGAGGAAGCAAAGCAATTACAGAGTTCTATAAGTGCACTGAAGAACGCAAAAGCTTCCACAGATTCCGTACAGAATCTCAAGGAGTTATCAGGCATTGATACGTCAAAGATGCCGACAATAGATGTAGATTCCTTAAAAGCAGGTGCAGCAACGATCATGACGAATGCAGATACTTTGAAGAAGTCTTCGGGAGAGCTGGCAGCAGTACTTCCGGAATTACAGAAGCAGTTGAAGAGTATCGAAGATGCGGAAGGTGTTCTTGCACAGGCAGGGCAGTTAAGTACATTAACAGGAAGTGTAGACCAGTTAAATGCAGGTATGCAGGGACTGAACAGTGCAATCGGAACACTGCACAGCAATCTGGCTGCATTGAATCATGCGACATCCGCTCAATTCCCGACAGCAATTCAGGGAATCACGGCACTGAACAAAGGATTCGCTCAGTTAAGCGGATACAATGATTCCCTGGTAAGCGGTGCAAATAAACTGAAATCCAACAGTCCGACATTAGTAGCCGGTGTCAATACACTTCAGAGTGGAACCAATCAGCTGGCAAGCGGACTGAACACACTGGGAAGCCAGATGTCTTCCGGATCTGCAACACTTGCAGCCAACAGTGGTGCACTTAGAAGCGGAGCTTCCGAACTTCAGTCAGGTGCAAAAGAGCTTGCAGAAGGCATGGCAAAATTTGACAAAGAAGGAACAAGCAAGTTGAAGAGCACAGTAGAAGATGAACTTGGTGATGTAATCGACAGAATCGATGTGCTGACATCAGAAGATTGCAAATACAATACATTCAGCGGTAAGGATGAAGCGATGGATGGTAATGTAAAATTTGTGATTGAGACGGATGCAATCGAGTAAATAATATGAATATGAAATAAAAAGAATCACAGGTGGAAGAGGATGAAGTAATATGTTCCCTGTTAATTAGACGAGGGGCGTATTACTTCATCCTCTTCCACCTGTGATTCTTTTTTTATTTTTTCAACATTCTCCAGAGAGTGCTTCTGCTTATGCCAAGACGTTTGGCAGTTTTTTCTTTATTCCCATGTTCTTCGGCAAGAATCCATTGTATGATTTGAGAAGACGATAAATTAGTCTTATTATCTTTCCTTGAAATTTCCTCGGTATAGTGCTAAAGTATACTAAAAAGGTATGATTTAGCGAGTGCGTGAAAAACATGCACTAAGGAGGAGAATTCATGAATGAATACAGAATAGGAACAAAATGTGTACAGGGCGGATATACTCCGGGAAACGGAGAACCAAGACAGATTCCGATCGTACAGTCAACAACATTCAAATATGCAACCAGTGAAGATATGGGAAAATTATTTGATCTGGAAGCGTCAGGATATTTTTATTCCAGATTGCAGAATCCGACTAATGATATGGTTGCGGCAAAGATTGCAGAGATGGAAGGTGGAACGGCAGCGATGCTGACTTCATCCGGACAGGCAGCCAATTTCTTCGCACTGTTCAATATCTGTGAGTGCGGAGATCACATTGTAGCATCTTCATCCATTTACGGTGGAACATTTAACCTGATCGATGTAACGATGAGAAAGATGGGAATCGATGTAACATTCGTGTCACCGGATGCAACAGAAGAAGAGTTAAATGAAGCATTTAAGCCAAATACAAAGGTAATGTTTGGTGAGACAATTGCCAATCCGGCACTTACCGTACTGGATATTGAATTATTTGCCAAAGTGGCACATGCACATGGTGTGCCGCTTATCGTAGATAACACATTCCCGACACCGGTCAACTGCAGGCCGTTTGAATGGGGAGCAGATATTGTAACTCATTCGACTACAAAATATATGGACGGACACGGAGCTGCACTTGGTGGAGCAATCGTAGATAGCGGAAAGTTTGACTGGATGGCACATGCAGACAAATATCCGGGACTTTGCACACCTGATGAAAGCTATCATGGAATTACATATGCAGAGAAATTTGGCAAAGAAGGTGCATTCATTACCAAATGTACGGCTCAGCTGATGCGTGACTTCGGATCTATGCAGTCACCACAGAATGCATTCATTTTAAACCTTGGTCTGGAATCCCTGCATGTACGTATGCCGAAGCACGTAGAGAACGGACAGGCAGTCGCAGAATTCCTGGAAGCACATCCAAAGGTAGCATATGTGAACTATTCCGGACTTCCGTCTGATAAATATTATGAAAGAGCACAGAAATATCTTCCAAACGGAGGATGCGGTGTTGTATCGTTCGGATTAAAAGGTGGAAGAGAAGCAGCGTCTACATTTATGAAGACATTAAAGCTTGGTGCGATCGAGACGCATGTAGCAGATGCAAGAACCTGTTGTCTGAATCCGGCAACGTCTACACACAGACAGATGACGGATGAACAGTTAAAAGAGGCAGGAGTACCGGCTGAACTGATTCGTATCAGTCTTGGCCTGGAAGATAAAGAGGATCTGATCGCAGATATTTCGAATGCGTTGGATGCAATCTAAGGTAGAATTGAAAGAGTAAGGCAAAATTCCGAAAAAACTTACATAAATATATATGATTGCAAATGTTGATATCTGTACCAGATCGATAGAGGAAGCACTGGATGTGCTTGCAATGTCGAAAAGGATGGTAGCGACACTAAGGGGATAAGTTTATATCCCCTTTTTTTTTGACGTTTTTATAGCAATCATGCTAAAATAGAGAAATCTACCATGTGTATGGAATATTTTGAGCCGGCAGGGACAGTAAAAAGACCAAAAACCCCGTCCCCAATGGCTGGAGAGGGAAAATTATGAATAAAAGAGAATCATTTAGCAGCAGATGGGGATTTATCTGTGCCTGTATCGGTTCAGCGGTCGGTATGGGAAATATCTGGATGTTCCCAACAAGAGTATCATTGTATGGAGGCGGTTCATTTCTGATACCATATTTTATATTTGTAATACTGATCGGTTCGACGGGAGTGATCGGGGAGATGAGTTTTGGGCGTGCGGCAAAGGCCGGTCCAATCGATGCATTTGGAATTGCCTGTGAGAAAAAAGGAAAGAGAAAAGTCGGAGAAGCACTGGGGATGATCCCTGTATTCGGATCACTTGCCATGGCAATCGGATATACGGTTGTAATGGGGTGGATCCTAAGATATGCCGTTGGAACATTTACAGGAGCAACACTTTCGCCTGAAAATGTGGATGAATTCGGGGCGGCATTTGGTAAGATGGCGTCAGCATTTGGTAATAATATATGGCAGATACTTGCGCTTGTGGCCTGTATGCTGATTCTGATGTTAGGTGTCGGAAGCGGCATTGAAAAAGCAAATAAGATCATGATGCCGATATTCTTCGCATTGTTCGTGATTCTGGGAATCTATGTCGGATTCCAGCCGGGAGCAAGTGAAGGATACCGTTATATTTTCAGAGTAGATCCAGAGGCATTCAAAGATCCGGCAACGTGGATCTTTGCACTTGGTCAGGCATTCTTTTCCCTGTCGGTAGCAGGAAATGGAACATTGATCTATGGATCTTATCTTTCGGATGAAGAGGACATTCCGGCTTCTGCAGGAAGAGTTGCATTATTTGATACGATTGCAGCAATTCTTGCCGCACTCGTTATCATTCCGGCGATGGCAACAACGGGAGCGCAGTTGGATCAGGGAGGTCCCGGACTATTGTTCATCTTTCTCCCGAATCTGATTAAAGGAATGCCGGGAGGATGGCTGATCGCAATCATCTTCTTTGTTGCGGTATTACTTGCGGGTATGACATCGTTGATCAACTTGTATGAGGCTCCGATCGCTACGGTGCAGGAAAAATTCAAGCTTGGAAGAGTGCCGGCATGTGCATTTACGGGAATTGTGGGAGTGATCGTGTCCCTGCTGATCCAGGGCATCGTGTCAGACTGGATGGATGTGCTGTCTATCTATATCTGTCCGCTTGGAGCCGGGCTTGCAGGAATCATGTTCTTCTGGGTATGCGGTAAGGCATTCGTGGAAAAACAGGTTAATACAGGAAGAGAGACACCATTTACGAAACAGTATTATACAATATGTAAATATTTTTATGTACCGGTATGTTTTATTGTACTGATCCTTGGAATTGTTCTCGGAGGAATCGGTTAGAAGAAAAAAGGAATGAGAGGATAAAGAAGAATGAAAAAAGGAAATGTGGCAGCATTACTGCCGATAGGCGTATTTTTGTGTATCTATCTGGGGCTTGGAATCGCATTTGAATATGTAATGAAGATTCCGATGGGATTCTATAATGTTCCGATCATAATCGCATTTCTTGCAGCGATTCTGGTGGCATGCCTGCAGAACCGCAAGATAAGTTTTGACGGAAAGCTGGAAATCATGGCGCAGGGGCTTGCTGATAAGAATATTATTACAATGCTTCTGATCTTCCTGACAGCGGGGGCATTTGTCGGAGTGGTAGGAAGAAGCAGTGCGGAAAGTGTGGCATATTTCATGTTGTCACTGATTCCGGCAAGATTTTCAGTTGCGGTATTATTTGTGGTAGCCTGTTTTGTGTCGGTTGCCATGGGAACGTCGGTTGGGACAATTACATTGATCACGCCGATCGCAGTGTCCGTATCCAAGGCTTCGGGATTTGACATGGCACTTTGCATCGGTTCGGTTATGGGAGGATCAATGTTCGGAGATAACCTTTCTTTTATTTCAGATACAACGATCGCAGCATGTAACGGACAGGGATGTCAGATGAAGGATAAATTCCGGGAGAACTTTGGAATTGCACTTCCGGCAGCTATTGCAACGCTGGTATTGATTTTAGTTTTTTCATTTCAGACAGATATTGCCGGACAGGTAAGCAAGTCTTATAATCTGGTGCAGATTATCCCGTATGTGCTGGTTCTCATAGGAGGAATTGCCGGAGTCAATGTGTTTGTGGTGCTTCTGATCGGAATTCTGTCAGGTTCGGTTATCATGCTGGCCGGCGGACATATTGCGGCGACAGATCTGCTTGCTAATATGGGTTCCGGGGCTTCCGGAATGTTCGAGACGAGTATGGTGGCAATCCTGGTAGCAGCGATGTGTGCACTGATCCGTGAATATGGTGGTTTTGATGCATTGCTGGCAGGAATCCACAAAGTATTCAAAGGCCGCAAAGGCGGTCAGTTTGGTATGGGACTTCTAGTCGGAACGATGGATATTGCAACGGCGAATAATACGGTGGCAATTGTCATGGCGAATCCGATCGCGAAGGATATGGCAAAAGAATATGGGATTACACCGCGAAAGGCAGCTTCGATACTGGATACATTTTCCTGTATTTTTCAGGGGATTATTCCTTACGGAGCGCAGATGTTGGTTGCGATATCTGCGGCAAGTGAACTGGGATATCGTGTGTCGGCATTTCAGATCATGCCGAAGCTTTTTTATCCGTTTTTATTATTTGTGAGTTCTATGATATTTATCTTTGTGATTCCGGCAAAGAAAGAGAGGTAAATTGTGAAAGAAGAGATCAGACAGAAACTGACAGGTGCAGTCATCGGACTTGCAAGAACCTGTGAGAATAACGAAAAGACAGAGAACACTAACCGGGTATTCTTAGAAGCACTGACGGCGGCCGGAGACTGGTCGGCAAGTACCTTTGATATGAGTGAGATGTTAGAAAAGGTAAGAAATGAAAAATATACAGTCTCACCGGGATGTGTAACATGTGCAGCACCATGTGGCAATACGGATGACTATGATATGGAGAATCTGTGGAAAGAATCCGAAGAAATCGGAGCATTTAAGAATACAATCCTGATGGTAATCTGTCAGACTGCAGCAAAATTGTATCATGCAGATCAGACAGAAGAATCTGAGACGGTGAAGTTATTATTCCGTGCATTATGTATGATCAGTTTTGAAGGCTGGGATGTTGCAGGGCTTACACCAGTGATGGTGGAACTTGGAAAAGCAGGACGGATATAAAAATAAATAGAATAATATTAGCAAAAAAGACTTTAAAAGGGATTCAGAAAAATCTATTCCAAAGTCTTTTTTTTGTCATCCATTCAAAAGAAGTATTACTTATGAAAGATAAGAAAAATTATCTGATTTAATAGAAGATTAAAGATAAGAAATGCGTTATAATAACAATACACTGTATATATCAAGGAGGAACAAAAACATGACAGTACCAGAAAGACTTTCCGCACTTCGTAAGTGTATGGAAGAAAAGAACATTGATGTGTATGTAGTACCGACTGCCGACTTTCATCAGAGTGAATATGTTGGGGAACATTTCAAAGCGAGAAAGTTCATTACAGGGTTCTCAGGATCAGCAGGAACGGCCGTGATCACAAAGACAGAAGCAAGACTCTGGACAGACGGACGTTACTTCATCCAGGCAGCAGCACAGTTGGAGGGGACAACTGTAGAACTTATGAAAATGGGTGAGCCTGGTGTGCCAGAGATGAATGCATATATTGAAGAGGTATTAAAGGAAGGCGAGACACTTGGATTCGACGGAAGAGTCGTATCTGTCGGTGAAGGAGAAGGTTATGCAGCCATCGCTGGGAAGAAGAATGCAAAAGTAAATTATCAGGTAGACTTAATCGATGAGATCTGGGAAGACCGCCCGGTATTATCCGAAGAGCCTGCATTTAATCTGGATGTAAAATATGCCGGAGAAACTGTTGCAAGCAAACTTGCAAGAATCCGTGAAGAGATGAAAGAAGCAGGAACCAATGTGCACGTTGTATCTACGCTCGACGACATCTGCTGGACGTTAAATATCCGTGGAAATGATATAGACTTCTTCCCACTGGTATTATCTTACGGAATCATCACAATGGACAGTTTCGAGCTGTATATCGATGAGAGAAAATTAGATGACAAGTTAAAAGCCAAACTTGCAAAAGATGGCGTAAACTTACACCCATACAACGACATTTACGAAGACGTGAAGAAATTTGGCAGTGATGTGGTTGCAATGATCGATCCTGGAAAACTGAATTATGCATTGTTCAACAATATTCCTGAAAATGTTAAGACAGTAAAAAAGAGAAATCCGGCAATTCTCATGAAAGCGATCAAGAACCCGGTTGAGATCGAGAACATCCGCAAGGCACAGATCAAAGACAGTGTTGCGCATGTAAGATTCATGAAATGGCTGAAAGAAAATGTTGGCAAGATGAGGATCACAGAGATGAGCGCATCTGATAAATTGGATGAATTCCGTGCTGAGATGGGCAAATTTATCCGTCCAAGCTTTGAACCAATCTCTTCATTTGGAGAGCATGGTGCGATCGTACACTACACATCTTCACCGGAGACAGATGTAGAGTTAAAAGAAGGACAGTTATTCTTAACGGATACAGGAGCTGGATTCTATGAAGGTTCCACAGATGTAACCAGAACTTACGCACTCGGCGAAGTTCCGCAGATTATGAAAGATCACTTCACATTGGTTGCGATCAGTAACTTACAGCTTGGCAGTGCAAAATTCCTGGAAGGTTCTACCGGTATGATTCTTGACATCCTTGCAAGAAAACCATTCTGGGACAGAGACTTAAACTTCAACCATGGTACAGGACACGGAGTCGGATACCTTCTGAACATCCACGAAGGACCTGCAGGTTTCCGTTGGAAATATCGTAAGGGTGAGACAGAAGTATTACAGGAAGGCATGGTCATCACAGATGAGCCTGGAATCTATATTGAAGGATCTCACGGAATCCGTCTGGAGAACGAACTGTTGACCTGCAAAGGAACATTGAATGAATATGGTCAGTTCATGTACTTCGAAGCAATCACCCTGATTCCAATGGATCTGGATGCGATCAATCCGGATATTATGACACAGGAAGACAAGAAACTGTTGAATGATTATCATGCAAAAGTATACGAAGTGATTGCTCCTTACCTGAACGAGGAAGAGCAGGAGTGGCTGAAGAAATACACAAGAGCTATTTAACCTGTGAGGACGGATTTTTCAGCGGTTTGCTTCTAAATGAGAAATGATATTCATATAATGAATTGACAAAGATGAAAATGCTTAGTAGAATCTAAGTTAGTTACAACTAACTTAGATTCTACTAAGTAAAGGAGTTCATTATATATGAAGCGGAAATCCAAGAATCAATCCAAGAATCAATCCAAGAATAAGACACTTAATTTCTTGCGTTATCTGGGGCCGGGGCTTCTGGTTACAGTAGGATTCATAGATCCGGGAAACTGGGCTTCGAATATTGCGGCGGGATCAGGTTTCGGATATGAGTTATTATGGATGGTGACATTATCTACAGTTATGCTGATCGTACTGCAGCATAACGCGGCACATCTGGGAATTGCAACCGGACTGTGTCTGTCGGAAGCGGCGAGCAGATATATGCCAAGGCTGTTAAAAGACCTGATACTTCTGACTGCAATGCTTGCGGCGGTAGCAACGGCGATGGCAGAGATACTCGGAGGAGCGATTGCGCTGCAGATGTTGTTCCATATACCAATCAGACTGGGGAGTATCCTGATCCTGGTTCTGGTATTATTCTGTGCATTTACGAATGCATATAAGAGAATAGAAAAACTGATCATATTATTCGTGTCGCTGATTGGATTTTCTTTTTTATTCGAAGTTGGAATTGCGAAGATCAACTGGGGAGCAGCTGTGGTCGGATGGGTGAAACCGTCATTCCCGTCAGGAAGTATGCCGGTGATCTTAAGCGTATTAGGGGCGGTGGTGATGCCGCATAATCTGTTTCTGCATTCGGAGATTATTCAGAGCAGACAGTGGAATCTGGAAGACAGTTCGGTAATCGAGCAGCAGTTGAAGTATGAATTTAAAGATACATTATTTTCCATGATCATTGGATGGGCAATTAACAGTGCGATGATCCTGATGGCGGCAGCGACGCTTTATCAGAACGGAAGTGGAAAACAGGTGGATGATCTGACTGTTGCGGGAAAGATGCTGTCGCCTTTGTTGGGGAATGCGGCAACGGTGGTCTTCGCATTGGCACTTTTGCTGGCGGGTATCTCATCCAGTATCACTGCAGGAATGGCCGGTGGAACGATATTTTCCGGAATCTTTAACCAGCCATATGATATTAAGACAAAGGAAACAAAAAGAGGAGTACTGCTGACGATGATTCCGGCGGCGGTGATCATCCTGTTTATCAGACAGCCATTCGAAGGTCTGGTATATTCCCAGATGCTGCTTGCGATTCAGCTTCCGATTACAATATTTACACAGATATATCTGACCTCATCTGAAAAAGTAATGGGAAAATATGCGAACAGCAGACGTTTGAATTTTTTGCTTCTGGTGATTGCTGTGATTGTAACAGGGCTGAATATAGCATTGCTTTTTGTATAGACAGGAAGAACAGAATAAGAAGAAAGAAAAACCGGACACTGTATAGAAACAGGCTCGGTTTTTTTGTATCAATTATTCGGTTACAGCGGAAGCGGCAACGTTTTCTTTCTCAGGAAACATCTTTCTGAAGATCAGACGGATGAATGGTCCGCAGTAGAAGATCTGCCAGAAGAAAGCAACTGGGAAGTTCATGAATGTTGTCTGACACCAGGTAGCAATCACATTACTTCCTGCGTTCTTGAACAGAATCGTTGCAACAAGACTCATGCAAGGGCACATGATACATACGATCATAGAAGAGATTGCAAGAGTGATGAAGATTGGTCTGTCCTGTGGTGTAACGATACGGAATGCAAGCATATGTGCAAGCTTGTCAACGAATGCAAATTCCAGCACGAAAGCAACCGGCCACATGATTTTCAGTTCGCCGAAAGCCATCAGGAATACTTCGTTGCTCATTCCTCCCACATTCAGGCAAATATTGTAGCAGATCATGACGTATACCATCAGAAAAGACATCATCAGTGTAAAAATAACATTTTGAAATAAAGTTTTTGGCATAATTTTTGTTCTCCTTTTTATGAAATATTTAAAAATGGGTACAAAAAAGACACTTGTGTTGTTCGTTAATCAAGCATACACTTGTGTCGTTTCCAATTAAACCAAAATTATCTTATTTTTTTGTCCGAATATGAATTATACCGAACGAAAAGCTAAAAATCAAGTGTTTTTTTACATAACATCCGGAAGTGGATTTATGACACTTCTCATTTCAGTTCTGATCATTCTCGGTGCGGTGTCGACAGCCGTCAATATGGTTGCGGCAATGGTAAAGCGTATCTGTAACGGGATTGAGAAGCGTTTATTAAAGAAAGGGCAATTGATTAAAACTCAATTGCCCTTTTAACGGCCTCAATATCTCCCGTAAACAAGATGCTCTCCATTCCAAGTTCTTTACTTGCAATGACATTTTCCACCGTATCATCGATGAAGAAGCATTCACTTGGTAGAAGGTCATATTTATTGAACAGATGGTAATAAATATCGTGTCCCGGCTTTGCCATCTTTAGAGGTGCAGAGAAGACGATGCCATCGAATTCTTTCAGGATCGGATAATCTTCCGGTGCACGTTCTGCAAACCTGGTAGAAGCGTTGGAAAGCAGATAGATCGGAACTCCCCGGGCTTTTAACTCTTTGATGAATTCCCATGTTTCAGGAAGCGGATCGACATACTGGAACCAGTTCTCGAAAAAATCGCGGGCAGTATCTTTCAGACGGTCCGGAAGTTCTGCAATCGTATCTTCGGCATTCTGGTCATAGTCAATAGTTCCGGCATCTAAAGCTACCCAGTTTTTAAAAATGGCATCAGCAAGAATATTATAATCTTCCGGTGTAGAAGCAAATTTCCCCAGGATATAGTCTCCTTTAAATTTTCCGATTACATTTCCAAAGTCAAAAATAATATTCTTGTATCTCATCTTAAGTTCCTCCCTGTATTTTATACTGCCTGTTTTATATTTTTATAAACATTATTATAGCCTTATAGATAGAAGGAATCAATATACGAATGATAAATAACATGTCAATATAAGTATGATTAATAGAAGGATGTCAGGTTTTTGTGAGATTGACAATCATCAGGAAAGTGTATATGATTTTCGGTAGGACTGTAAAAGGAAAGAGAGATTATTATGGAAATCAGTATACTTTTAATGGAACAGATCGCAGAACTGTTTCTTATGATCCTGATGGGATATATTATTGTAAAGACAGGATTGTTAAAGGGAGATGACAGCAAAGTTATTTCTAAAATTGTATTATATCTTGTTATCCCGTGTGTGATCATCAATGCATTTCAGGTGGATTATACGAGTGAAAAAGTGAAGGAACTTTTGCTGGTATTTGCAGCGTCGGTATTATTACAGGTTATATTACTGGCAGCAGTGTGGGGTGTTGGAAAGGTATTGAAACTAAATGAAGTAGAGATGACATCCATCTATTATTCGAATTCGGGCAATTTGATCGTACCGCTGGTGACTTTTATTCTGGGAAAAGAATGGGTATTATACGGTTGTGTGTTCATGAGTGTCCAATTGGTATTTCTGTGGACGCATGGCAAGAATACGATCAGCCGGGAAGGAAAGTGGGACTGGAAAAAGATTGTATTCAATATCAATATGATCTCGGTATTTGCCGGAGTTGTGCTGTTTTTTACCAGGATCAGGCTTCCGGAAATTGTAAATCAGACCTTAAGTTCTGTGGGCAGTATGATCGGTCCGGCAAGTATGATCGTAACGGGGATGCTGATCGCAGAGATGAATCTGAAGAGTATATTTGAAAATGTGAAAGTGTATTTTA
Source organism: Dorea amylophila (assembly GCF_025567265.1). Lineage (NCBI taxonomy): Bacteria > Bacillati > Bacillota > Clostridia > Lachnospirales > Lachnospiraceae > Dorea > Dorea amylophila. The sequence continues at coordinate 156,971 of NZ_JAOQJW010000004.1, read as the reverse complement.
TTTCATTTCTGAGACTGGTCGTGATACCTGTGATATCATTGATGATTTTAAAGATAAGCGGGCTTGTGAACATACATTCGTATGGAAAGAAATTACTGCTTATCGTATTTCTTGCGGTGATCACACCGTCTGCTTCAACGATCACACAGATGTGTCAGGTGTATGGAAATGATTCGAAATATGCCAGTGCGATCAATGTTATGACGACATTATTATCCATTGTGACAATGCCGCTCATGGTGCTCTTGTATCAGACTGTGATGTAGAAGAGAGTATAGATGAAAGGCGTGTATTTGTATATAGTTGATGAAGAAAATTATCTGTTTTCTGATTGAAAGCGAACCAAAGGTAAGATACAATGGAGATATGAAGGAGGGGAGCAGAAGATGGCAGAATTACTTACAGCGGCGACACCGATATCCTATTATCTCGTTGCAGTAAATATTATTGCATTCATTTTATATGGAACGGATAAAGCGAAAGCAATGCATCATCAGTGGAGGATCAAAGAGGCAGTGCTGATAGGGATTGCGTTTGTCGGCGGTGCATTTGGTGCGTTTGCAGGAATGATTGTATTTCATCATAAGACAAGAAAGATGAAATTCCGAATCTTAGTTCCAATCGCTATTATCATCTGGCTGACCCTTGGCGGATTTTTGGCAGAACGTGATGTGGTAGGACTGACGAAGACAGACCGGCCAAAGAATGAATACAACGGCACAGAGATCACACCGTATCATAGCAGTGTGGATAAAGATGGTGACGGTACGGATGATCAGACCGATATTTTGAAGAATGCATTGGTTTATGTGAAGAAGCGGCCGGTTTACAAGAGCAGATATTATCAGACCGGTTATCCGGATGACAGATATGGTGTCTGTACAGATGTTGTCGGATATGCGCTTAAGAAAAGCGGATATGACCTGCGGGAACTGGTAGACAAAGATATCAGAAAGAATTCGAAGGATTATGATATTGATGAGCCGGATAAAAATATTGATTTCCGAAGAGTAAAGAACCTGAGAATATATTTTGAACATACAGCGACCAGTCTGACCATGGATGTAAATGATATTGAACAATGGCAGGGCGGCGACATTGTAGTGTTCAAGAATCATATCGGGGTAATTTCTGACAGACGGAATGTGGAAGGTGTACCATATGTGATTCATCATAATGATCCGTATCAGAAGAATTATGAGGAAGATATCTTGCAGGAGAGAACGGATATTGTCGGGCACTTTAGAATATCGTAATGGCAAAGCACTGTGAAATATTACCAAATTTCGCAGTGCTTTTTTGGCGCATTTTTCAATATGTCTTTTTATGACAAATCTTTTAATAATAAAGACTGTTCGTCTGGTTTAGCATTCTCAGCAATTACATCACGGACGTTCTGCATACGCATATCCAGGTCGGCACTGATCTGTGCACAGGCAAGCATCTCATCCTCCAGATATTTTGCTTTGTCAGCCGGGATATCTTTCTTGTAACGTAGCTTATGTTCCAGACTTGCCCAAAAATCCATAGCGATCGTACGAAGCTGTACTTCTACAGTCATGTTACGTTTTCCGTCCTGTAAAAAGATTGGTACACTGACAATCAGATGAAGGCTGCGGTATCCGCCCGGTTTTGGATTTTTGATATAGTCTTTCTTCTCAAGAAGTGTGATGTCATCCTGAGAAAGCAAACAGTCCGCAAGCATGTAGATATCATCCGGAAAAGAGCAGATGACACGGACGCCGGCAATATCATGGATATTTTCTTCAATAGAAGAAAGGGTGAGAGGTATGTCTTTTTTACGGATCTTTTTGATCAGGCTTTCCATGGATTTGACGCGGGACTTGATATCCTCGATCGGATTGCGGTCATATTCCAGGGAATACTGTTCGTTTAATACTTTGAATTTCGTCTCTACTTCCATGATGGCACATTGATAATAGGACATCTGTTTCTCTATTGGTTTCATATCTTTATTAACAAAATCCAGAAATTCGTCAGACATCAGACTGTTTCTGACGAAGCGTTCTTTGCGTTGTTCGATAAATGTCTCAAGGGGTCTCATGTTACATTTCTCCTTTCATTATCCAAAAATATTTTAGCATATCTGTAGTTGAAATTCTATCAACAGATAGGTGTGTTTATGGGAGAATGCGACAATGTAAAAGAATTGTAGCAAGTTGTACAAAATCAAGTCCAATTGTCGGATATATTCACAGTTAAAATTTTTCGTGGTAAGATAAATGACATAACGTAAGATATAAAGAAATAAATCATAAGGAAGTGTAAGTTTATGAATTCCAGATACAAAGGAATATTTTTCATTACATTATCGGCGTTATCATTTGCATTCATGAATGCTTTCGTAAGGTTATCCGGTGATCTGCCTTCGGTACAGAAGAGCTTTTTCAGAAATCTGGTAGCTTTTTTTATTGCGCTGATCATGATCATAAGAAGTAAGGACGGATTTAAAATCGAAAAGGGAAATCTGAAATATATGATTCTGCGTGCGACATTCGGTACGGTGGGAATCTTGTGTAATTTCTATGCGGTGGATCATCTGGTGCTGTCGGATGCATCGATGCTGAATAAGATGTCGCCGTTTTTTGTAATTATCTTTTCATTTTTATTGCTGAAAGAAAAGATGAGTCCGGCACAGGCACTGGCGGTTGCGGGTGCATTCATCGGAAGCTTATTTGTAATCAAACCGACATTTACGAATATGGCACTGGTACCGTCACTGATCGGACTGTGCGGCGGGATCTGCGCAGGTATTGCTTATGCGATGGTGCGTATCCTGGGGCAGAGAGGACAGAAAGGTTCTTCGGTTGTAATCTTCTTTTCAGGATTCTCGTGTGTGGTTACACTGCCATATCTGCTTCTGGATTTTCATCCGATGAGCGGCCTGCAGATCTTAACACTTCTGGGTGCGGGACTTGCGGCTGCAGGCGGCCAGTTCGGAATCACGGCGGCTTATTATCATGCACCGGCGAAAGAGATATCCATTTATGATTATTCGCAGATCATCTTTTCGACGATTCTGGGCTTCTTTCTGTTCGGGCAGGTACCGGATAGGTATAGCGTGCTGGGATATGTGATCATATGTGCGATGGCGCTTTGGATGTTTGTGTATAATAAGAACCGGGATTAAACACAAAATCGATTTAATAATTCAGTTTTTCTGGAATCAAAAGTTTTCCGAATCTGTTCGTTGGTTTTTACCGGTGGATACTCTAGAAAAAACGAAGGAGGTTACTTTATGCAGGCACAAGTAAAAACGTGGGGGAATAGTCAGGGGATTCGCATTTCAAAGGAAATATTAAAAGCTGCAAATATAAGAGCTTCTAAGACTGGTATTACAAACTGTTATTACATTTTACAATAATTATGTTGACTTATAGAAAATCCATGATATGATTCAAATGTTAGATTTAGGAAATGGTAATTTTATGAAGGAAAACAAGGGGTAAAAAAGATGAATTATAACAAGATTGTACAGGGGATCCTGGACATCGGAGAAGCGATGCTTCAAAGTGGTGCAGAGAATTTCCGTTTGGAAGACAGCTTTTACCGCATGTGCAGAAGCTATGGATTTAAGAGATCGGATGTATTTGTCATTCCGAGTAATATACAGGTGACGGTGGAGACACCGGAAGGCGAGATTATTACACAGATACGTCATATCGAGTCGTCGGAGCCGAATTTTGACCAGCTGGATTATCTGAATAATCTGTGCAGATATGTCTGTCAGCATACACCGGATGAAAATGAGATGCGTGAGAAGTATCTGGAAGTTATCAATCGTGAACCACAGAAGCGTATCACAAGATATGCGGCAGGAATCATGGGTGGAACAGGATTTGCTGTATTTTTCGGGTGTAACCTCTGGGATGCGGTCATTGCATTTATAGTATCGGTGATGATCGTTGCAGTCGGTGACTGGCTTGCGAAGCGTGAAAGCAACTTACTGGTTTACAATGGTATTCTTGCGTTTATATCAGAAGTGATTATTATCGGAGCTTTGAAGATGGGAATTGCAGAGCATCCGGACCGTATTATGATCGGTATCGTCATGCTTCTGATCAGCGGATTGAGTACAACGAACGGAATCAGGGATCTTCTTCAGAGAGACTTCATTTCCGGATTCATTAATATTATGAATTCGTTCCTTGGAGCAGCGGGAATTGCATTTGGAATTGGTCTGGCGATCATATTATTCCATGAGGGATATTCCGATCATTTTATCCTGAATCACAGTGTACCGATTCAGCTGCTCTCCTGCACGGTTGCGTGTACTGGATTTGCATTATGGTTCAAGATCCGTGGAAAACAGGTATGGTATAACAGTATCGGAGCATTTTTTACATGGGCAATCTATGTTGCAGTATACGCAGTAAAACCGAGTAACTTCCTGGCAACCATGATTGCAGCAGGATTTGTTGGATTTTATGCATTTATCATGTCCAGAGTAAATAAAGCACCTTCAACCATCTTTTTGACTGCATCGGTATTCCCGCTGATCCCAGGACCGAATCTGTACTATGTAATGTACGGGTGTGTCAGCCAGGATCCGCAGATGGTTTTTGAGGAGACGATTATTCTTCTGGCGACCTGCCTTGCAATTGCATTCGGATTTATCATCGTAGATGTGGCATCCAGAAGTATCATGCATGCAATGAAGAGAGAATATCATATCGGTAAAAGCGCATTGAATCTTCCACTGATCGGTGGAAAGAAATAATAATCGAAATCTATGAATTATGAAAAGTTAGTACAGGGAATCCTGAATATAGGAGAAGCAATGTTACAGTGCGGGGCGGAAATTTTCCGGGTAGAAGACAGCCTGTACCGTATGTATAAGAGCTATGGTTTCGTAAAATATGATGTATATGTGATCCCAAGTAATATACAGGTGACGGTGGAGTCGCCGGAAGGTGAGATTCTCACACAGATCAGGCATATAGAGTCTACAGGGGCGGATTACGACAGGCTGAATTATCTGAATGCCCTGTCACGGTATGTCTGTGCATATAATCCGGATGATAAAGAGCTGGTCAGGCGCTATAAAAAAGTAATGGCACGGCCGGATCAGAGTGAACTGATCACAGGAATCGCACAGATTACAGGTGGAACGGCGTTTACCGTATTCTTCGGTGGAGATATGCAGGATGTAGTTGTTGCATTGATTGTCTGCCTGATGATCGTTCTGGCAGGCAGATGGCTTGGTAAGCGGGAGGGCAACCCGATGATCTACAATCTGATTCTTGCATTCTTATCGGAGGTTGTGATCATCAGTGCTGCCAGGATCGGATTGGGAGATCATCCGGACCGTATCATGATAGGAATTATCATGCTGTTAGTCAGTGCACTTGGTGTGATCAATGGGATACGTGATGTGATGCAGAGAAACTTTATATCCGGAGCACTGGAAGTAATGAATTCAATGCTTGGTGCGTTTGGCATTGCTTCCGGGATCGCACTTGCAATGCTGTTGATGGGAAATATATCGGCAGAAGGATTTGATGTGAATAAAAATACCGTGATTCAGCTGATTTCCTGTACGATAGGCTGTATCGGTTATGCAAGCTGGTTCAAAATACGGGGAAAGAAAATCCTGTATTCCGGTGTCGGGGCATTTCTGACATGGGGGATATATTTACTGGTGTATGCATGGTATCCGAATAATTTTTCCGCAATAGTAGCTGCGTCCTGTTTTGTTGCAGGATATGCATTTATTATGTCGAGAATCGATCATGCGCCGTCCACGGTCTTCCTGACCGCATCGGTCTTTCCGTTGATGCCGGGAGCAAGGCTGTATTATCTGATGGATGGTGTAGTCAGCAGAAATTTTTCAATGGCAGCAGAACATGCACGGGTATTGCTCGAAACGTGTCTTGGTATTGCATTTGGATTTATTATTGTAGATGTGATTTCAAGAAGTATCATGCGGGCGCAGGGAAAAGAATATCACATGGGGAAAAAGTCTACAGTTATTAAAAAAGATGAAAAATAAAGACTGTGTTACGAGCATCCGGATGATGCAGGTGAATTTTCCGGATTGACAATTTTCCATCCTTATAATATAGTAAAAGACAAAGAGAAGATCTGATGACTGACGGATAATGTGGAGTACCACAGGGAAATCAGATACTTGGTAGAAGCCGACCGTCTGGGCAGCATTTATCCTAAATAGGATGAGTGTTGTCCTTTTTTTACAACACCGGATACAGAAGAACCGGTAGTGTTGTATGAAAAGGACCGGGAATTCAGAAAGACAACATACGATCAGGAGGAAATGAATGATGAAAACAGATATTGAGATCGCACAGGAATGTATGATGGAGCCTATCACAAAGGTGGCAGAAAAAGCAGGAATTCCAGAAGAATATCTGGAACAGTATGGAAAGTATAAAGCAAAGATTGATTATAATTTTTTAAAGAAATCAGATAAAGAAGACGGGAAGCTGATTCTTGTGACCGCAATCAATCCGACACCGGCAGGAGAGGGGAAGACAACTACCACGGTAGGTCTTGCAGATGCCCTGCAGAGAATGGGGAAAAAGCCTATGGTGGCACTTCGTGAGCCATCTCTTGGACCTGTATTCGGTATGAAGGGAGGAGCTGCGGGCGGAGGATACGCGCAGGTTGTTCCGATGGAAGATATCAACCTTCATTTTACGGGAGATTTTCATGCGATCGGAGCTGCGAATAACTTACTGGCAGCAATGATCGATAACCATATCTATCAGGGAAATGACCTGAATATTGATCCAAGAAAAATTGTATGGAAGAGATGTGTGGATATGAATGACCGTCAGCTCCGTTTCATCACAGACGGACTTGGCGGAAGGGTAAATGGTGTGCCGAGAGAAGACGGCTATGATATCACTGTTGCTTCTGAAATCATGGCAATCCTCTGCCTCTCAAAGGATATTGCAGATCTGAAAGAAAGACTCGGAAAGATTATTGTTGGTTATACTTATGGCAAGATCGCAGACCAAAAACCGGTAACAGCACATGACATGCATGCAGAAGGTGCGATGTGCGCACTTCTGAAAGATGCTTTGAAACCGAACCTGGTACAGACACTGGAGCATACACCTGCAATCGTGCATGGCGGACCATTTGCCAATATTGCGCACGGATGCAACTCACTGACGGCGACCAGAATGGCAATGAAGCTTGCAGATTATGCGATCACAGAAGCAGGATTCGGAGAAGACTTAGGGGCAGAGAAATTCCTGGATATCAAATGCCGTATGGCAGGAATCAAACCGGATGCAGTCGTGATCGTAGCAACTGTAAGAGCTCTCAAGTATAACGGCGGCGTTGCAAAACCAGATCTGAATGAAGAAAATCTGGAAGCATTAGAAAATGGAATTCCGAACTTAATGAAACATGTGGATAATATTAAGAATGTATATGGACTTCCATGTGTTGTTGCGATCAATGCGTTCCCGACGGATACCAAAGCGGAACTGGATCTTGTAGAGGAGAAATGTAAAGAGGTCGGAGTAAACGTGGCACTTTCCGAAGTATGGGCAAAGGGCGGCGAAGGCGGTCTGAAGCTTGCAGAAGAAGTGGTACGTCTGTGTGAGGAACCAGGTGATTTCCATTATGCATATGAACTTGAAGGAACGATCGAAGATAAATTGGATCAGATCGTGCAGAAGATCTATGGCGGTAATAAAGCAGTACTTACGGCAGCAGCCCAGAAGCAGGTAAAACAGCTGACGGATCTTGGATTCGGCAACGCACCGATCTGTATGGCGAAGACACAGTACAGTCTGACTGATGATCCGAAGAAACTTGGAGCACCGAAAGACTTTGACATTACAGTCCGCAACCTGAAAGTCTCTGCGGGGGCAGGATTCATTGTAGCCCTGACAGGAGACATCATGACGATGCCTGGTCTTCCGAAGGTTCCGGCAGCAGAAAGAATTGACGTGGATGATGAAGGAAGGATCACAGGATTATTCTAAGTGTAGATAAAGTTAACAGTAAAATCCGGCGGCTTTTGTGAGGCCTGCCGGATTTTTTGACATTTTTTGACATAAGATTTACAGGATTTTGAAAAACAGCAGGAGAATATGTGCTAGAATTTCAAGTTAGTGTTATAATGCAAGAAGTAAAAAACGGCAAGCAGGCATGGCTGCCCGGCTGTAATTTGAAAAGGAGGAATGCTTATGCGTCAATGCCCGAATTGCAAGTCTGACAATCCAGATGATGCTCGTTTCTGCAATTATTGTGGAATGCGTCTTCCCGAATCAAAAGAGGAAACATTATATAATGATCTGGAAGGACTGGAAAAAGCCCGGAAGGTAGAATTTTCCGATCAGGAGATAGCAGAGGAATCGGAGAAAGTAATTGATGAAGCGAAGAAATTATTCGAACCAGAGTGGAGCGAAGAACAGGAAGAAAATGATGGTCTGAAAAAGCAGCTCACAATTCCGGAGAATCTGGGCCATATGATCGAAGAAGTGACGCGGGAAGAACTGGAACAGGAACTTCACAGGAAGATCAAGCTGAGAGAACAGGATCTGAAAGAGAATGAAACTCCGGAAGAAGAACTGGTTGAAGAACCGACCAGAATGATCGGAGAGGACAGCAAAGAAGAGGCAGATGAGCCGACACGTATGTTCACAGGGGATATCGGAGATTTCATCAAGAAGAAAAAGGACTATGAAGATGTTCCGGAAGAAGATGCATATGAGGAAATTCTTCAGTCCTGGGAGAGAAAGCGGAAAGAAAAGAAGATAAAACGGGAAAAAGAAGGAAAAGATCCGAGTCGTGTGCCGCAATTTATCCGGGATAAACGTTCCTGGTCAGATATGACAACCGGACAGAAGAAAGCAGTGAAAAGAATTGCAGCAGGGATCCTTATAGTTGCTGTATTCTGTATTATAGAAGTATATCACGGTCGCCCGGAGGCGGTGGCAGAGCGCTATTGTAAGGCATACATACAGGAAAACTGGAAGAAGGCAGGACGTCTGTCAGATCTTCCGAAAAACGGATATGTAACGCAGGATGAATATGTAAGCTATATGAAGAAAAATGCGGTTACAGGGATTTCCGGTTATGAAATAAAAGAGACAAAGGAAAATCGTCAGACAGAGGTAGAATCCGGCGGAAAGCAGCGTGCATTTACCGTTGCATATAAGACAGAAGATAACAAAGAAAAGACGAAGACGCTTATTGTTCAAAAACAGAAAAAACGAAACTTTCTTTTTTTTACTGATTGGAAAGTATCATCAGACGAGATAGTAGCAAATGACTTTAATCTCTATCTTCCGGCAGGTTCAAAAGCCTGGATCGATGATATAAAACTGACGGGGGATTCTAAGCTGAAAGATGACTCTGACAATCTGGAACAATACAAAGTGTCATTGATTGAAGGGGAACATAAGATCAAGGTAAAAGTTCCGTGCTTTCGGATGTACCGGTCCGGGTTCCGGGTGTCAGATAAAGGAAATGCGACGATTTCCAAGATGAAGACATCGGAAAATGGGAAAAAGAAATTTAACAGAAAGATGCAGGACATCCTGAACGCATATGTGAAAGCTGCGAAGGCAGGCAAATCTTTCTCTGAAGTAGCAGTATTGTTTGAAAAGGATTCTTCCTGCAAAAAAGAGAACAAAGAATTCTATAATGACCTGAAGAAGCAGCTCGGTTCCGGAGACGGTTATATAACGAAAGAAGTAAAACTTGATAATTATGAAGGAAAATATGTGATCAGCGGTGTAACAGGAGTGGTCAGGGGAACGTTGTCCTATGATTATAAAGTTACTTTTAAAGAAGAAAATAAAAATGAGAGCCGGTCTGTGTCAGAAACAGGTGATGGCGTAGAAGATGCAGACGGAAGTTCGCAGATGAGCGCCGAATTTGTGTATCAGAATGGAAGTTATCAGCTGCGTTCCGTTAATCCCGGAAATATCTGGTATAAGCAGCTACAGTAGATTTATTCCCAAAAAGTTCTTTCAAAAAAATGCAAATAATATAGGAAAAAGCTTGCTTTTTAAGCTTGGATATGATACGATATTCGGGCGAATGGAAGTAGGCTTTTTTTTTATGCCTAAAATCGGGCAGCATCGCAAGCTGCCACGAAACACGTTAACTAAGAATATAAAGCGAGGTGGAAGTTGTGCGTACAAGAATCACATTGGAGTGTACAGAATGCAAGCAGCGTAACTACAACATGACAAAGGATAAGAAATCTCATCCGGAACGTATGGAAACCAAGAAGTACTGCAGATTCTGTAAGAAACACACATTGCACAAAGAGACAAAATAATCGCCGCAAGAAGGAGTGAATGTCGATGAGTGGTAAGAAAACTCAGAAAGAAAGCTGGTTCAAAGGTCTGAACAGAGAGTTCAAGAAGATCGTATGGCCAGACAAGATGACAGTTGCAAAAGAGACGGCAGCGGTTGTTTCTGTATCCGTGGTCCTGGGAGCGATTATCGCAGTTGTAGATTTTTTCGCCCAGTACGGAGTAGATTTATTAATTAAATAACTCAAAACGGACAAGAAAGGTGAGATTATGTCAGAGGCAAAATGGTACGTAGTTCATACCTATTCAGGGTACGAGAACAAAGTAAAAGCCAACATTGATAAGACAATCGAGAACAGACATCTTGAGGATCAGATCCTTGAAGTAAGAGTGCCGCTGGAAGACGTTGTTGAGATGAAGAACGGTGTCCAGAAAGTATCTCAGAAAAAGATGTTTCCAGGCTATGTGTTGATACACATGATTATGAATGATGATACATGGTACGTTGTTCGTAATACAAGAGGTGTGACAGGATTTGTCGGACCTGGATCTAAGCCGGTGCCGCTTACAGATGCGGAGATGGCTCCTCTGGGAATCCAGAGAGAGGAAGTAGTCATGGACTACGAGGAGGGCGACACAGTCCAGGTAATCGCTGGAGCATGGGCAGATACGGTTGGTGTAATCCAGTCTATCAACATGCAGAAGCAGAGCCTTACTATTAATGTTGAGCTCTTCGGCCGCGAGACCCCGGTTGAAATTGGTTTCGCAGAAGTTAAGAAAATGTAACAGTAAGTGGGAGGGGCGTTGTATGTTCCCCGCCATCACCACAAGGAGGTAATTGAAATGGCAAAAAAAGTAGAAGGTTATATTAAATTACAGATCCCAGCCGGCAAAGCTACTCCGGCACCACCGGTTGGACCTGCTCTTGGTCAGCACGGTGTAAACATCGTTGAATTTACAAAACAGTTCAACGCTAAGACTGCAGATCAGGGAGATATGATCATCCCTGTAGTTATCACAGTTTACAATGACAGAAGTTTCAGCTTCATCACAAAGACACCACCGGCAGCAGTTCTGATCAAAAAGGCCTGCAACATCAAATCTGGTTCAGGTGTACCTAACAAAACAAAAGTTGCTACAATCACAAAAGCTCAGGTTGAGGAAATCGCTAAGACAAAGATGCCAGACCTGAACGCTGCTACAATCGAGAGCGCTATGAGCATGGTAGAAGGTACATGCCGTTCTATGGGTGTAACTGTAACAGAATAATTGATGAAGATTAATGTGGGAGGGTTATCCCGACAATACCACTAGGAGGTTTATAGAATGAAAAGAGGAAAGAAATACGTTGAAGCTGCGAAAACAATCGACAGAGGAACACTCTACGATGTAGCAGACGCAGTATCATTAGTTAAAAAGACTGCAACAGCAAAATTCGATGAGACAATTGAAGCTCATATCAGAACTGGATGTGACGGACGTCACGCTGACCAGCAGATTCGTGGAGCAGTTGTTCTGCCACACGGAACTGGTAAAAAGGTTCGTATTCTTGTATTTGCGAAAGATGCCAAAGCTGAAGAAGCTAAAGCAGCCGGAGCAGATTTCGTAGGTGGAGAAGAACTTATTCCTAAGATTCAGAATGAAAACTGGTTTGAATTCGATGTAGTAGTAGCTACACCAGACATGATGGGTGTTGTTGGACGTCTCGGACGTGTACTTGGACCTAAGGGATTAATGCCGAATCCGAAGGCTGGTACAGTAACAATGGACGTTACAAAAGCTATCCAGGAAATCAAAGCTGGTAAGATCGAGTACAGACTTGATAAGACAAACATTATCCATGTGCCAGTAGGTAAAGCAAGCTTTACTGAAGAACAGCTTACAGACAACTTCCAGACGCTTATTGATGCGATTAACAAAGTAAGACCTGCAGCAGTTAAGGGACAGTACCTTAAGAGCGTAACACTTACTTCAACAATGGGACCTGGTGTAAAAATCAACCCAATGAAGCTTGTTTAATCCGCAAGATAATAATGAATAAAAACTCCGTATACAGATGTGATGCTGTATACGGAGTTTTTTTATACCAAAGTTTTTTTGTAAAAGAAAATGAAAAATCTCTTGACAATAACACACGCATATGATAATATACTACAGGACTGCCGAAGACAGTAGGTGCTTGAAAGAGCGTAAGAACACATTTTATGCGGACGCCTACCGAGGAAAGATCGATACTAAAGTATGACTTATCAACCTCTATGTCTTTGGATATAGAGGTTTTTTACATTTATATCTGTCGGCGGTGTAAACTTACAAATCTACAAGGAGGTGCACCATTCGTGGCAAAAGTTGAATTAAAACAACCAGTTGTACAGGCTATTGCAGAGGACGTGAAAGACGCAACAAGCGTTGTCCTTGTTGACTACCGTGGACTGACTGTTGCAGAAGATACAGAGATGCGTAAACAGTTAAGAGAAGCAGGCGTTGTCTACAAAGTTTGTAAGAACACAATGATGAAGAGAGCTTTTGAAGGAACTGATTTCGCAGCATTAGATGAGCACTTAGAAGGACCAAGTGCTATCGCTATTTCTAAAGATGATGCAACAGCTCCGGCAAGAATCCTTTGCAAATTTGCAAAGAATGCAAAAGCCCTTGAATTAAAAGCAGGTGTGGTTGAAGGAACATTATATGATGTAGACGCATTAAATGAACTTGCTAAGATTCCTTCAAGAGAAGAGCTTCTTTCCAAATTACTTGGAAGCTTACAGTCACCTATCACAAACCTGGCTCGCGTTCTCAATCAGATCGCAGAAAAAGGTGGAGCAGATGCTTGTGAAGCAGCTCCGGCAGCAGAAGAAGCTGCAGAAGCACCAGCAGCTGAATAGGCTGATGGCAGCGTAATAATTTATTTCAAAAAAGAAAATAAGAAAAATGGAGGAAAATAAAATGGCAAAGTTAACAACAGAAGAATTTATTGAAGCTATCAAAGAGTTATCTGTATTAGAGTTAAATGATCTTGTAAAAGCTTGTGAAGAAGAATTTGGTGTATCCGCAGCAGCAGGTGTTGTAGTTGCAGCAGCTGGAGCAGAAGGTGGAGCAGCAGCAGAAGAGAAAGATGAGTTCGATGTAGAATTAGTTTCTGCAGGAGCAGCTAAGGTTAAAGTTATCAAAGTTGTTCGTGAAGTAACAGGACTTGGACTGAAAGAAGCTAAAGCATTAGTTGACGAAGCTCCAAAGGTAATCAAAGAAGGCGCTTCTAAAGCTGAGGCTGAAGAAATCAAGACTAAACTTGAAGCAGAAGGTGCTGAAGTTAACCTTAAATAATTCGAGTTTGATTGAATTATCAGGGCATTCCGGTGACGGGATGCCCTTTCGTATTATAAGGGATGCTGAATATAAGAAAGAACTGAAAAAATAGTGCGGATTTGCTTGACATACTTGACAGGCCTGTGCTATAGTAAAAAATGCGCTATTGTGGATAGTTATGCCATGATTTCGTAAAAAAAACAATAAATTGTGTTGTTTTTTGAGACTCTGCAAGTTATATGGGCAGTGAAAAGCCCAGCCAGAAAAATAAATGAGGAGTGAAACGTCAATATGGAGAAAAACAGAATTCGTCCTATTAAAAGTGGAAAAAGTTCACGAATGAGTTATGCCCGACAGAAAGAAGTCGTTCAGATGCCTAACTTGATCGAAGTTCAGACAGATTCTTACAAGTGGTTTCTGGATGAAGGGTTAAATGAAGTGTTCGATGACATTTCCCCAATTACAGATTACAGTGGAAAATTAAGCTTGGATTTCGTGGATTTTACTTTGTGTGAGAATGAAGTGAAATACACGATTGATGAGTGTAAAGAACGTGATGCAACATATGCTGCACCTCTGAAAGTCAAAGTAAGACTTCACAATAAAGAGACAGATGAGATCAATGAGCATGAGATCTTTATGGGAGATCTTCCACTGATGACAAGAACAGGTACCTTTGTGATCAATGGTGCGGAACGTGTAATTGTCAGCCAGTTAGTTCGTTCTCCTGGTATCTATTATGCCATTGCACATGACAAATTAGGTAAAAAACTGTATTCAGCTACCGTAATCCCGAACCGTGGTGCATGGCTGGAGTATGAGACGGATTCTAATGACGTTTTCTATGTACGTGTAGATAGAACAAGAAAGGTACCGATCACTGTGTTGATTCGTGCATTGGGAATCGGTACAAATCCGGAGATCATCGAACTCTTCGGAGAAGAGCCGAAGATCCTGGCAAGTTTTGAAAAAGATGCTGCAACGAATTATCAGGAAGGACTTCTGGAATTATATAAGAAGATCCGTCCGGGTGAACCTCTGGCAGTAGACAGTGCTGAAAGTCTGATCACAAGTATGTTCTTTGATCCGAGACGTTATGATCTTGCAAAAGTAGGACGTTACAAGTTCAATAAGAAGCTTGCGTTAAAGAACCGTATCAGTGGTCAGGTGCTGGCAGAAGATGTTGCAAGCCCAATGACAGGGGAAGTTCTGGCAGAAGCAGGAACCAAGATCACAAGAGAACTGGCTTCCGCAATCCAGAACAATGCAGTTCCATATGTATGGATCAGCGTAGAAGAGACAGAACGACCGATCAAGGTACTTTCAAATATGATGGTTGACCTTGATGCTGTTGTTGATGTGGATCCGGAAGAAGTAGGGGTTACAGAGCAGGTATATTATCCTGTGCTTGCTGGAATTCTGGAAGAGACAGCCGGAGACATTGATGAATTAAAGGATGCGATCAAGAGAGATATTCACGATCTGATTCCAAAGCATATCACAAAAGAAGATATCTTAGCTTCTATTAACTATAATATGCATCTGGAATATGGCATCGGAACAGATGATGATATCGACCACCTGGGTAACAGACGTATCCGTTCTGTAGGAGAACTGCTTCAGAATCAGTACAGAATCGGTCTTTCTCGTCTGGAAAGAGTGGTTCGTGAAAGAATGACAACACAGGATATGGAGGGCATTTCTCCACAATCCCTGATCAATATCAAACCTGTAACAGCAGCAGTGAAAGAATTCTTCGGATCTTCCCAGCTGTCACAGTTCATGGATCAGAACAATCCGCTTGGTGAGCTGACTCATAAGAGACGTCTTTCAGCGTTGGGACCTGGTGGTCTGTCAAGAGACCGTGCAGGATTCGAGGTACGAGATGTACACTATTCTCACTACGGAAGAATGTGTCCGGTAGAGACACCTGAAGGACCTAACATCGGTCTGATCAACTCTCTTGCAAGTTATGCAAGAATTAATGAGTATGGATTTATCGAGGCTCCATACCGTAAGATCAACCATGATGATCCGACTAACCCGGTAGTTACAGATGAAGTTGTATACATGACAGCGGATGAAGAAGATAATTATCATGTAGCACAGGCGAACGAGCAGTTAGATGAAGAAGGACATTTTGTACGTAAAAATGTATCTGGTCGTTACCGTGAAGAGACACAGGAATATGAAAGAAGAATGTTCGATTATATGGACGTATCTCCTAAGATGGTATTCTCTGTGGCTACAGCTTTAATCCCATTCCTTCAGAATGATGATGCGAACCGTGCCCTGATGGGATCAAACATGCAGCGTCAGGCAGTACCGCTCCTGTTTACCGAGGCTCCGGCAGTAGGAACAGGTATGGAAGAAAAAGCTGCCGTTGACTCCGGTGTATGTGTGGTCGCTGAAGAAGGCGGTACAGTAGAACGTTCTACTTCTACAGAGATTACAGTTCGTCAGGATGACGGAAAACTGAAAAAATATAAATTAACAAAATTCCAGAGAAGTAACCAGAGCAACTGTTATAACCAGAGACCAATCGTCTTCAAAGGAGACAGAGTCGAAAAAGGCGAGGTTATTGCAGATGGACCATCTACATCTAATGGTGAACTTGGACTTGGAAAGAACCCGCTGATCGGATTCATGACATGGGAAGGTTACAACTACGAGGATGCTGTTCTGCTTAGTGAAAGACTGGTGCAGGATGATGTATATACTTCTATTCATATTGAAGAATATGAAGCAGAAGCACGTGATACAAAGCTTGGACCAGAAGAGATCACACGCGACATTCCAGGTGTTGGTGATGATGCATTGAAGAATCTGGATGAAAGAGGAATCATCCGTGTCGGAGCAGAAGTCCGTGCCGGAGATATCCTGGTAGGTAAGGTTACTCCTAAGGGAGAGACAGAGCTTACAGCTGAAGAAAGACTGCTTCGTGCAATCTTCGGTGAGAAAGCCCGTGAAGTAAGAGATACTTCTCTTAAAGTACCTCATGGAGAATATGGTATTGTAGTGGATGCAAAGGTATTTACAAGAGAGAATGGTGATGAGATGTCACCTGGAGTAAACCAGTCAGTCCGTATCTATATTGCACAGAAGAGAAAAATCTCTGTCGGTGACAAGATGGCCGGACGTCATGGTAACAAGGGTGTTGTTTCCCGTGTACTTCCGGTTGAAGACATGCCATTCCTGCCGAATGGACGTCCACTGGATATCGTGCTGAATCCACTGGGTGTACCGTCACGTATGAATATCGGTCAGGTCCTGGAGATTCACCTGTCCCTGGCTGCAAAAGCACTTGGATTCAACATCGCAACTCCTGTATTTGACGGAGCGAACGAGATTGATATTATGGATACTCTTGATCTGGCAAATGATTATGTCAACTTAAGCTGGGAAGAGTTTGAAGCAAAACATAAAGAAGAACTTCTTCCGGAAGTACTGCAGTATCTGTCAGACAACAGAGAACACAGAAAACTCTGGAAAGGTGTTCCGCTTTCAAGAGATGGTAAGGTCCGCCTGCGTGACGGACGTACGGGTGAGTACTTCGACAGCCCGGTAACCATCGGACACATGCATTACCTGAAACTGCACCACCTGGTAGACGACAAGATCCATGCACGTTCTACAGGTCCTTACTCACTGGTTACACAGCAGCCATTAGGAGGAAAGGCTCAGTTCGGTGGACAGCGTTTCGGAGAAATGGAGGTATGGGCACTGGAGGCTTATGGTGCATCATACACACTGCAGGAAATCTTGACTGTGAAGTCAGATGATGTCATCGGACGTGTGAAGACTTACGAAGCAATCATCAAGGGTGAGAATATTCCTGAACCGGGAATTCCGGAATCCTTCAAGGTATTGCTCAAAGAGTTACAGTCACTCGGACTGGACGTACGTGTCTTACGTGATGACAATACAGAAGTGGAGATTATGGAAACTTCCGATATGGGAGAGACAGATTTCCGTTCTCTGATCGAGGGAGACAGAAGATATCGTAATGATGATGACGAAGACTTTGGTAAACACGGATACAGCAAACAGGAATTCCAGGGTGAAGAGCTGGTTGATGTAGAAGAAGAACCAGAATCAGACGATGATTTCGATATGAATTTTGAAGAAAATGATGACTATGATTTCGGCGATTCATCTGATGATGAATAGGAAGGGGTCCAAAGTATGCCAGAAAATAATAAGGAACAAACTTATCAGCCAATGACTTTTGATGCGATCAAGATCGGTTTGGCATCACCTGAAAAGATTCTGGAATGGTCAAAAGGAGAAGTTACCAAACCAGAGACCATCAACTATAGAACTTTAAAACCTGAAAAAGACGGACTGTTCTGCGAAAAGATTTTCGGACCAAGCAAGGACTGGGAATGCCATTGTGGAAAGTACAAAAAGATCCGCTATAAAGGTGTGGTCTGCGACCGTTGTGGTGTTGAAGTAACAAAAGCAAGTGTACGTCGTGAGCGCATGGGCCATATCGCCCTTGCTGCTCCTGTATCGCACATCTGGTACTTCAAGGGAATTCCAAGCCGTATGGGACTGATTCTTGATCTGTCCCCGAGAACATTGGAAAAAGTACTGTATTTCGCTTCTTATATCGTACTGGATAAAGGTGAGTCAGATCTGATGTACAAACAGGTATTATCAGAGGCTGAATATCAGGAAGCAAGAGAAAAATGGGGAAGCACATTCCGTGTAGGAATGGGTGCAGAATCCATCAAAGAACTTCTTGAGAACATTGATCTTGAGAAAGAATATACAGAATTGACAGAAGGCTTGAAAGGTGCAACCGGACAGAAACGAGCAAGAATCGTAAAACGTCTGGAAGTAGTAGAAGCTTTCCGTGAGTCTGGAAACAAGCCAGAATGGATGATCATGACAAATATCCCGGTTATCCCACCGGATCTTCGTCCAATGGTACAGCTGGATGGCGGACGTTTTGCGACATCTGACCTGAATGATCTGTACAGAAGAATCATCAACAGAAATAACCGTCTGAGACGTCTTCTTGAATTAGGCGCACCGGACATTATTGTTAGAAATGAAAAGAGAATGCTTCAGGAAGCTGTAGATGCCCTGATTGACAATGGCCGTCGTGGACGTCCGGTAACAGGACCTGGTAACCGTGCACTGAAATCTCTTTCCGATATGCTGAAAGGTAAGTCCGGACGTTTCCGTCAGAACTTGCTTGGTAAGCGTGTTGACTATTCCGGACGTTCCGTTATTGTTGTAGGACCGGAACTTAAGATCTATCAGTGTGGTCTGCCGAAAGAAATGGCAATCGAGCTGTTCAAACCATTTGTTATGAAAGAACTGGTTCAGAACGGAACAGCACACAATATTAAAAATGCTAAGAAGATGGTAGAAAGACTTCAGCCGGAAGTATGGGATGTTCTGGAAGAAGTAATCAAAGAGCATCCGGTTATGCTGAACCGTGCCCCTACACTGCACAGACTTGGTATTCAGGCATTTGAACCGATTCTTGTAGAAGGTAAGGCTATCAAGCTTCATCCACTGGTTTGTACAGCGTTCAACGCCGATTTCGACGGAGACCAGATGGCTGTCCATCTTCCACTTTCCGTAGAAGCACAGGCAGAGTGCCGTTTCTTACTTCTGTCACCGAACAACTTACTGAAGCCGTCTGATGGTGGTCCGGTAGCCGTTCCTTCACAGGATATGGTACTTGGTATCTATTATCTGACTCAGGAGCGTCCTGGTGCCAAGGGAGAAGGCATGATCTTCAAGAGCTTCAACGAAGCACTTCTTGCTTATGAAAATGCTGCCGTAACACTTCATTCACGTGTAAAAGTACGTGTATCCAAGAAGATGGCAGATGGAACAGTGAAGACAGGAACGGTAGAATCTACAGTCGGACGTTTCATGTTTAATGAGATCATTCCACAGGATCTGGGATTTGTAGACCGTGAAGTAGAAGGAAATGAATTGCTTCTGGAAGTTGATTTCCATGTAGGAAAGAAACAGCTGAAACAGATTCTTGAAAAAGTCATCAATACACATGGAGCTACTGCTACAGCAGAAGTACTCGACCATGTAAAGGCTATGGGTTACAAGCTTTCAACAAGAGCTGCCATGACCGTATCCATTTCTGACATGACGGTACCTCCGCAGAAACCGGAGATGATCAAAAATGCACAGGATACTGTAGATAAGATTACAAAGAACTTCAAACGTGGTCTCATTACAGAAGAAGAAAGATATAAAGAAGTTGTAGAGACATGGAAAGCAACTGACGATGCCCTTACAAAGGCGCTGCTTGACGGTCTTGATAAATATAACAACATTTTCATGATGGCAGATTCCGGAGCCCGTGGATCTGACAAACAGATCAAACAGCTTGCAGGTATGCGTGGTCTGATGGCCGATACAACAGGTCATACGATCGAGCTGCCAATTAAATCAAACTTCCGTGAAGGTCTTGATGTACTGGAATACTTCATGTCTGCACATGGAGCTCGAAAAGGTATGTCCGATACAGCTCTTCGTACAGCCGATTCAGGATATCTGACAAGACGTCTGGTAGACGTATCACAGGAACTGATCATTCACGAAGTAGACTGTGCAAAACCGGGAGCACCGATTCCTGGAATGTATGTAAAAGCATTCATGGATGGAAACGAAGTGATTGAAAGTCTGCAGGATCGTATCACAGGACGTTATATCTGTGAGAACATCGTAGATAAAGATGGTAACATCCTTGTAAAGGCAAATCACATGGTAACACCGAAACGTGCAGAGCTGATCTGTAAAAAGGGTGTTGACGAGAAGGGCGAGCCGCTGACACAGATTAAGATCCGTACAATCCTTACATGCCGTTCACATAGTGGTGTATGTGCAAAATGTTACGGATCCAACATGGCAACAGGTGAGCCGGTACAGGTTGGAGAAGCTGTCGGAATCATCGCCGCACAGTCAATCGGAGAACCTGGTACACAGCTTACTATGAGAACATTCCATAGTGGTGGTGTAGCCGGTGGAGATATCACACAGGGTCTTCCTCGTGTCGAGGAGCTTTTCGAGGCAAGAAAGCCTAAGGGACTTGCAATTATCACAGAAATCGCAGGAACTGCTAACTTAAATGACACGAAGAAGAAACGTGAGATTATTGTGACAAATAAAGAAACAGGTGAATCCAAAGCATATCTGATCCCTTATGGATCACGTATCAAGGTGGCTGACGGCGCAGAACTGGAAGCCGGTGATGAACTGACAGAAGGTAGTGTAAATCCACACGATATTCTGAGAATCAAAGGACTTCGTGCTGTACAGGATTACATGATCCAGGAAGTTCAGAGAGTATATCGTCTGCAGGGTGTAGAAATCAACGATAAGCATATCGAGGTTATCGTTCGTCAGATGCTGAAGAAGATACGTATCGAAGAGTCCGGAGACACAGAATTCCTCCCGGGAACAAATGTTGACAGACTTGAGTTTGAGGATGTAAATGAAGCTTTGGAAGCAGAAGGTAAAGAACCTGCAACAGGTGAGCAGATCATCATGGGTATTACAAAAGCTTCCCTTGCTACGAATTCATTCCTGTCTGCCGCTTCCTTCCAGGAGACAACAAAAGTCCTGACCGAAGCTGCTATTAAGGGTAAGGTTGATCCGCTGGTAGGTTTGAAAGAGAATGTTATCATTGGTAAACATATTCCTGCCGGAACAGGTATGAGAAAGTATCGTGACATCAAGTTGAACACAGAGATGGAAATGGAAGACGAACTGGATTTTGAGGACGATTTTGATTTTGAATTCAAAGATGCAGATGAGATGAATCAGGAGATTACTCTTGATGAAGGAACAGAAGATGCAGTAGAAGATATTGCAGAAGAAACAGTTGCTGTATCTGAAGATGAAGAATAAAATATAAGTCAAATAAAAAGAAAGTGTTCACACTGAAAAGTGTGGACATTTTCTTTTTTTAATGAAGAATAAGTTAATATCACTAACGTTTACTGTTATTTGTATATATAAATTGACTTTTATATTCAAAAAGTTTATAATAATTGTCAGTGAGAATCAGCGAAAATAGTAACAGATTCTGTCAACATTTTAAGAAAGGTTGGGGTTCTATTATGGATCAAGGTAAACTTACAAGAATATTAAAATCAATGGAGGAGCATGAGGTTCCGCAGATGATCGTTTCTGACCCGGTTGCGATCTTCTATCTGACAGGCAAGTGGATTTTCCCAGGAGAAAGACTTCTGGCATTGTATCTGAATGTGAACGGAAATCATAAAATGGTAATCAACAAATTATTTCCACAGGAATCAGATCTTGGCGTAGATATTATCTATTATGATGACATTGAAGACGGAGTAGAGATCTTAAGCAAGTATGTAGATAAAGATAAGACAATGGGAATTGATAAAACATGGCCGTCAAAATTCCTTATTCGTCTGCAGGAGTTAGGCGGAGGAAGTAAATTTGTAAATGGATCTCCGATCATCGATTATATCCGTATGGTAAAAGATGAGAAAGAAAAAGATCTTATGAGAAAATCTTCTAAGTTAAATGATATTGCTATGGAAAAGATCATTCCATGGGTAGCAAAAGGATTAACTGAGAAAGAATTAAATGCAAAAATGCGTGAAATTTACAAAGAAATCGGATGTGAAGATGTATCGTTCGATCCAATTACAGCATACGGACATGGCGCTGCAGATCCACATCATGTAACAGATGATTCTAAAGGAAAACGTGGAGATTGTGTAATTCTTGATATCGGTGGATTTAAAGATAACTATGCATCGGATATGACAAGAACTGTATTCATCGGTGAAGTATCTGACCGTGCAAAAGAAATTTATGATATCGTAGTTGAAGCAAACAGAAGAGGTATCGAAGCTGCCAAACCGGGAAATAGAATGTGCGATGTTGACCTTGCTGCAAGAAATTACATCGAGGAAAAAGGATTTGGCGAGTATTTCACACACAGAACAGGACATTCTATCGGACTGGAAGATCACGAATTTGGTGATGTATCATCTGTTAATACTGACATCATCAAGGTTGGACAGTGCTTCTCAGTAGAGCCGGGAATCTATCTCCCGGATGAGAACATCGGTGTTCGTATCGAAGACCTTGTAATCATCACAGAAGATGGATGTGAAGTTCTGAATGACTTTACAAAAGACCTGATCGTTGTACCGGAAGAGTAAAATATCAGAATACATATTTCGTACAGAAATGGAGAAAATGCAGATGACAAGAGATCAGGCGTATGAAATCTTAACAAAATACATGAAAGGTGAGAATTATATTACCCATTCTCTGGCAGTTGAGGCTATTATGAAGGGATTGGCCAAACGTCTTGCGCCGGACGAGGTGGAATATTGGGGAATTGCAGGATTGCTGCATGATCTGGATGAAGAGCAATGTGACTGGGAGCATGACTTAAGTGTACACGGACCGACATCGGTAGAAATCTTAAAAAAAGAAGGGATTGATGATCCTGTATTATTTGGAGCGATTTGTGCACATAATCCGAAAAGTGGCGTGAAAGCGAAAACAAAAATCCAATATGCACTTCTGGCGGCAGATCCAATGAGTGGTTTCTTAAAAGCGGTTGCGCAGATTTACCCGGATAAAAAGATTGCAAGTGTAAAAAGAAAGTCTGTTATAAAACGTTTTAATGAAGCACGATTTGCGAAAGGTGCCAATCGTGATTATATGGAAAGTATTGAATTTACAGGGCTGATGCTGGAGGATCTGATTGATATCGGATTGGAAGAAATGTGTGCGATCTCTGATGAATTAGGATTATAACAAAGTATAAAAATGGTGTTGTAAGAAATATAGATCTTACAACACCATTTATAATATATCACTAATTATTCATAACGCTCATCGATGACACGTTTTGTCTTCTTTTCGCTTCGAGGTAATAATCCGATTTCAACAACTTTAACTAACGGTGTAAAGCCTATGCGGCTTTTGACGGTAGCTGCGATTCGTTTGGCAAGATCAAGGAAGTCAACCGTTCCATTTGTTTCAACATAGATTCGCATGGTGTCTTTTCCGTCAAGATGAGAAATGCGGATCTGATATTCACTGGATACTTCAGAAAATCCTTTTAAGATTTCCTCAATCTGAGCTGGGAACACATTTACACCCTTGATCTTCATCATATCATCGGTACGTCCCATAATAGTATCGAGCCGTGGGAATCTGCTTCCGCAAGGACATTCTCCCGGAATGATGCGGGAAAGATCATGTGTGCGGTAGCGGATAAGAGGTGCTCCTTCTTTGACCAGGGTGGTAATGACGATTTCTCCGAGTTCTCCGTCCGGAAGTACCTCACCGGTTACAGGGTCGATGATCTCAATGTAAATATAATCATCCCAGTAGTGCATACCACAGTCATAGGAACAGCTGATTCCGATTCCCGGTCCATAGATTTCCGTCAGGCCATAGATATCATAGAGTTCAATTCCAAGTTCTTCCGTGATACGCCGGCGCATTTTTTCACCCCAGCGTTCAGAACCAATGATTCCTTTCTTCAGATGGATCTTGTCTTTGATTCCTCTTTTTTGGATTTCTTCTGCAAGAAGCAGGGCGTAAGAGGAAGTAGAACCGAGAACGGTTGTTTTCATATCCATCATCATCTGAAGCTGTTTGTCGGTGTTTCCGGGTCCCATAGGAATAACCATGCTTCCTAATCTTTCGGCACCTGCCTGAAATCCGATTCCGGCAGTCCAGAGTCCGTATCCGGGTGTGATCTGGATACGGTCCAGATTTGTAAGACCGGCCAATTCATAGCAGCGTTGAAACATGATTGCCCAGTCGTCTACATCTTTCTGAGTATATGGAATGATGACCGGCAGTCCGGTGGTACCGGAAGAAGAGTGGATTCGGACAATCTTTTCTTCCGGTGCGGTCATCAGACCAAGAGGATAAGCATTTCTTAAATCATTTTTCTCAGAAAACGGAAGCTTTTGAAAATCTTCCGCTGACTGTATACTGGTAACACCGGCTTCTTCTAATTTCTTTCCATAGAAACTTTCCGCTTTCAGGAGCGCCTGTATCTGATTATTTACCTGTGCGATTTGTGTCTCTGTAATCTGCATATGTCGTGTTCCTGCCTTTCTTTGTTATATGTTATAGTTTAATGCCCGGAGATTCATTTCATGGAATTTCTCGGGAAGTGTATATTTCATAATGTCTTCAATTTCAGAGATTGTAAAGTCCAGTACTCCGGTCCGTATGGCTGCGCCAAGAAGCACCATGTTCAGTACTTTGGAAGAATCAATGTCTGCACATGCCTGATCTGCATTTACAAGAGTCAGATTAGGAACAGCCGCTTTTAGATATTCAAGCATCTGAGGTGCATCATAATCTGATCCGCTTAAGGTAGCAGTAACTGGTTTTACAGCTCGGGTGCTGACAACAATATGTCCGTGGTCTTTGAGATAGGGAAGCATACGGACTGTCTCACCTGGTTCGAAGCCGATGATCAGGTCGGCAGTTCCTGTTTCAATCATTGGCGAATAGAGATTATCACCCATACGAAGATGACTGAATACACTACCACCACGCTGAGCCATACCGATGGTCTCGGCACTCATGACAGGAATATCTTTACTCATAGCTGCTGCGGCAAGAAGTTTGGAAGCGAGGACGGTTCCCTGACCGCCGACGCCGCACAGGACAATGTTTTTTTGATTATTCATGTTTTTTACCTCCTATAATAGCAGCTGCAGGGCATACCTGACTGCATAATCCGCAGCCGGTACACATCGTATCATCAATGCAGACATTACCGTTGTCAAGTACAATGGCAGGGCATCCAAGTTCACGGATACATTTTTTACATCCGATACATTTTTCGGCATCTATATGAAGAGAAAACGCCGGCTTGGTGATGGCTATACATGGTGATTTGAATATAATAGCTTTTACACCTGTCTTATCAGCCATTTCCCGGACGCATGCTACAGATGAGTTCAGATCCAGCGGATTTACAGTCTTAACATCTGTAACGCCGATTCCGCGGAGGACTTGTTCGATATTAATCTTTTGCACGATCTCCCCCATCACTGTGCGGCCGGTTCCAGGGTGTGGCTGATGTCCGGTCATGGCTGTGGTAGAGTTGTCCAGAACGATCAGTATCATATTCGCCTGATTGTACACGGCATTGACAACACCTGTGATCGCAGAGGCGAAGAAGGTCGAGTCTCCGACAAACGCAAAGCATGTGGTGTCAGGTTCCACTTTTTCGATACCTTGTGCAATATTCAATCCGGCACCCATGCACAGACAGGTATCAACCATATCGAGAGGAAGGGCATTTCCGAGCGTATAACATCCGATATCCCCGCAGAAAACGGTTTTCTTTCCTTTCATAGCTTTTTTTACGGCGTAGAAAGAAGCTCTGTGAGGACATCCGGCGCAAAGTACCGGCGGGCGGACCGGCAGTGCCGGCGGTTCCGGAAAATCAGTGGTGACAGGGGAGGTAAGACCAAGAAATGTATTAATATAGGTAGTTATAGTGTCACGGGTGTTTTCTCCGGCACAGGCAGTATGACCACTGAGTTTTCCGTTAATTCTGGTTGGAAGATGATATTTTCCGCATATATAGATCAGCTCACGTTCGATGACCGGATCAAGTTCTTCCAGGCAGAGAACTTCATCAAGTCCAGAAAGGAAATCTACTGCTAATTTTTCCGGAAATGGATGAGGCGTGGCAATTTTTAAAGTCTTTACCATACCGGTCTTTTTTAATGTTTCCATCGTGTAGGTATAGCTGATCCCTCCGGTGGCGATTCCTTTTTTTGAATCCTTGAAAGCATCGCAGGATGGATGAATCGTATTTTTCTCATAAGAAGAAAAGATATCGGATAATTCCTGGTTACGTGCTTCGATTTTTTTGTGATTCATGAAAGATAATCTAGGAAAGATAACCCAGCGTTTGGAATCTTTGATAAAACCTTCCGGCTGGTGGTGGGTATATTCTGTCTCATCTTTTACCATGATAGACGCGTAGCCATGACAGACACGTGTGGTTGGACGTAAGAATACCGGAGTACCGTATTTTTCTGAATATTCAAAAGCTTCCTGGATCATCTCATAAGCTTCCTGTGCCGAAGATGGGTCAAAGCAAGGCAGCTTGGAAAATCTGGAAAAATGTCTGGTATCCTGCTCTGTCTGAGAAGAAATCGGACCCGGATCATCTGCTACGAGAATGACCATTCCGCCTTTGATCCCGACGTACTCGAGACTCATCAGCGGATCGGAAGCAACATTTAATCCGACCTGCTTCATGGTTACCATGGATCTTGCACCGGCATAAGAAGCTCCGGCAGCCAGTTCCATGGCAGCTTTTTCGTTCACGGACCATTCCACATACACATCATCCGGCCGGTGTTTTGCTATAGTTTCCAGAACTTCCGTAGAAGGGGTTCCGGGATAACCGGCTACGACATTAACTCCGGCAGCAACTGCACCGAGGGCAATTGCTGCATTTCCCATTAAAAATTCTTTATGCATAATCATATCACCTCTAATTGTACGAATTCGTTATTTAAATAGTATAATATGTCTGATAAAGAAATGCAATCTTTTGGTAACGTGATAAAGTGGAATAAAGCAAGGGAAACGAAGAATGTCTTTTCGGGAATACAAGGATATGATAGAATAACACTACCAGATAGATTGTGACAGGTATCAGAAAATAAAAAGAGGTATGTAAGATGAAAAAATATGATTATTTAGTAGTCGGGTCAGGATTATATGGGGCAGTGTTTGCCCGTGAAGCAAAAAAAGCGGGGAAATCTGTTCTGGTAATTGATAAACGTCCGAATATTGCGGGAAATGTATATACAGAGGATGTAGAAAAAATTCATGTACATAAGTATGGTGCACATATTTTTCATACAAATAATAAGAAAGTATGGAATTATATTACGCAGTTTGCGGAGTTTAACAGATTTACGAATTCACCGGTAGCGAATTATAAGGGTGAGTTATATTCACTTCCTTTTAATATGTATACATTTAACAAGATGTGGGGAGTGGTGACACCGGAAGAAGCAGAAGCGAAGATAGAAGAGCAGAGAAAGGAAATTACGGGAGAGCCAAAGAATCTGGAAGAACAGGCAGTTTCACTGGTTGGAAGAGATATCTATGAGAAATTGATCAAGGGTTATACAGAGAAGCAGTGGGGACGTGACTGCACAGAACTTCCGGCATTTATTATCAAGAGACTTCCGGTGCGTCTGACATTCGACAATAATTATTTCAATGCAATGTATCAGGGAATTCCTGTGGGAGGGTACACGAAGATGGTAGAGAATCTTCTGGATGGCATAGAGATCCGTCTGAACACAGAATATCTGGAGCATAAAGAGGAATTAGATGCGCTGGCAGAAAAAGTAGTTTATACAGGACCGATCGATGCTTATTTTGAATATAAACTCGGAACGTTGGAGTACCGCTCTGTAAGATTTGAGACGGAACTTTTAGATAAGCCGAATTTCCAGGGGAATGCAGCTGTAAACTACACAGACAGAGAGACGCCTTGGACACGTATCATCGAGCATAAGTGGTTCGAATTTGGAAAGGATTCAGAAGGAAATGATATTCCAAAGACTGTGATCAGCCGGGAATACAGCTCTGAATGGAAATTGGGTGACGAACCATATTATCCGGTCAATGATGAAAAAAATGGAGCATTGTACGCAGAATACAAAAAATTAGCGGAAAAAGAAGAGAACGTGATCTTCGGAGGCCGTCTAGGGGAATATAAATATTATGATATGGATGCTGTCATAGCATCAGCGTTAGAACTCTGTGAAAAGGAACTTGGAATTATAACTGGGTAATAATGAAAAAAGTATGCATAGAAGCAATTGTCTTTGCACATATGCATACTTTTTTGCTATTTTTGCTTGAACTTGAGTCTAATACCAACTATAATGGGGGCAGTTGCTTTGTAAAAGATAGACGATATATTATTTTAGGAGAATAGATATGGGAAGATATTTCGGAACAGATGGTTTCCGTGGCGAAGCCAATAATAACTTAACAGCAGATCATGCGTACAAGATCGGAAGATTTCTCGGATGGTACTATGGAGAAATAAAACGTCAGAATGGTGATGATACACCGGCACGTATTGTAATTGGAAAGGATACGAGACGTTCCAGCTACATGTTCGAATATACATTGGTAGGTGGACTTGTTGCATCGGGAGCAGATGCTTACCTGCTTCATGTTACAACAACACCATCTGTTGCTTATGTGGCAAGAACGGATGAATTTGATTGCGGGATCATGATCTCTGCAAGTCATAATCCGTATTATGACAACGGAATCAAACTGATCAACGGTAATGGCGAGAAGATGGATGAGGGAACGATCGCACTGGTAGAAGACTATCTGGATGGCAAACTGGAAGTATTTGGGGAAAAGTATGAGGAGATTCCATTTGCACATACATCTAAGATCGGACGTACGGTAGACTATGTATCAGGAAGAAACCGTTACATCGGATATCTGATTTCACTTGGACTTTATTCTTTCAAGGGTGTGAAAGTCGGACTGGATTGTGCGAACGGAAGTTCATGGAATCTGGCAAAGTCTGTATTTGATGCACTTGGAGCCAAGACATATGTGATCAATGCAGAGCCGGACGGAACGAATATCAATAACAATGCAGGATCTACGCACATCGGCGGCCTGCAGAAATTTGTTGCCGAGAATGGTCTGGATGTTGGATTTGCATATGACGGAGATGCTGACAGATGTCTCTGTGTAGATGAAAAAGGGAATCTGATAGATGGAGATGCGATTCTTTATATTTATGGAAAATATATGAAAGAACGTGGCAAACTGGAAAACAATACGGTTGTTACAACAGTTATGTCTAATTTTGGATTATACAAAGCGTTCGATGAGGCAGGGATTGATTATGCAAAGACTGCAGTCGGAGACAAATATGTATACGAATATATGACAAACAATGGATGCATTCTCGGAGGAGAACAGTCCGGCCATATTATTTTCTCAAAATATGCTTCCACAGGAGACGGTATCCTTACCAGTCTTAAGATGATGGAAGTTATGATGGCAAGAAAGAAGAAAATGAGTGAACTCATGGAAGGGCTTCATATTTATCCACAGGTTCTGGAGAATGTACGTGTGACAGATAAGAAAGCAGCGCAGGACGATGCGGATGTACAGAGCGCGGTACGGGCAGTAACAGAAGCCCTTGGAGATACCGGACGTATCCTTGTGCGGGAATCCGGAACAGAACCACTTCTCAGAGTTATGGTAGAAGC
The DNA here is from genome assembly GCF_025567265.1 of Dorea amylophila. NCBI lineage: Bacteria > Bacillati > Bacillota > Clostridia > Lachnospirales > Lachnospiraceae > Dorea > Dorea amylophila. Next base: position 127,087 of record NZ_JAOQJW010000004.1, on the reverse strand, counting down.
AGAGACAGAAGAAATCTGTAAAAAATATGTAGATCAGGTTGTAGATGTCGTTAAGAAAAAAGGATATGTGATCGGCTAAAGCAGCGGACCTGAGGCGGAGATAAGATACATAAATACCAGAAATGGAATAGATTATATTAAGAATAATACAGGGAGAAAAAACGAATTATGTGTGGAATTGTAGGATTTACAGGTGAACACCAGGCAGCACCGATCTTGTTGGATGGTTTGTCAAAACTGGAATATCGTGGTTACGACTCTGCAGGAATTGCTATACGTGACGGCAGTGCAGATGCAGAGATCATTAAGGCAAAAGGCAGACTGAAAGTTCTTGCTGAGAAGACGAATGATGGTGAATCCGTAAAAGGAACCTGCGGTATCGGTCATACAAGATGGGCAACACATGGAGAACCATCTGAGAATAATGCACATCCTCATGCAAGTGATGATGGAAATGTTGTGGCTGTTCATAATGGTATTATTGAAAACTATCAGGAATTAAAGGATAAACTTGTCCGTAAAGGGTATACATTCTATTCTGAGACAGACACGGAAGTAGCAGTAAAACTGATCGATTATTATTATAAAAAATATGAGGGGACTCCGGTAGATGCGATCAATCATGCGCTGGTACGGATCAGAGGCTCCTACGCACTGGCAATTATGTTCAGGGATTATCCGGAAGAAATCTACGTAGCAAGAAAGGACAGTCCGATGATCCTTGGAGTTGCGAACGGAGAATCCTATATTGGTTCCGATGTTCCTGCAATTCTGAAATATACGAGAGATGTATACTATATCGGTAACCAGGAGATGGCACGTGTCCGTAAAGGTGAGATTACATTCTATAACCTGGATGGAGAAGAGATTGAAAAAGAATTAAAGACGGTTGAATGGGACGCAGAGGCAGCAGAAAAATCAGGATATGAGCATTTCATGATCAAGGAAATACATGAGCAGCCAAAGGCAGTTTCAGATACACTGAATTCTGTTATAAAAGACGGAATGATTGATCTTTCAGAGGTCGGACTTTCGGAAGAAGAGATCAAAGAGATCAGCCAGATTTATATCGTAGCATGTGGATCGGCATATCATGTCGGAGTGGCAGCACAGTATGTCATGGAAGATCTGGCAAGAATTCCGGTACGTGTAGAACTTGCATCAGAATTCCGCTATCGCAATCCGATTCTTGATCCGAAAGGACTGGTAGTCATTATCAGCCAGTCAGGAGAGACCGCAGACAGTCTGGCAGCACTCAGAGAATCAAAGAAACAGGGAGTAAAGACACTTGGTATCGTGAATGTAATCGGTTCTTCTATTGCCAGAGAGGCAGACAATGTATACTATACACTGGCAGGACCGGAGATTGCAGTTGCGACAACAAAAGCATACAGCACACAGTTGATCGCAGCTTATACGCTTGCAATTCAGTTTGCAAAGATCAGAGGACAGATTACAGAAGAACAGTATGCCGGATATATTGAAGAACTTCAGAGCATTCCGGAGAAAATTCAAAGAATTATCGAGGATAAAGAGAGACTTCAGTGGTTTGCATCCAAACAGGTGAATGCGAAAGACATTTTCTTTATCGGTCGTGGAATTGATTATGCGATTTCCCTTGAGGGAAGCCTTAAGATGAAAGAAATCAGCTATATTCATTCGGAGGCATATGCAGCAGGAGAATTGAAGCACGGAACGATTTCCCTGATTGAAGAGGGTACACTGGTTATCGGAGTACTGACACAGCCGGAATTATATGAAAAGACACTGAGCAACATGGTAGAGTGTAAGAGCCGTGGCGCATATCTGATGGGACTTACAACATTTGGACATTATAATATTGAAGAAAACGCAGATTTTTCTGTATACATTCCAAAGACAGACCCTCATTTTGCAACATCACTTGCAGTTATTCCGCTTCAGTTACTTGGATATTATGTATCAGTAGCAAAAGGTCTGGATGTAGATAAACCGAGAAACCTTGCAAAGAGTGTAACAGTAGAATAGAAATGAACAGGGTGGGATATGGCATGATAAACAGTCATGGTATATCCCGCTTTTTTGTGCTATACTGATTTTAACTGTAAAAAAGACAAATAAACAAAGGAGAAAGAGAATTATGAAAACAGCATTAGTCATCATGGCTGCAGGAATGGGTTCGCGTTTTGGCGGCGGAATTAAGCAACTGGAACCGGTAGGCCCAAATGGGGAGATCATTATGGATTATTCAATTCATGATGCAATAGAGGCCGGATTTAATAAAGTAGTATTTATCATTCGTAAGGATATCAAAGATGCATTTCATGATGCGATCGGAAAAAGAATTGAAGGAATCTGTAATGAATTGAACATAGAATTTGCTTATGCATATCAGGAGTTGGATGATCTCCCGAAAGGAATTGAAAAGCCGGCCAAGAGAAGCAAGCCGTGGGGAACAGGACAGGCGGTACTAGTTTGTAAAGATATTATCAAAGAGCCATTCGTAGTTATTAATGCAGATGACTATTATGGAAAAGAAGCATTTGTAAAGATTCATGAGTTCCTTGTGGAAAATTATACACCGGAAAAATCAAAAGAACTTTGCATGGCCGGATTCATTCTCGGCAATACTTTAAGTGATAATGGAACTGTTACAAGAGGAATTTGTGCAGTAGATGAGAATGATTATCTGACAGATGTCGTAGAAACTTATGAAATCAAAAAGACATCAGACGGAGCAGAATCTCAGGGAAATAGAATTGATGTAAATGCACATGTATCGATGAACATGTGGGGACTGACACCGGAGTTTGTAGGACTTCTGGAGGAAGGATTTGTAGAATTCTTTGAGAATATCAAAGGGGATGAAGCAAAAGAACTGAAAGGTGAATATCTGCTCCCGATCTATATTGATGAACTTCTGAAAAAGGGAAAAGTAAGTGTTAGACTTCTGGAGACAAAGGATAAATGGTTTGGCGTAACTTATAAAGAAGACAAACCGGTTGTAGTAGAGTCATTTGCAAAATTGATTGCAGACGGTGTATATCAGAAAGATCTGTTTGCAGATCTTAAGGCGTAATATCCGGGATATAACTGCAGGTATGATATCGAAAGCATGTGATTGAACAGGAAGAAAAAAGACAGGAAAGAATATGACGGAAAACAGGAGAAAGAGAAATAAGGCAGGAATTATCTGGCTGTTTCTTGTGCTGATATGGCTGACGATGATTTTTTCATTTTCAGCAAAAAAGGCAGATGAATCGACGGTAATGAGCCGCTCCGTCGGAAAGTTGATTGGAAATATCGTGATTCCGGAGTACAGATCCTGGCCGGAAGATAAACAGGAGCAGTTTGCGGAAAAGATAGATTTCCCGGTACGCAAATGTGCGCATGCGTCGGAATACGCAGTCCTTGGTGTGTTGATGCTGGGGACTGCGTACTCTTTTGCGGAAGATCAGGGAAAAAAGAACAGATTATTATGCTGGTGTGCAGGTACGGCATACGCAGCAACAGATGAATTCCATCAACTATTCGTGCCTGGGCGCAGCTGTCAGTTCAGGGATGTCTGTATTGACAGCGCAGGCATACTGACAGGTATCGTGCTGTTTAGCCTGATAAAGCATCAGATCGCGAAATATAATGAAAAGAAAAAAGTGGCAAAAAACGTGAAAAATCAAGGGAAATCCCTTGACAAGAATCATGATTCGTAATAAACTAAACAAGCGTGCATGGGAACGTTTTGTTTTGATGTGCGACTATTCACAAGATGAATAAGCAACTTATTATAATCGTAGGAGGTGAAAGAAATGCCAACATTTAACCAGTTAGTAAAAAAAGGACGTCAGACATCTGTAAAGAAGTCTACAGCACCAGCACTTCAGAAAGGATACAACTCTTTAAAGAAGAGAAGTACGAATACTTCTGCACCACAGAAGAGAGGTGTTTGTACAGCTGTTAAGACTGCTACACCTAAGAAACCTAACTCAGCTCTTAGAAAGATCGCCAGAGTACGTCTGTCTAACGGAATCGAAGTAACAAGCTATATCCCGGGAGAAGGACACAACCTTCAGGAGCATAGTGTTGTTCTGATCCGTGGAGGAAGAGTAAAAGACCTTCCAGGTACAAGATATCATATCGTAAGAGGAACACTTGATACAGCAGGTGTTGCTAAGAGAAGACAGGCTCGTTCTAAATACGGTGCTAAGAGACCAAAAGATGCTAAGAAATAAATCTATTGCATAGACAACAGATAAGATTTCAAACCAATTAAAAATGTAATCACAAACAGAACTATGATTATGTAAGTTGCAAGGTATATATATGTATGCCCTATGCACTACACAGTATCATTAGAAAGACACATGTGAGTACCGATGAATTAAATTAAGATGTTTAAGGAGGGAAGGACCGTGCCACGTAAAGGACATACTCAGAAAAGAGACGTATTAGCGGATCCAGTATACAACAATAAAGTGGTAACCAAGCTTGTCAACAACATTATGCTTGATGGTAAGAAGGGTGTTGCACAGAAAATCGTATACGGAGCGTTTGAAAGAGTTGAAGCAAAAGCCGAAAAGCCAGCTATCGAAGTATTTGAAGAGGCTATGAATAACATCATGCCAGTACTTGAGGTAAAGGCTAGACGTATCGGAGGAGCTAACTACCAGGTGCCGATCGAGGTTAGACCTGAGAGAAGACAGACTCTTGCACTTCGTTGGCTGACAGTATACTCTCGTGCTAGAGGAGAGAAAACAATGGAAGAAAGACTGGCTAACGAAATCCTGGATGCAGCAAACAATACAGGCGCATCTGTAAAGAAGAAAGAAGACATGCACAAGATGGCAGAAGCAAACAAAGCATTTGCTCATTATCGTTTCTAATTATAGGAGGAAAAAATCTTGGCTGGAAGAGAATATCCATTAGAGAGAACAAGAAATATCGGTATTATGGCGCATATCGATGCTGGTAAGACAACTCTTACCGAGCGTATCCTGTACTATACCGGTGTTAACTATAAGATTGGAGATACTCACGAAGGTACTGCTACCATGGACTGGATGGAACAGGAGCAGGAAAGAGGTATCACAATCACTTCTGCGGCTACAACATGCCACTGGACACTCGAAGAGTTCACAAAACCTAAAAAGGGAGCTCTTGAGCACCGTATCAATATCATTGATACTCCGGGACACGTTGACTTTACTGTAGAGGTTGAGCGTTCACTCCGTGTACTGGACGGCGCTGTCGGCGTCTTCTGTGCTAAGGGTGGTGTTGAGCCTCAGTCAGAAAACGTATGGCGTCAGGCTGACACATACAATGTACCAAGAATGGCATTCATCAATAAGATGGATATCCTGGGTGCTGATTTCTACAATGCAGTAGACCAGATTAAGACCAGACTTGGAAAGAACGCTATTTGTCTTCAGTTACCAATCGGTAAAGAAGATGACTTCAAGGGAATCATTGACCTGATGGAAATGAAAGCTTACATCTACAACGATGATAAGGGAAATGACATTTCTGTTACAGATATCCCGGAAGATATGGCAGATGATGCAGAACTTTACCATACAGAAATGGTAGAGAAGATCTGCGATCTTGATGATGATCTGATGATGCAGTATCTGGAAGGTGAAGAACCATCTGTTGAAGATATGAAGAAAGCACTCAGAAAAGCAACATGCGAGTGTACAGCAGTTCCTGTTTGCTGTGGTTCAGCTTACAGAAACAAAGGTGTACAGAAACTTCTTGATGCAATCCTTGAGTACATGCCTGCACCAACAGATATCCCACCAATCGATGGTGTGGATGAGGATGGTAATGAGGTTGTAAGACATTCTTCAGATGAAGAGCCGTTCTCAGCACTTGCATTCAAGATTATGACAGACCCATTCGTAGGTAAACTGGCATACTTCAGAGTTTACTCTGGTACAATGAACTCAGGTTCTTATGTACTGAATGCTACAAAGAATAAAAAAGAGCGTGTTGGACGTATCCTTCAGATGCATGCCAACAAACGTGAAGAGCTTGATAAAGTATATTCAGGTGATATCGCAGCCGCTATCGGATTTAAATTCACTACAACAGGTGATACAATCTGTGACGAGCAGCATCCTGTAATTCTGGAATCAATGGAATTCCCAGAACCAGTTATCGAGCTTGCTATCGAGCCTAAGACAAAAGCTTCCCAGGGTAAACTTGGTGAATCTCTTGCAAAACTGGCTGAAGAAGACCCTACATTCCGTGCTCATACTGATCAGGAGACTGGACAGACAATCATCGCCGGAATGGGAGAACTTCATCTTGAAATCATCGTAGACAGACTTCTTCGTGAGTTCAAGGTAGAAGCTAATGTAGGTGCTCCTCAGGTTGCTTACAAAGAAGCATTTACAAAACCAGTTGATGTCGACAGCAAATATGCAAAACAGTCAGGTGGACGTGGACAGTACGGACACTGTAAAGTTAAATTCGAGCCAATGGATGTTAACGGTGAGGAAACATTCAAATTCGAATCTTCTGTAGTTGGTGGAGCTATTCCGAAGGAATATATCCCGGCTGTAGGTGAAGGTATCGAAGAGGCTATGCAGTCTGGTATCCTTGGAGGATTCCCGGTTGTTGGTCTTAAGGCTAACGTATATGACGGTTCTTACCATGAAGTCGATTCAAGTGAAATGGCTTTCCATATTGCAGGTTCTCTTGCATTTAAGGACGCTATGAAGAAGGCATCTCCGGTTCTTCTTGAGCCTATCATGAGAGTTGAAGTTACTATGCCGGAAGAGTACATGGGTGATGTTATTGGAGACATTAACTCACGTCGTGGACGTATCGAAGGTATGGATGACCTCGGTGGTGGAAAGATCGTTCGTGGATTCGTTCCATTGTCAGAAATGTTTGGATACTCTACAGACTTACGTTCCAGAACACAGGGACGTGGTAACTACTCAATGTTCTTCGAGAAATACGAGCCAGTACCGAAGTCTGTACAGGAGAAGATTTTATCCAGCAAAAATGACTAATTATTTATAAAACGCTTGAAAAAGTGCTACATTTGAAATATAATCAAATGTAGCCGAGCAAACGAACAATTTGTTAATATGCCATATGGCACTAAATTAAGGAGGATATTCAAAATGGCTAAAGCTAAATTTGAAAGAACAAAACCGCATTGTAATATCGGTACTATCGGTCACGTTGACCACGGTAAAACAACTCTTACAGCTGCTATCACAAAGACACTTGCAGCAAGAGTACCAGGAAACACAGCAGAGAACTTTGAAGATATCGATAAAGCTCCAGAAGAGAGAGAACGTGGTATCACAATTTCTACAGCTCACGTTGAGTACCAGACAGAGAAACGTCATTATGCACACGTTGACTGCCCAGGACATGCTGACTACGTAAAGAACATGATTACAGGAGCTGCTCAGATGGATGGAGCTATCCTTGTTGTAGCTGCTACTGATGGTGTTATGGCTCAGACAAGAGAGCACATCCTGCTTTCTCGTCAGGTAGGTGTTCCTTACATCGTTGTATTCATGAACAAATGTGATATGGTTGACGATGACGAACTTCTTGAATTAGTAGAAATGGAAATCCGTGAACTCCTTGACGAGTATGAATTCCCAGGAGATGATACTCCAATCATCCAGGGATCAGCTCTTAAAGCTCTTGAAGATCCTAACTCAGAGTGGGGAGACAAGATCATGGAACTCATGGATGCTGTAGATTCTTATATCCCAGATCCAGAGCGTGATACAGATAAGCCATTCCTTATGCCAGTAGAGGACGTATTCTCTATCACAGGACGTGGTACAGTTGCTACAGGTAGAGTAGAGCGTGGTGTTCTTCATGTATCTGACGAAGTAGAAATCGTTGGTATTCACGAAGAGACTAAGAAGACAGTTGTAACAGGTGTTGAAATGTTCCGTAAACTTCTTGATGAAGCTCAGGCTGGTGACAACATCGGTGCTCTTCTTCGTGGTATCCAGAGAACAGAAATCGAAAGAGGACAGGTTCTTTGTAAACCAGGTTCAGTAACATGCCATCACAAATTCACAGCTCAGGTTTACGTTCTGACAAAAGATGAAGGTGGACGTCATACTCCATTCTTCAACAACTATCGTCCACAGTTCTACTTCAGAACAACAGACGTTACAGGTGTTTGCGAACTTCCAGAAGGTGTTGAAATGTGCATGCCTGGTGACAACGTAGAAATGACAATCGAACTGATTCACCCAGTTGCTATGGAGCAGGGACTTCGTTTCGCTATCCGTGAAGGTGGACGTACTGTAGGATCAGGACGTGTTGCTACAATCATCGAGTAATACAATCTGAATATAGATTTGTTATCGTAAGATAACGTTGTGTCCAAACGTAAGATACCCCAGAAACCTTGTGTTTCTGGGGTTTTTCTGTACTCTAAGAAAAGAATTGTTTGTAAAATTATCAGATTAGAAACAGTGAAACGTTTATCAGAAAGATGAAATACGGATAAATTTAAAATTGAAAAATCAGTCTAGCGGTGCCAAAACGGTGCCAAAAAGAAACTCCTGCGAATATTTGCTATTCACAGGAGTAATTTTTTTACCAGCCTTTGATCTGTTTGATCTGTTCAGCACGTTCCGGATCACGATGATATTGCAGTTTCAGACGGATCGTTTCCACAACTTCCTGTCTGGCTTCATCATCAAGCTGATAGAACGATGTGAGCAGATTATCTACATCAGGCATACTGTTCTTACCGAAAAGATACATCAACGGGTACATAGAATTTTTTAAATAAGTCTTTACACGGCTTGCGTCTAATGCTCCGTTCAAACCGTCTGGAAGTGTAGGATAAATCTCTTCTTCCTTAATTGTGCCAGAAAATGGACTGGCAGAACATATCTCATTCACATCAATTTGTAATTCATTTGCAAGTCTTAAAGCAAAATCAAATCGAATATTGGAATCTTTTTGAATAATTGAATATAAGGTTGTGGCACTGATTCCGGTTGCCTTTGCAATTTTACGGACATTTGTGCCTTTTTCATCAAGATATTTCTTTAAATTTTTACCGTCACCCATAGAATCCTCCTTTTTCATATATTGCAAAATTACGAAAAACATAAATCTATAGAATATCATAGCACAGACCTGGAATAAAATAAAGAGAAAATAATATACGAAGTTCGTAAAAATATGTTTACGAAATATTGACAATGAAATAAATACATGATATTATCAATTTACGAAAATCGTACAGATATAGAAATACAGTAAACGTATTCTGTATCTGGAGAGGAAAGGAGGATGCAGTATGGCAAGCTACAATTATATGATGAGTGCTGATGAAGTGGCACAGGAATTAAACTGCTCAAAATCTTATGCTTATAAACTGGTGAAAGCTATGAATAAGGAACTGGCTGCACAGGGATATATTACGATGGCTGGAAGAATACCAAAGGCGTTTTGGGCAAAAAAGATGTATGGCTATGAAATAGCAGGAAATTAAGGAGGATTAATATGGCTTACAGAGAAAAAGACACAAAAAAATGGACAGCCCAGTGGTTTGAGACAAATGTTATGGGTGAGAAGAAAAAACGCAGAAAGCGTGGATTTGAAACAAAGCGAGAAGCATTGGAGTTTGAACGAAGTAAAAAGTTGAGCACTGAGCGAAGTATGGATATGAAACTGAGCGATTTTATTGAGATTTATTTTTCAGACAAACAGAATGACCTAAAAGATCGAACAATCAAAAATAAAAGATATATGATGCAACAGCATATCGTTCCATACTTTGGAAATCAGATGATGAGTGAGATCAAGGCTTCACAGATTATTCAGTGGCAGAATGAAATTCAGAAAAAAGGATATTCAGATTCTTATCTGAGAATGATTCAGAATCAGTTGACCAGTCTGTTTACACATGCAGCTAAAATATATGATTTGCCAGTTAATCCATGCAAGAAAGTGAAACGAATGGGAAATTCGGATTCGAGAAGTTTGAACTTCTGGACACTGGACGAGTACAAACAGTTTATACAGACAATGGAGCCGGGAACAAGATATTATCTTATATTTGAGATGCTGTTCTGGACTGGGTGCAGGATTGGGGAGCTGCTTGCGATTACAAAAGCTGATATCAATTTTGAAAAGAATCAGCTTAGTATCAATAAGACTTATTACCGAACAGGAATGCAGGATATTATCACAGAACCAAAAACAAAACAGTCCTTTCGAACAATCGAAATTCCAGAATTTTTGAAAGAGGAAATTAAGGAATTTGTAGATGGTCACTACGGAATGCCGGATACAGAAAGATTGTTTCCAGTTGTTCAGGAAGCGGTACAGCATAAGATGAAACGGCAGATTGAACTGGCAGGAGTAAAGAAAATCCGAGTGCATGATCTCAGACACAGTCATGTGGCTTATCTCATTGAGAAAGGTGTAGAACCGTTACTGATCCGGGACAGATTGGGTCATAAAGATATTCGTATCACATTGAATACTTATGGACATCTTTATCCAAATCAGCAGAGGAAGATTGCAAATCTGCTGGATAATGAAAATGCAGTTACCGGATTGGGAGAAGAAAGAGATGAATGTTGAAAAGGCAAAAGAAAAAGCCCAGATAAATAATCTGAGCAAGTTCTCTGATAATCAGATTAACTGATATACCATCTTGGCAGATTCAGTATATCACGAATCGAGAAATACGACAATTCCCGAATATCTGTTCATCAGAGACTTGCCCAGAAGGGCAGGAGGAGATGATGGAATGAATATGAATGAAAAAAACAAAATTAAGAATTGCAGAATAGAACCAAAACTGAAACTGATCAATATGGATTCAGTAGAGGTGGAACAGGTAGAATGGCTGCTTTATCCGTTTATTCCTTATGGAAAAGTGACCATTATACAGGGAGATCCAGGAGAAGGAAAGACAACAATGGTACTTCAGATTATTGCAAAACTGACCAGAGGAGAGCCGATTCTTCCTGTTACTGATACAACAAAAGAAAAACGAAGTGATGAAGTCGGTAGTGAGAATGAAGATCTAGATGCCAAAGATAATATTCAGGAACAGTCTTCTATGTCACCTGTAAATGTGATTTATCAGACAGCGGAAGATGGTCTAGGAGATACTATCAAACCCAGATTACTTGCTGCAGGTGCAGATTGTTCGAGGGTGCTGGTGATTGATGACAGTGACCAGCCACTGACAATGGCAGATGCCAGATTAGAAGAAGCAATCGTGCAGACAAAAGCCAAAATGGTTGTTCTTGATCCGATTCAGGGATTCCTGGGAGCAGAGGTAGACATGCACAGGGCAAATGAGATCAGGCCATTGATGAAGCGTGTCGCAGTGCTGGCAGAAAAATATCACTGTGCAGTCATTTTAATCGGTCATATGAACAAAAACAGTAACGGCAAATCTTCTTATCGAGGACTTGGCTCCATTGATTTTCAGGCTGCTGCAAGAAGTGTCCTGATTGTCGGGCGAGTGAAAGATGAACCAGAAGTAAGAGTGGTATGTCATACGAAGAGTTCTCTTGCACCGGAAGGAACGTCCATTGCATTCAGACTGGATAAGAATAATGGCTTTGAATGGATTGGAGAATATGATATCAGTGCCGATGAACTTCTTAATGGAGACGGCAGAGGGCAGAAAAGTCGGAAAGCAAAAGAATTTCTCCTTGAAATACTGGCAAATGGAGGAATGACTCAAAAGAAAATTGCAGAAGAAGCCGAAACCAGAGGAATAAAAAGTAAAACGTTATGGAATGCCAAACGGGAACTTGAAATTGATTCTGTAAAACGTGGAAAGCAATGGTATTGGATGCTGCCAGAATAAAAATGGAAGATGGCAAGATTACCATTTCTTAAGAAGAGGGAATCTTGCCACCTTGAAAGGAGAACAGATGCAAAATAAAAATGTACAGATTCCATACGAGTTATTTTTTCAACTCCTGCAATATTTTTTGATGGATAACTACGATGGCGAAGAAATAATCCGGTTGGGATTGGAGAAAAAACTGGATGCAATGGTGAATCGTGAAGTGTATAGCAAATCCAAAACAGCACCAACGGAAGAAGAAAGGGAAAAGTTCCGGCAGGAATATCTGGACAGACGGGGAATACCGGAGAACTTTCGATGGTAAAGGTTCTTTCTGACTACTTTATTACAGGAGCGTGTCACGCACCTGTAGATAGCAGACAAGTAGAAAGCTGGTAAGATGTAGCCGGGAGTTTGTTGGTGGAGAAGAGAATTTTCAAAAGGGAGCCCTGATTCAGGGCGTCCCTGCGGAAACGCTAAATGAAAGGAGAATGGCATAATGCGAGAAGGAAGATTAGGATATAACAGTTATAACAAAAGATATGGATTATTATCATCAGATCTATGGATTGATACAGGATTTCACTGTGGAGAATGCCTGGAAGTGTTGCTTGATGATGAATGGGTTCAGACTAGAATGGAAATGAATTCTGCAAGAGAATGGTATCTTGTAGGAACACCGTATTGTGGTGATCTGGAATATATCCGGGCAAGGATACCGGGATAATTCAGCCATACAAGTAACGCAGGAGTGAACCGACCAACGGGAGGAATAGCCCCCGGCAGGGCGCAAGGGTACTTTTGATGGACGGTACGGCTGTCGAAAGTGCTTTTGCGTTACTTTTGACAAAAGTAACAAAACCGCCGTATCCGGCGAAAGTTTCTTAATATCGCTATTACTGGCGTGAATAAAAATTATGTGCCATATCTAGCACTTGATTAGAAAAGAGGTGAGAAACATTATGATAAAACGAACAATTAGCGGTATGATTGGGAAAGGTTCTCTGGCTCATAACAGGAGAGAGTTTTTCGCAGAGAATGTAGACCCAGACAGAGTACAATTAAATATTTGTTACCAGAATGAAAATCTGAAAGAAGTTTACAAAGAGTTATTTGATGATGCTGTGGAGAGATACAATACCGGGAAAAGAAAAGACCGGAAGATTACAAATTACTATGAAAAAATCCGGCAGGGAAAACAGGAAAAGTTGTTCCATGAAGTGATTTTCCAGATTGGAAACCGAGAAGATATGGCTGTTGGAACAGAAGCAGGAAATCTGGCTGTAAACGTACTGGATGAGTATGTAAAAGATTTCCAGAAACGGAATCCGACACTTCGGGTATTTAGTTGCTATTTGCATCAGGATGAGGCTACTCCACATCTTCATATTGACTTTATTCCTTATGTGACGGGCTGGAAAGGAAAAGGAATGGATACCAGAGTTTCGCTGAAACAGGCATTAAAAGGTCTTGGATTTCAAGGTGGAAATAAGCATGATACGGAGCTGAATCAGTGGATAAATCATGAAAAAGAAGTACTGGCAGAGATTGCAAGGCAGTATGGAATTGAATGGGAACAGAAAGGTACTCATGAGGAACATCTGGATGTCTATAACTTCAAGAAAAAAGAACGGAAAAAGGAAGTACAGGAATTGGAGCAGGAAAAAGAGCATCTAACTGCTGAAAAAGAAGAATTAACAGCACAAATTGCAGAATCCAGAGCAGATATCCAGAATTTAAAAGACGATAAGGAACAGGCAATCAAGGCGAAGCAAGAAGCAGAACAAAAGGCAGGGAGCGCAGAAAAAGAACTAAAAAGCCTGGAAGATCGCAGAGAACAGCTACAACCGATTATGGATAGTGTGAGCAAAGAAATCAAAGAATATGGAACAGTTAAAATGTTACTGCCGGAGGCGGGCACGCTAGAACGGGCAGTAACCTATCGAGACAAAAAAATTAAACCACTGTTTCTTCAAATAAAGAATAAGGTTGCTGTAATGGCGGCTCAGGTTAAAGAACTCACGAAAGAGGTGGAAGGGTGGAAGAAAAAATATCAAAAGGTGAAACAGAAATATAATGCTATTCAGAGAGAACTGGATGATATACGTAAAGACAATCAGAAATTGTCAGAAGAAAAAGATATATTACAAGGTGTTTCTGATAGGTATGATCATGTTGTGCGTGTTCTTGGAATAGAAACTGTAGATACAGCAGTACAGCAGGATATTCAAAACGAGAAAGTCCTGGAAGAAAAGCGACGGATGGAGCAAATGCCGAAGGGAAATATTCATGAAAGATTGGCATGGGGAATGAAAAAAAGCGAGATGGAGAATCAGCAGCGTAAGAAAACTAAATCAAAAAATAGAGAAATGGAGAGATAAGATTATGGAAACACACATTTATGATGAAAAGAACGGATTAAGCTATACTTTGCATGGAGATTATTATTTGCCGAATTTGGTATTGAATGAAGAAAAACCGATATATGGGAAATATGGAATGCTGCGAAAACAGTTTCTGAAGGAACACAGATTAGCAAAATATCAATATTTGTTGTTGACTGGAAAGCTGACGGAACACCTGAATCAGATTGATCAGGAGAGCAGAGAACAGGTGGAAATGCTTATGGAACAGATGGCAGAAAAACAGGGTGTAACTGAAGAATTAAAGGTACAGAACCAGACGAAGTGGGTTAGGCTGATGAATAATATAAAAGCCAGTGCAGAAGAAATGGTGTTGAGAGAAATACTTTATATATAAGTATTGGTTGTAAAGGACTGAACAGGAAAAGTATAATACTATCCGGCTTATTAAGATTTATTTCACATCTCTTGATTTTTATTACGGTTACTGATATAGTTATTACAGTAACCGTAATAAGGAGGGGATGCTATGAGGGATAATGTGAAAAGTGGTGCACTCACAGAAGTGACATTCTATATTTTGCTTTCACTCTATTCACCTAAACACGGATATGCTGTCATGCAGTTCATTGAAGAAAAAACAGGTGGGCGGCTTTCATTGGGAGCAGGCACTTTATATGGTGCATTAAATTCAATGCAGGAAAAGGGATGGATTGAGCTTTTCGGAGATAGTGAAGGTAGAAAAAAAGAGTATCTTATCACTGTAAAAGGAAAGGAGATAGCTGAAAAAGAACTTATCAGACTTCGTGAACTTGTAGGTATTGCAAGCGGAATTGTAGGAGGTACATTATGAGCAAAAAGTGTTATCGTTTTTTTGGCGGGCTATTGACGGTACAGAAAAACTGGCTGAATAAGATGGCTGAAAAAGGTTATCGCCTTATTCGAACGGGAAAATTACTCTATGAATTTGAAAAATGTAAGCCAGGTCAAGTTCAATATTGCGTGGAGTTTATAGGACAAAAATCAAAAGCTAATGCTGAAGATTACCATGATTTCTTGGAAGAAATGGGATATTCCGTATTCTATAAAAATATCAATCTTAATTATTCTGTTGGTAAAGTTCGCTGGCGTCCGTGGGCTGAAATTGGCGGTCGTATTGCAACAAACACTACAACATTTAACAGGGAATTGCTGATTGTAGAAAAAGAAAATGATGGAAAACCTTTTGAACTTCATACGTCCTATGAAGATAGGGCAAATTATTACAGTAATTTGCGAAATCCCTGGCTTTTATTAATGCTTATGCTCGTGGCATTTGCTACCGTAAATCGGTCTGTTATTTTAGGCATAGTTGCTGTGATTTTTCTAATCCCTGTCATTATATACCAGTTGCAAATTATGAAAAATAGGCATGAAGCGAAGATGAAGGAGTGGTGATTCAGGATAACAAGGTTGGTTTAGCTGATGCAATGTAATGCACTGTCGTTTGAGGGTTAGTAGCCCGTTCTTAAATTTGTGGGCAGTTTGTTGCTGATGATATAAATATTAGAGAAAATTAATTGAAAGTTAAAAAAAGAAAGTAATAAGTAAACAAAGGCTCAATTGTAAACATGTATTGGGAACGCTATAATGGAAATAAGGACAGGAGGTGCGAACAATGCGTATTGGTGAGCAGATAAAAAACTATCGAAAAACTGAGGGATTAACACAAGAACAGGTGGCAAATTATCTGGGTGTTTCTACTCCTGCGGTAAATAAATGGGAAAAGGGAAATACATATCCGGATATCTCATTACTTCCAGCTTTGGCACGATTATTGAAAATTGATATGAATGAATTGTTTTCGTTTCGTGAAGAATTGACCGAAAAAGAGATTGGACAATTTGTGAATGAACTTTCGGAAGTTTCATTGGACAGCTTTACAGAGGCTTTCGAGATGGCATCTCGTAAAATACAGGAGTATCCTCATTGCGACTTATTAATATATACGATCGCAACCGTTCTGAACGGATCTTTGACTTTGTCAGATCTTAATGGCGAAGAACGAATGGAATATAATACAGCTATTATTGAGTGGCTGGAACGAACAGCAGACAGTCAGGATGAAAGAGTGAGAAATTCAAGCGTTTTTATACTTGCAACAAAATATGTCCAAATGGAGAAATATGAAGAAGCAAATGCCCTTTTGAAAAAAATTCCTGATACTGTAATTGATGCAACGATTATGAAAACAAGTGTATTAGCACATCAGGAAGGAACAGACACTGCTGCGTTATTCCTGGAAGGGAAACTGCTACAGGCAGTTGTCAATATTCAAAGCTACTTGTATAAGTTAATTGAAATGGAAGAAGAAACAGGAAACCATGATAAAGCAGAGAGAATTGCTGAGATTACAGATCACATGATATCGTTGTTTGGACTATGGAATTACGGCAACACAGTGCCATATCTGCTGATTGCTGGATATCGAAAAGATGTAGAAAAATGTGTTCAGTTAATTAAGCAATTATTAAGTGAATCACAGAAGCCTTGGAATATGACACAATCCCCTTTGTATTACAGGTATGAAGATACTGCACAGGGAAAAGCCTTTTCGGGAGTTGGAAAAAATTTTGTTCGTGAATTGTATTCGGAAATTGAAAATAAGAAAGAGTATGAATTCTTGAGAGGGAATAAGGAACTCGAATTAATTTTTGAGGAACACTTGAAATAGGTTGTAAAAATGTATGGAAATAGATATAGTTGAGAAAGAAGAAAATTTTTGACATTTCCACAGATGCGTGCTAATATGATTATAGAAAAAGAGTGCTACCGATAGACGGTTAGTCCGTTTTACTATTTAGAATATCATCAAAGATAACCGCTTAGTTTACCAGACCAGGGCGGTTATTTTTGTGGTTTATGATTATCTTTGCCTAATGTATATCCGATACTAAAGCAGGTTAAGCCGAAGCTCACTACTGCTATGAAGTCAATAATACTCATTGGCTTAGCCCTCCTTTCCACTGGATTCCTTTACAGGTTTCTATGTAATCAGAGGGTCACAGGTCTCCGTTTCACTTCGGTCGTTGCAAAACGAGTGCCACTGGCACTCTGCAACCCTCTGGAGAAGGACTAACCGCCTACCGTTATGGTAGCACCCATGTTTCGATTATAACAGTTAAAAATTACCGGTGCAATATAAAGTTGGTAGAGAAGTATCTAGTATCTACAGAAGAGAATCGGTTTGAGTATTCTCCGGTGCCAAAACGGTGCCAAGAAATCAGGCAAATCAAAATAGGTGGTGCAATTCAGCCGTTTTTCACTGTATTTTGGAGAGAAAACCATAAAAAATATGAGATAAAACGGGATTAAAGTATCGTGAAGGTGGACGTACTGTAGGATCAGGACGTGTTGCTACAATCATCGAGTAATCATAATCTGTTATCAGAATATTAACTCAAATATAAAAAATGCAGGTAAGAATGGAAACATTCTTACCTGTTTTTTTATTTTATGCCCCGAGAAATTATGTTATGATATTAATAAAAACAGATTTAACCATAAGACAATTAATAGGAGAAGGGAAAATATGCAGAATCCAGAAATCCTGATTATAGGAGCGGCAATCATAGATATACTGGCCAGACCGGTGAATACCAAGGTGTTTGATACAGGTTCCTACCCTGTCGAAGATATTCATATGACAACAGGAGGGGATGCGCTGAATGAAGCAACGATTCTTGCAAAGACAGGACATAAAGTTCAATTAGAAACAGTAATTGGAGAGGATGAAGCCGGAAAATTCATATTAAATCACTGTCGGGAATGCGGTATGGTCATCAGAAATGAAAGTGTAAGGAATGAGCAGATAACCGGTATGAATGTGGTGCTTGTGGACGAAAACGGATCAAGAAGTTTTTTGACAAATCCATATGGAACACTCAGGAGTCTTAGGAAGGAGTATATCCGGATGCCGTTTCCGGATAGTGTGAAGATTGTATGTTTTGCAAGCATTTTTGTGTTTCCTGAGATCGGACCGGTTGAATTAAAGGATATATTTAGGATCGCAAAGAGACAGGGGAAGATTGTCTGTGCTGATATGACAAAACGTAAGAAAGAGGAGACAATAAAAGACATGGCAGATGCTTTTTCATATATAGATTATTTATTCCCGAACGACGAAGAGGCTATGCTTTTGACAAAAACCAGAAATGTAGAAGAGGCTGCAGAACAGATCAAACATACTGGTGTGGGAAATGTAATCATTAAATGTGGAAAGCGTGGCTGTTATGTAAGGACAGATGAGGATAAATATTGGATTACGGCAGTAGAAGATGTGGAATGTATAGATACTACAGGGGCAGGGGATAGTTTTGCAGCAGGATTCATGAGTGCGTTACTGGCCGGCAGAAGTGTAATAGAATGTGCAAAGGAAGGCAATAGATATGGAGCAAAAGCAGTTCAATATGTAGGAGCAACAGAATGGTTAAGACATGAAATTTTAGATGGTAAATAGCATATTTGGATGTCTATTTAGCCTGTGAAACCGTCTATTTAACATGCGTGTGTTTTTCTATGTCAAAATATATGCATTTCTGTCTGTTAGTATCAATCATATAGAGTATTTCAAAGGAAAATACGGAATACTTTACACAGAAAATATCCTTAGAAAAGGAGTTCAGATTCTTCAGGAATCCGCAAAAGAGGATGTAAAAATCCGCAGGGTATCAGAGAATATTTTTTGCTTCTGGCTAATGGAACCGGTAGAATTAGAGCTCTACATACAACAACTAAAAGAGGCATTCAGAAAAAAAGGGGAAGAAGAGGATCTGCCATTTTCCTCCTCGATAGGTGCAATATACAATAATACAATAGGAAAAGAAAATATTGACGAATTGATTGACCGGTGTGGAAAGATGCGGCTTTTGAACGAAAAGCATGCAGAAGCAGAGTTTAGTGAAGGAAAAATGAAGATGTTATAAAAAGTGATTATGGAGGTAAAGGATGTTATACATAGGTGTAGATCTTGGAACGTCAGCAGTAAAACTTCTGGTGATGGATGAGACCGGAGACATTAAAAAGATTGTTTCGAAAGAATATCCGCTCTTCTTCCCGCATCCGGGATGGTCAGAGCAGAAACCGGAAGACTGGTTTGAAAAATCGATGGAGGGAATCAAAGAACTGACGGCAGAGTGTGATAAGTCACAGGTAGCAGGAATCAGCTTCGGAGGACAGATGCATGGATTGGTTGCGTTGGATAAAGATGACAAAGTCATTCGTCCGGCAATTCTATGGAATGACGGAAGAACAGGAGAAGAGACGGAGTATCTGAATGAAGTGATCGGAAAAGAGAAATTGTCTGAGTATACGGCGAACATTGCATTTGCCGGATTTACAGCACCAAAGATTCTCTGGATGAAGAAACATGAGCCGGAGAATTTTGCAAAGATCACAAAAATCATGCTGCCGAAAGATTATCTGGCTTATAAGCTATCCGGTTCTTTCTGTACGGATGTATCGGATGCTTCCGGTATGTTGCTTATGGATGTGAAGAATCGCTGCTGGTCAAAAGAGATGATGGACATTTGCGGGATTACAGAAGATAAACTGCCAAAATTATACGAAAGTTTTGAAGTAGTTGGAACGCTGAAAAAAGAAGTCGCAGATGAGCTTGGGTTTTCAGAGAATGTAAAAGTAATTGCCGGTGCAGGAGATAATGCTGCGGCAGCAGTGGGAACCGGAACAGTCGGGGACGGAATGTGCAATATTTCCCTCGGAACATCCGGAACAATCTTTATATCCAGTAACAAGTTCGGAGTAGACGAGAACAATGCACTGCATTCATTTGCACATGCGGACGGGTACTATCATCTGATGGGATGTATGTTGAGTGCTGCATCCTGCAACAAATGGTGGAACGAAGAGATTCTGAAGACAAAAGATTTTGCAGCGGAACAGGACGGAATTACAAAGCTTGGCGAAAATCGTGTATTCTATCTGCCGTATCTGATGGGAGAGAGATCTCCGCATAATAATCCGGATGCAAGAGCAATGTTTATCGGAATGTCCATGGATACTACCCGTAAAGATATGACACAGGCAGTATTGGAAGGGGTTGCATTTGGCCTGCGTGATTCACTGGAAGTTGCAAGAAGGCTTGGAATTAAGATTGAAAGAACCAGGATCTGCGGCGGAGGGGCGAAGAGCCCGCTCTGGAAGAAGATGATCGCCAATATCATGAATCTGAAGGTGGATGTGGTAGAGAGCGAAGAAGGGCCGGCGCTTGGCGGAGCAATGCTGGCAGCAGTAGGATGCGGAGCATATCCGGATGTAGAGGCTGCGGCTGCCAAGATTGTAAAGGTCGTAGATACAGTAGAACCGGATACGGAACTGACAACAAAGTATGAAGAACGATACCAGCAGTTCAGGAAAATCTATCCGACTGTAAAATGCTTATATGAAAAATGTTGATTTCACTTCCGTGGATAAGGCGGATATGTTAAAATAACTTGAAGAGTGAAATCTTAGATAAAGAGGTATGAGATGTGTAATTCTCATACCTCTTTTTTAAGACAAAGGAAAAAGAGGAGGAAAATGAACTATGGAAAGTCATAAGATTATCCAGGTAGAAGAAAAAGTACCATTGAAACTATTGCTGCCACTTAGTATCCAGCATATGTTTGCGATGTTTGGGGCATCGGTGCTGGTTCCGTTCATATTCGGAATCAATCCAGCGATCGTACTTTTTATGAACGGTGTGGGAACGCTGATCTTTATCGTGGTGACAAAAGCGAAGTCACCGGCGTATCTAGGATCCAGCTTTGCATTCCTTGCACCAGCTGGTGTCGTGATCAGTAAGATGGGGTATCCGTATGTGGAAAGACTCAGTGATGCGGTATTCAATATCCGTATGCTGTATGATGACACGGTGCTGATCGGCGGTGAACTGGGAGAATATGCGGACTACTTCATCGAAAAAGTATGGGGGATTCTGGACAGCCAGGATATCTACCGGGAAGAAAGTGCAAAGGATTATGTAAAAGTCTGTGAAGATGGAGAGAATGTGATCGCGATCGGAGCAGCAATGTATTATATCAATCAGGCGGCAGTCAGATTGTAAAAGAATCTAAGAGATCAAGGAGGAAAAAAGATGACAGAATTAGAAATCAAGGAACAGATGTGTGAAGTGGGCAGACGCGTATATAACAAAGGCATGGTGGCGGCTAATGATGGAAACTTTTCCGTAAAATTAAACGATCACGAATTCTTATGCACACCAACAGGTGTAAGTAAAGGGTTCATGACACCGGAATTCATCTGTAAAGTAGATGAGAATGCGAATGTATTAGAGGCTAATGAAGGATTCCGTCCCTCTTCGGAAATTAAGATGCATATGCGTGTTTATAAAGAAAGACCAGATGTAAAATCTGTTGTACATGCACATCCGATGTATGCAACATCATTCGCATGTTGTGGAATGGGTCTGACAGAGAAGATCATGCCGGAAGCAGTACTGTCACTTGGAGAAGTACCGCTTGCAAAATACGGAACACCTTCTACAGACGAGATTCCGGATGCAGTTGCAGAATATCTGGATTATTATGATGCAGTACTTCTGGAAAACCATGGAGCTTTGACCTATTCCGATTCCCTGATGAATGCGTATTTTAAGATGGAATCACTGGAGTTCTATGCAAGACTTCTGTATCAGGCAAAAATGCTTGGCGGCCCGAAAGAACTTCCGGAAGAACAGGTACTGAGACTTTATTCTATGAGAAGCCAGTATGGACTGACAGGAAGACATCCTGCCGACAAACTGAAAAAATAATCACAAAAGAGCTGAAAAACGGGAAAGAAAGGAGCGTACAGGATGGAAAATCAGAATACACATTATGTTCTGGCATTTGATTTTGGTGCTTCCAGTGGAAGGGCAATTCTCGGCGCCCTGAAAGATGGGAAAATAGAGATGAAAGAGATCCACCGCTTTTCGAATGATCCTGTTATCGTAAACGGAACGATGTACTGGGATACACTCCGGCAGTTCTTTGAGATCAAGCAGGGAATTGTCAAAGCGAAAAAATATGGAACCATCGACAGTATGGGGATTGATACATGGGGCGTGGATTTTGGACTGATCGATGAACATGGTGCACTTCTGGAAAATGCCGTACATTATCGTGATGAGCGGACACGCGGAATGGACAGAAAAGTATTTACGAAGATCCCGAAATCAGAACTTTATAATATAACAGGAAATGAATTTAACTACTTCAATACAATCTTTCAGTTAAATGCATTGAAAGAAAATCGCCCATGGATGTTAGAAAGAGCGAATAAATTCCTCTTTACACCGGATCTTTTTAACTATTTCCTGACAGGAGAAAAGAAAGCAGAGTATACGATGGCAACAACGTCCTCACTCCTGGATATCCGGAAAAGAGAGTGGTCGGAAGAAGTGATAGAACGGATCGGACTGAAGAAAGAATTATTCCCGGAGCTGATCGCAAGTGGAAGTATCGTCGGTCCTCTGAAAAAAGAAATCTGTGAAGAACTTGGCGTGAATTCGATGAAGGTTATAGCTGTAGCCTCTCATGATACACAGAGTGCATCGGCAGCAGTCCCAACGCAGGAAAAAGATTTTATCTTTATCAGTTGTGGTACATGGAGTCTGTATGGCACAGAACTGGATGAGCCGGTTATTGGAGAAAAATCACTTGAGATGAATGTATCGAATGAAGGCGGTTATGGAGGAAAGATTAATTTCCTTAAGAATCTGACCGGTCTTTGGATGGTGCAGGAAAGCAGAAGGCAATGGATTCGGGAAGGCAATGAATATAGCTTCGGAGAGCT
This sequence comes from Dorea amylophila, assembly GCF_025567265.1. NCBI lineage: Bacteria > Bacillati > Bacillota > Clostridia > Lachnospirales > Lachnospiraceae > Dorea > Dorea amylophila. The sequence continues at coordinate 104,095 of NZ_JAOQJW010000004.1, read as the reverse complement.
GGAGACACAGGCAAAAGAAGTGGAATTATTCCAGAACTTTGTGGATGCCAATGCAGAAGAATTTGTATCATCTGGCAATATGCCGCGCAGGATTCGTGAATATTGTAAACAGACGGGTCAGACAGTACCGGAGACGCCGGGCGAGATCGTATGCTGCATCAATCAGAGTCTTGCAATGAAATACAGAAGGGAACTGGATAAGATACAGTATTGCCTGAATAAGAAGTATGACACGATCCATATGATCGGTGGAGGAATCCAGAGTAAACTGCTCTGCCAGATGACGGCTAATGCAACCGGCTGCCGCGTAGCTGCAGGACCAGTAGAAGCTACTGCATTTGGAAATATTGCAGTACAGATGATCGCACTTGGCCAGATCAAAGATATCAAAGAAGCAAGAGAGATCATTGAACGTTCTGAGGCGACCTGTTATTATGAACCGCAGAATACAGAAGAGTGGAGTCAGGCATATGCACGTTACTGTCAGGTGACAAAAAGACAGGAAGAAGGATTAGAATAAAAAACATAATAAAAACTCCGGAGAAGAGATTGTTCAAATCTTCTCCAGAGTTTTGCTATCCCAGGGGAGGGATATGTATTACTTACTGGAGTTCCGAGATGGTTACATCACCATATACAGATTTCCAGTCAGCATCAAAATTATCTACGGCTTTCAGAATATGAGCCTGTGTCAGTGCAGCTGATAAGATGGAAGGATCCATGGTTGCTGTCTGTGCACCGGCAAGGAAAGCGCGGTCAACCTGGCCTGCATTCTTAAAGCTTGCGCCAAGAATCTGTGTGTGATATCCGTAAAGTCCTATCATTTCTGCAAAAGAAGCAATGACATCATCCGGATCGATTCCCATATTTTCCATCCTGTTAAAGTATGGTGCGATATAATCAGCTCCTGCTTCCATGGCAAGGAATCCCTGCTGTTTGCTGTAGATTGCGGTAGCGGTTACATTAACGTCCTGTTTTTTGAGAGTTTTGATCGCTTTGATACCTTCTAATGTAACAGGAACTTTGACGCATACCTGATCGTCTACTTTGTTAAGGATCGTCTCTGCATCACGGAGCATTCCGTCAGTGTCCAGTGCCGTAACCTGAATATGCAGAGTCTTGTCCATTCCGATGATAGAACGGATCTCGTTCATATGCGCAAAGAAATCAATCTTTCCTTCTTTTTTTACAATCGATGGATTTGATGTAACACCGGCGATTGGGAAAATGTCTGTATAGTAACGAATTGCATCAAGATTAGCTGTGTCTAATAAATATTTCATAAGAAACCTCCTGAAAATTAATAATATGAAATAAATAAGTGATTACTGTGCAACCAGTATCCGGATTCCCTTTTCGGAGAGAAAAGATTTTTCCTCTTCGGAAATGCCGGCATCGGTAATGAGCTGATAAACATCCTGAAACCGTAGATAAGCAACAGCTCCGGATTGACGAAATTTTGCAGAATCGGCAAGAATGTAGGTGTGATCTGCAGAGTTTGTCATTTCACGTACAGTATCAGTACGTGTCAGATCTTCTCCGGTGAATCCGAACTCTTTGGAAAAGCCATCGGTTCCGGTAAATATTTTATCTACATGAAACGCTTTAATAGCTTGTTTGGTAAGAGGACCGACCAGGGATCTGCCTTTTGGCTGTAAAGTACCGCCCAAAAGAATGATCTGGATATTGCTATAGTCAGCAACGTAATCGGCAAGATATACGGAATTGGTAATAATCGTAATGTTCTGTTTTGTTTTGGCAAGTTCTTCTGCGAAAAGTGCGCAAGTCGAACCAGATTCAATGATCAACGTCTCGCCGTCCTTTACAAGTGATGCGGCAGACTGTGCAATCTTCTGCTTGTTGTCATAATGAAAGGCCATACGGTAATTGATATCCCCGGGATCTTTTAGTACAGCATAACCGCGCTCTCTTTTTAAGATTCCGCGTCCGGACAGCGTGTCTAAATCCTTGCGGATTGTTACTTTAGATGTATGCAGATATTCTGCAAGTGTAGATACTTCGGTCTTGCCATGTTCCGTCATATATTCAAGTAATGCGGTATGTCGTTCTTTTGATGTCAAAATGCACACCTCCTTTAAGTTATGTGATTTCTACAGTTGTTATATTATCACTGAAAGTAACATAAGTCAATAATTGAAGTTACGTACGAAAGATAAAAAGTTTCAAAATATTTACAAGGAGATGACTATGTGGTATAGTAATAGACAGAGAAAGAGGAAAATAGGAGAAGGAGAGCGGTGAAATGGATAAATATTTAATCGCACATGATCTTGGAACATCGGGAGACAAAGCATCCTTATTTTCAATAGAGGGAAAGCTGGTAAAAAGCTATACGGCATCTTACAAAACGCATTATTTTCATAATAATTATGCAGAACAGGAGACGGAAGACTGGTGGGAAGCAATCTGCAGGTCAACAAAGGAAATTGTTAAGGACATAGAACCCGAAGCAGTTCTTGGAATTTCCTTTTCGTCGCAGATGCAGGCGTGTGTTGTGGTAGATGAAAAAGGAAATGCGCTGCGTCCGGTTATGATTTGGGCGGATCAGAGATCCGGAGAACAGATGGAGAAACTGACCGAAAAAGTAGGAGCGGACCGAATGTACGAGATTAACGGACATCGTCCGAGTGCAAGCTACAGTATCGAGAAGCTGATGTGGATCAGGGATCATGAAGCGGAAGTGTATCAGAATACATATAAGATGCTGCTGGCAAAAGATTATATTATCTGCAGACTGACAGGAAAATTTGTTACGGATTATTCGGAAGCTTCCGGAACGGATGCATTCGACCTTAAAGGAATGGAATGGTCGGAAGAAGTGCTGAGTGCTGCAGAAATTCCGGCAGATAAGATGCCTGAATTACATGCATCGACGGATGTGATTGGTAATTTGACTGCTCATGCAGCGGAAGAATTGGGACTTGCCGTGAATACAAAGGTAGTATGCGGAGGGGGAGACGGACCATGTTCTGCACTGGGAGCCGGAAGTACGGAGAATGGGCAGATGTTCCTGTCGTATGGCACCTCGGCATGGATCGCAGGAACTTCAGATGAAGTATTCCTGGACAAAGACCGCACATTAATCTGTTTTGGGCATGTAATACCGGGAAAATATATGCCTTGTGGTACCATGCAGGCAGCAGGAAGCTCTTATTCTTATATCCGCCATGCAATGTGTGGAGAGGAAGAAGTGACCGCAGAAAAAGAGGGGGTATCTATCTATGATGTCATGAACCGTCTGGTAGAACAGTCGCCGGCGGGAGCGAAAGGACTTGTATTCCTTCCATATCTTGTGGGGGAGAGAAGTCCGAGATGGAATCCGGATGCATCGGGAAGTTTTCTCGGAATCCGGATGGAGCATGAAAAGTGTGATTATATCCGTGCCGTACTGGAAGGGGTAGCCATGAATCTGGGTATAATCCTTGAAAAGCAGAGGGAGAACGGAGAGATCCAGGATCTGGTACTTACCGGAGGAGGAGCCAAAGGAGATACGTTGTCTCAGATACTGGCAGATGTGCTGGGTGTACGCCTGCACCGGCTGGATCAGGTGGAGACTGCAACTTCCGTGGCAGCAGCGGTTATTGCAGGTATCGGTGTAGGTGTGTTTAAAGATTTTTCTGTTGTAGATCAGTTTGTGAAACGGGAAAAGACATTTGTTCCGCGTGAAGAATATAAGCCGGTATATGATCATCAGAAAAAATTGTTTGAAAAAGGATATGAGTGTCTGTTGGATTATTACAAAATGTCTGCAGAAGAATAGAACAGAAACGGAAAGTATGTAAGATGTATATAAAGACATACAAAGAAAAGGAGGATATACAACATGAAACATGGAATTTATTACGCTTATTGGGAAAGTGAATGGGCTGCTGATTACAAATATTATGTGGAAAAAGTAGCCAGACTTGGATTTGATATTCTGGAAATCGGTGTAGGTCCGATTGCAGATTATTCTCAGACAGAGATCAAAGAATTAAGAAAATGTGCGGATGATAATGGTATTATTCTGACAGGCGGATATGGTCCGACATTTAATCATAATATGGGATCCTCTGATCCGAAGATCAAAGCAGAGGCGCTTGACTGGTATAAGCGGACGTTTGATGTAATGGGTGAATTGGATATGCACTGGCTTGGAGGTGCACTTTATTCTTACTGGCCGGTTGATTTTTCAACGGTAAATAAACCGGAAGACTGGAAATACAGTGTAGAGGGTGTACGGGAACTTGCTGATGCTGCAAAACCATATGGAATTGATCTTGGAATGGAAGTTATTAACAGATTTGAGACGCACATTTTGAATACATCGGAAGAAGGTGTGGAATTTGTAAAAGAAGTAGATAAAGATAATGTGAAAGTTATGCTTGATACATTCCACATGAATATTGAAGAGGTGAGTATCGGAGACGCAATCCGCCATGCAGGAAATCTTCTGGGACACCTGCATACAGGCGAATGTAACCGTATGGTACCGGGAAAAGGACGTATGCCTTGGAGAGAAATCGGTGATGCATTACAGGATATTAAATATGACGGGAATGTAGTTATGGAACCGTTTGTACGTATGGGTGGTCAGGTTGGATCGGATATTAAGATCTGGAGAGATATCAGTCGTGGGGCAAGTGAAGCAGAACTTGATGCAGATGCAAAACGATCAGTTGAGTTCCAGAGATATATGTTGGATTGGAAATAATCTGGTGTTAAAAAATAAGTGAGAAAACCGATGGAGTAGCTGATAACAGCTATTTCCATCGGTTTTTTAGACTCTGACATGCAAGAGAAGCAGCTGGAAGATTTTTTTGTGTTATACCGCAGGCAATTCATCAATAATCTGCTGCAAAACTTTCTCAACAGAATCCGTAACATGGGTTGCATATTTATCGATCCCAGGGGCGGCATTAGCCATAGCATAGCTTGTGCCGGCGGTCTTGAGCATTTCAACATCGTTGTACTGATCACCGAATACAACACAGTCCTTTGCATCGATATGCAGATGATCGAGCAGATTTTTCAGTGCACTTCCTTTGTTGGCTGTCGGACAGATAAAATCTACCCAGAGGTTACCGGAAGTAACCACTTTAATGTCGGAAGAAAACATTTCTTTTAAATGCTTTTCACATGCATCGGTTCCGTTGTAATCGCAGACCGCAATCTTAAGGATCGGTTCCGGAATCTCGCTTTTTGGATCATCAATGAATTTCATATGATTCTTGATGACATTTACCATGTGATTATAGAATTCCGGATTTTTCGAGGTGCTGTAGCAGACACGTTCGCCGGAGATAATGCAATTGTATTGTGGATATCTGGCAACTTCATCCAGGATACGGTAAGCAAGGTCGTGTTCGATGATCCCTTTGGAAATAGTCTCTTCGTTGTATATGCAAAGAGAACCGTTTTCGGCTATGTATGCGATATCATCCTGAACCGGAGTGAATAGCCTGCGCAGGTTCAGATACTGGCGTCCGCTGGCTGCTGCGAACAGGATTCCTTGTTCTTTTAATGTACGGATCTGGTCGAAAACGATGGGATTTACATCACGTGCGCCGTTTTGAAGTAATGTGCCGTCGAGGTCACTGGCGATTAATTTAACCATAAATAACTCCTTAGATAAAACATTTCTGAAAACATTGATATTTATTTCGCTACTAATTATAATATAAATGAGTAAAATATGAAAGACAAAGGTAGGAACAAGGATATGAAGATAGGGATTGCAAACGATCATTCGGCAGTAGACATGAAAAATGAGATTGTAGAATATCTGAAAAGCCTGGGATATGAAGTTGTGAATTATGGAACAGATACTTATGAAAGCTGCAATTATCCAGAGTATGGTGAAAAGATTGGTAATGCGGTGGCAAGCGGTGAAGTAGAGCAGGGGATTGCAATCTGCGGAACCGGTGCAGGGATCTCGCTTGCAGCGAATAAAGTAAATGGTATCCGTGCAGTAGTATGCAGCGATCCATATACAGCAAGAATGGCGAAAGAACACAACGATGCGAATATAATTGCATTCGGAGCACGTGTGATCGGTATTGAAACAGCGAAATGTATCGTTGATGAATGGCTGAACGCGAAGTTTGAAGGCGGAAGACATGCCGCGAGAGTGGACATGATCATGGATGTGGAAAAAAGAAATCATAATTTGTAAAACTAAAAAATATAAAAAGGCAGTACACGGAGTGATGATCTGTGTACTGCCTTTTGTCATTTATTTCTGATGAGATGCTTCATAGTCTCTGAAAGCATCTACCTTTGACTGTGAAGAGCATCCAGGAACAAATTCGTTCGTAAGGAAAGCATCTGTTAATTCTTCTCTTAATTAGGATTATTTTGAAAAAGGAAATGGCTGTGTGCTTGACAATATAAACAGATAGTGTAAACTTACTTATTAAGAGATAGTGTCATTATATAATGAAAGAGGAATGTGATGGAGAGACAGCAGAAGGCTTATAAAGGTGTAATTGATTACTTTAAAAAGAAGATTTTGGATGGAGAACTTCGTCCGGGGGAGAAACTGCCGCCGGAGCGGGATATCGCAGAACGGTTGAATGTAAGCCGTAATTCAGTGCGGGAGGCAATCCGTATCATGGATATGACAGGAGTAATTTCTTCGCAGCAGGGATCGGGAAATTATATTACCTGCGAATTCCAGAAAAGTCTTGCGGAGACGATGACGATGATGTTTGCTATGGATCAGATAGACTACAGGCAGATCAGTCAGATACGCCAGGCGTTGGAATGTCTGGCCTTTTCGCTTGCAATAGAGAATGCAACAGATGGTCAGATAGAAGAAATGGAGAAAGCAGTAAAGGAACTGGATCGGAGTCAGGATGATGTAAAGAATGCAGAACTGGATAAGAAACTGCATTATACGCTCGCACAGGCGTCGGGCAATATACTGGTGCAGGATTTTCTGGAGGCATGTTCCGGTGTGATCGATTCATTTATTCACGATATGCGTGCGGAAATTTTGCGTACGGAAGAGAGAAAGAATTTGTTGAATGAATGTCATAAAAAGCTGATAGAAGGGTTGAAAGAGAAAAATAAAGCAAAAGGCCTGGAGGCTTTGGAACATCATTTTACGTTGATCAATGAGATTTTGGAAGAACGGGAAAGATAGAAAAACAGAAGAACATTTGGCGTAATGTTTCATATTTTATAGCAGATGGGATTGGTTCCTGTCTGCTATATTTTTTGCCTGTAAAGAGGCAGAAATGAAGGGTCCCCTGATTTTATAAAAGATGATAAGAAAGGAACATAGCTATGGCATATTCGATCATGTTGGATGCCGGACACGGCGGTACAAAAGATCCGGGAGCAGTCTATAAAGGAAGACAGGAAAAGGATGACAATCTGAGACTGGTGCTGGCAATCGGAGAGATCCTGTCTGAAAGAGGACTGGATGTGAGATATACACGGACAACGGATGTCTATGAAACCCCTTATGAGAAAGCAATGAAGGCAAATAATGCAGGAGTAGATCTCTTTATTTCAATTCACCGGAATTCATTTCCTGCCGATAATGAGGTGGAAGGAGTTGAAAGTCTGATCTATGATCTGTCGGGACTCAAATACAAGATGGCACAGGATATCAATGAGCAGCTCGAAGGTGTAGGCTTCGTGAATCTGGGCGTGAAAGCAAGACCGGATCTGGTGGTTCTGAAACGTACAAAAATGCCGGCGATACTGGTAGAAGCCGGATTCCTGAATTCGGACACAGATAACCGTCTGTTTGATGATAACTTTGAAGATATCGCACAGGCAATTGCAGATGGGATTCTGGACACATTGGAAAGTAATGGGCTGATCAAAGAAGAAAAAGTTCCAGTGTACCGGGTGCAGGTGGGTTTGTTCCGGAATCAACGCTATGCGAACCGGCTGCAGAATGAACTTCTGGAGCAGGAGTATCCGGTGTACATTGACCGGTCCGGTCCGTATTACAGAGTCTATGTAGGAGAATTTGATAATTTAAATGATGCGGTACAGATGGAGCGCCGTCTGAAGCGGGCAGGATATCAGACTTTGATCGTGCAGGGGAAGATTTAACATAGATTTTTCATTGCCGGGGTATTTTATTTAACATAGCCTTTCTATACTTGAATCAGAAAAAGAGATAAGAGTAAAGATTCAAAAAACGGGAGGCGTTTAGAGATGAGATATCTGTGGAATATGTTGAATAAAGAATTTACAATAGAAGGGGCTGTCAGTGCCTTTCTGGTAATCAATATGATTGGATGGATGGCAGCAACGATGGGAGCAGGAATGCTGATCTGCAAATTTTTGGGATTTTCTATCACGGGTAATTTGGAAAATCTCATGTGTGCAGGAATCTACGGAGGATTGATCGTAGGATTGGTCGGGGGCAGCTTATATCTGTACGGGTTATACAAACACCACTCCATGGAATAGAAGATAAATTAAAAAGGGACTTGTTTTACAAAACAGTGTAGAACAAGTCCTTTTTTAGTTCCGGAATATACAGGAGGATATGATGGCGGATGGTATAGCAATTGACACGAGGATCATTTCATAATATTATGGAATTGCTTTGGGAGTGTTAAGACAACAATAAAATGTGTATGTATGAATAAAAGTAATAAAAAGATGGAGGAATAAAATGGCAGATAGATTACAGTTTAAAGAAAAGCTTGCGGGAGTACTTGCGCTTGCAGAAGATCAGAATGGAAAGATTACCGTAGATGAAGTGGAAAAGTATTTTGAAGAGGATGGACTTTCGCAAGAACAGATGAATCTGGTCTGTGATTACCTGTTATCGATGAAGATGGCGGTGATCGGTTATAAACAGGCCGGAGGTACGGTAAAAGAAGCGGAAAATGAAGAACAACAGCCATTAAGCCCGGACGAACAGAAATACGTAGAAGAATATCTGCGAAGTCTTGGCGATATGAATGAAGAGACACCGGAAGAGGTGCGCATGGCATATTATCTTCCGAAAGTGGTAGAAGAAGCGGTGAGACTGCATCATCCGGAAGTGTTTATCGGTGATATGATCCAGGAAGGAAACATTGTACTGATGCTGGCATTAAAAGAGATCCGGAAGGAAAAAGATGAAGAAGAGATTCTGAAACAGGTACGTGCCGGAATGCTGGCATCGTTGGAGTCGCAGACAGAAGTAAAGAGAAGAGATCATAAGATGGTTGAGAAAGTTACAGAACTTGATGAGACGATTAAGAGTATGAAAGAAGAATACGGACGTAAAGTCAGCGTGGATGAAGTTGCAGACAGACTTGGAATCAGCGAGGATGAGATCGAAGATATTCTGAAACTTGCCGGAGAAGAAGTGAAAGATGAAGAATAAAAAGGAGACGGGGATTAATCCTCGTCTCCTTCTTCATCTTCCGGTTTTGGTTCCGGCAGATATAAATGTACACTTTCAATTCTGTTTTTGTCTAATTTTTCTACAACCAGATGGATGTCGTCTTCGGTGGTGACGCCGTCGCCAATCTCAGGAAGCCGGTCCAGATGCTCGATAATGAATCCACCGACGGAATCATACTCTTCTGAGGTCAGATCAAGATCGAGCCTGTCATTTAAGTCATCCAGATTCGTGGAACCTTCTACGATATAATCGCGTTCACCAACCTGTTTGATAAAGTCTTCTTCGTTTTCGTCATATTCATCATGAATTTCTCCGACGATTTCTTCCAGGATATCCTCTAATGTGATTAGTCCGGAAGTTTCGCCGTATTCATCCAGAACGATGGCAATGTTAAAAGAAGCCTGGCGCATCTCCACAAGTAATTCGGAAATATTCTTATATTCGTAAGTGAAATAGGCCTCGCGCATAAAGTCGCGGATATGAAACTCTTTTTCTTTGTCATATAAGAGAAGATCTTTCATATTGATCGTACCGACAACATTGTCCGTTGTATCTTCAAAAATCGGAAGACGTGTGAATTTGTCCTCGCGGAAAATGTCGATCAATTCTTCGTAGGTGGCATTTACATCGGCGAACGTAACATGAACTCTTGGTACCATAACATCTTTCGCTTTCGCATCGCCAAGATCGAATACGTTATAGATCATCTCTTTTTCGTCAGATTCGATAACACCGCTTTCGTGGCTGACATCTACGATCGTACGGAGTTCGGATTCTGTCATCTGTTTATTTCCGGCATTCGGATCGATGTGAAGAATGCGGAGAATGATATCCGACAGCGTATTGATGATAAATACAAATGGTGTCATGACTTTGATGTACAGATTTATGGCCGGAGCATAACGAAGAGACATCTTTTCCGCATGCAGTGTAGCCATGGTCTTTGGTGTGATCTCTCCGAAGAGAATGATCAGTACAGACAGAACTGCACTTGCCACTGCCACCATAGACCCGCCAAGATTGTAAGCCAGGGTGGTAGTAAGGGAAGCGGCGGAAAGATTCACCACATTATTACCGATCAGGATTGCACTCAGCATCTTGCTGGTATCATCGGTAATACGCATAACGGTTTTTGCCCGCTTGCTGCCTTCGTCGGCAAGACCACGGATACGCATTCGGTTTACCGTTGTTAAAGCTGTCTCCGCAGATGAAAAAAATCCTGAAAGAATCAATAAAATCAATAGAATAATGAGTTGTATCGCGACACTCGTGTCCAATTGTATAATTCACTCCTTTAAAAAATAAATACTTGGCACTAATATACCGCATTTGAGGCAAATTTGCAAGTGTACGTTGAATTTACCGGGCGTTTAGTGTAAGATGTAAGTACTGTCTGAGGGCAGGAATTTTATGAACTGAAAATTCTGTATGATATAGTAGCGGTTGGAAGAAGAACAACCTGACAAAAAAGGTGGAGACAAGAATGAATCAGGAAATAGGAAAGAAATTATTGAGTATTTTAAAAGTGGAACAGGTAAAAAAGGATGAACCGATGAAGATTCACACAACATTCCGTGTGGGAGGTCCGGCAAGCTATTTTGTGACACCAGAGACGGAAGAAGAAGTTGCAAAAGTAATCGAGGTGTGCACACAGGAAAATGTTCCTTATTATATAGTAGGAAATGGAAGTAATCTTCTGGTATCCGATCAGGGATATGAAGGAGTGATCATCCAGATATATAAACAGATGAATCAGGTAGAAATTACAGAAAATGAGATTCACGCACAGGCGGGCGCATTGCTTTCTATGATTGCTAACCGTGCAATGGAAGCAGAACTTACAGGTTTTGAATTTGCGGCAGGAATTCCGGGAACACTCGGAGGAGCGTGTGTGATGAATGCCGGAGCATATGGCGGGGAGATGAAGGATGTACTGGAAACGGTAACCGTTCTTACCCGTGACGGGGATGTAAAAACGTTGACAAAAGATGAACTGGAACTCGGATACCGTACCAGTGTGATCGCAAAAAAAGACTATATTGTATTAAGTGCGGTGATCAGACTTGAGAATGGAAAAAAAGAAGAGATCAAAGCCGTTATGGATGACCTGAAGGAAAAAAGAATTACAAAGCAGCCGTTGGAATATCCGAGTGCAGGAAGTACATTCAAACGCCCGGAGGGATATTTCGCGGGAAAGCTGATACAGGATGCAGGACTTCGTGGATTTCAGGTCGGAGGAGCGCAGGTGTCTGAAAAACATTGTGGATTTGTAGTGAATAAGGATCAGGCAACAGCAGCAGATGTGATGAACCTGATGAACCAGGTGTCTGATAAGGTGTATGAAATGTCAGGAGTACGGCTGGAGCCGGAAGTAAAGAGACTGGGAGTGTTCTAAGATGAGATGTGTGATCGTTACCGGAATGTCCGGGGCTGGAAAAAGTACAGCGCTTAAGATGCTGGAAGATATGGGGTATTTTTGTGTGGACAATCTTCCGGTACCGCTGATTCCGAAGATGGCAGAACTGTTAAGCGTGCCGGGGACGGAGATCAACAAGGCTGCTCTTGGAGTAGATATCCGGAGTGGACAGAATTTTTATGAACTGAAGAAGATATTAAAAGAGCTGGACCGGTCAGGAACAAGATTTGAGATCCTGTATCTGGAATCCAGTGATGATGTACTGATCAAAAGATATAAAGAGACAAGACGATTTCATCCCTTATCCGGAAAAGACGGGAGAGTGGAAGAAGGAATTAAAGAAGAAAGAAAACGGCTGAAATTTTTAAGAGAGCGTGCAGATTATCTGATTGACAGCAGTCATATGCTGACAAGAGAGTTGCGTGCAGAACTGTCAAAGATTTTTGTGGAAAATAAAGAATATAAGAATCTGTATATATCCGTATTGTCATTTGGATTCAAATATGGAATACCGGCAGATGCAGACCTTGTATTTGATGTACGTTTTCTTCCTAATCCGTATTATATTGATGAACTGCGTCCGAAAAGCGGGAATGACAAAGAAGTCCGGGAGTATGTCATGGATAATGACAAGGCAAGAATGTTCCTTGCAAAACTGACGGATATGGTGGAATTCCTGATTCCGAATTATGTACAGGAAGGTAAGACACAGCTGGTGATCGGGATCGGATGTACAGGCGGAAAGCACCGGTCGGTAACGTTGGCGAATGAATTATATGAAGCATTGAGTAAGAATGATAATTATGGTATCCGTATCGAACACCGTGATATTGGAAAGGATGCTGTCACCAAAGCGAGGTAGAAAGTCAGATGTCATTCTCGGGAAAAGTAAAAGAAGAATTATTGGAACATTATGCCAGAGCAAGACACTGTGATATTGCGGAATTGTCTGCAATTGTTCATATGTGCGGAGCATTTGGATCGGGATACAAAGGAGTGTGCTGTCTTAAAGTACATACGGAAAATCTCGGGGTCGCAAGAAAATGCTTTACATTGTTGGAAAAAACGTTTAATATAAAGAATGATATCGTAGTCCGCAGAAATGCAGGAAAAGATAATTACAGTTATTACATTTATGCAAAAGGTGAAGAACTAATGGCGATCCGTGACACGATCGTACAGGCAGTCTGTTGTAAGAGAGCATATATCAGGGGAGCATTTATAGCATCGGGGTCTATGAGTGATCCAAGCAAGTCTTATCATTTTGAAATTGTCTGTAACGATATGCGTCAGGCAGAGCATCTGCGGGACATGATGAACAGTTTCGATGTAGATGCGAAGATTGTACAGCGTAAAAGAACATATGTAGTTTATCTTAAGGAAGGCTCACAGATTGTAGATATACTGAATGTGATGGAAGCCCACGTGGCTTTGATGGAACTAGAGAATGTCCGTATCATGAAAGAGATGCGTAATTCTGTGAACCGGAAAGTAAACTGTGAGACAGCTAATATTAATAAAACCGTATCTGCTGCAGTAAGGCAGATGGAGGATATTACATATATCAGAGATCAGATCGGTTTTGAGAAGCTGCCGGAGGGATTAAGAGACGTTGCCCTTACGCGTCTGGCATACCCGGAAGCGGCTTTGAAAGAGCTTGGTCAGCTAATGGCGAATCCTCTGGGAAAATCAGGGGTGAATCACAGGCTCAGGAAGTTAAGTGAAATCGCACAACAGTTAAGGGAACAGCAAGGAGGAGCAAGTCGTTATGATTAGAAAGCCTGTTACCATTCAGAATAATATGGACATGGAAGACCGTCCGGTGGCTCATCTCGTACAGGAAGCAAGCCAGTATGCGAGCCAGGTATATATTGTGATGGGAAGTAAAAAGATTAACGCAAAGAGTATTATGGGAATGATGAGTCTGAAACTTCAGAAAGGCGAAGATGTTACAATTGTAGCAGACGGTCAGGATGAAGATGCAGCCGTAAGTGGCGTGGCAACATTTTTAGGTGCATAACAATAATACAGGGAATATCCGGATGATGTGAGATAAAGGGGCCGTTGTGATGAGAGTTACAATAGCCTCTTCATTATTAAATTAAGAATTATATGAAAGATAAGGGAGGATGCATATTTTATGAAGCGTTTGCTTTTTATCTACAATCCACATGCGGGAAAAGAACTTTTAAAACCGAAGCTTGCAGATGTGATTGATATCTTTGTGAAAGCCGGCTATGAGGTTGTGGCATATCCGACGCAGGCGTATCGTGATGCGTATAAGAAAATTAAGAAATATGATTCCAGTGAATACGATCTGATCGTGTGCAGCGGAGGAGACGGAACGCTTGACGAGGTCGTAACCGGTATGATGAAACGCGACAGGGATAAGCGAGAGCCGATCGGATATATTCCGACCGGTACAACAAATGACTTCGCAAGCAGCCTTCATATTCCGAGAGGATTACTGGAGGCGGCAGACAATGCAGTAAATGGGGAAGTATTTGCCTGTGATGCCGGAAGATTTAATGATGATATTTTTGTCTATATTGCGGCATTCGGACTGTTTACAGATGTATCTTACCAGACAAAACAGTCTATGAAGAATGTTCTGGGACATCTGGCATATGTGCTGGAAGGTGCGAAACGTCTGTTCAATATTCCTTCATATAAGGTGAAGGTGACACATGATGATGAAGTGATCGAAGATGAATTCGTATATGGAATGGTTACAAATTCCAGATCCGTCGGTGGGTTCCGTAATCTGATCGGAAAACAGGTCGGATTCGATGACGGGGTTTTTGAAGTGACATTGATCAAGACACCTAAGAATCCGATCGAATTGCAGGAAATCATCGCTGCATTGATGATTGAGCAGATGGATTCCAAGTATATGTATACGTTCAAGAGTGGACGGATCATGTTCGAATCTATAGAGGAGATACCATGGACGCTGGATGGGGAATTCGGCGGCGAACACGATGAAGTTGTGGTCGAGAACCTGAATAAAGAGCTTCAGATCATGGTTCCGGGAACGCATGAAGAAGATTAAAAATCCCTGAATTGTAGAAAAAACTGAGAAATTTAAAAAAATTAAAAAAAGTACTTGCCTTTTTGCAAAATCCTTGCTATACTAGGCAAGTACCAAACGAATGGCTCCGTGGTCAAGCGGTCAAGACGCTAGCCTCTCACGCTGGAATCAGGGGTTCGATTCCCCTCGGAGTCACTGAGATCTGCAGATTCTTCTGCAGATTTTTTTTATCAAAGTGTTCAAAACAAGTCTGTTAAAAGTCCATTATTAATTTCATAGATATAATCTATAAGCAATCTTTTATATAAAGAAAAACAATTTCAATAAGCAGATAATAAATGATACTATGGAAGAAGTCGGAAAGGAATAGGAATTATGAAAGATCTTTTGATAGTATCTCATTGCATTTTGAATCATGCGGCAAAGGTAGAACAGGATGAAGCGGAACTGGCCGGAGAATATAAGATCCGGGAAGAGTTGCTGCAGCTTGTTTTAAAAAAAGATGTACAGTTATTTCAAATGCCCTGTCCAGAGTTTATCATGTATGGGTCTCAGAGATGGGGGCATGTAAAGAATCAGTTTCAACATCCATTTTATATTGAACAATGCCGGCAGATTCTTGAACCGGTTTTATTTCAGTTGCAAGAATATGCGCAGCATGTGGAAAAATTCCGCATTTTGGGGATTGTTTCAGTAGAAGGCAGTCCGAACTGTGGATATCATCTTACCTGCGAAGGAGAATGGAAGGGTGAGATTGGAACGGATGAAAAAAGAATACAGGACATTCAGAAGTCTCTGAAAATGACAGAAAAACCGGGTGTATATATGGAAGTACTGGAAGAAGAACTTCGTAAAAAAAATATGAAGATTCCTATTATGACGATGCAGGAAGCATTACAGCTGCTGAAAAACTAATGGTTGGAGAGAAGAGAGGAGAACAAAATGAAAAACAGAAAAGTCTATGTAACAACTTTTTGTGGTGTTGCAGTAGCAATGAACATTGTACTTGGAATTATCACATCGGCACTGGGTATCCCGTTATATCTGGATACACTTGGAACCGTACTTTCTGCGGCGATTCTTGGTCCGGTACCGGGTATCATCGTAGGAGCATTGAGCAATATTATTACAGGACTGATCTATAGCGTGTCGGATATCCCATTCTGTCTGGTAAATATGGCAGTCGGTCTGATCGTAGGTCTTGTGGCAAAAAAATGGAAATTCGGAATCGTTCCGGCAATAATTACAGGTGTTGCACTTAGTTTTATCTGCCCGGCGATCGGAACACCAATCGGAATCTATGTATATGGAGGACTGAATGGATCAGTTTCGGATATGCTGGTGATGTCACTGGTGCAGGGTGGAAAAACAATTTTTCAGGCTTCCTTCCTTAGAAATGTTGCATCAAACTTGATCGATAAGATCGGAACATGTGTTATCGGATATCTGCTCATTAAGGCAATGCCGATGAGATTTTTGGATAATTTTAAGAAAGAGGCATAAATCTCATATGATAAAGATTGAAAATCTGGTACATAACTATACAATATGGAAAGATGAAAATACAAAAAGTGAGAAGACAGTGTTGGACGGAATATCATTAGATATTCCGTCTGGTCAGTTTGTGGCAATTTTAGGGCCGAATGGTTCCGGTAAGTCTACATTAGCCCGGCATTTGAATGTATTACTGCTTCCGGATGAAGGGACAGTATGGATTGACGGAAAGAATACACAGGCAAAAGAAAGGCTTTATGAAATCAGAAGCCGGGTTGGTATGGTGTTTCAGAACCCGGACAATCAGATTGTTGGCACCAGTGTAGAAGAAGATGTTGCATTTGGTCCGGAGAATAAAAATGTAGAGCCGGAAAAAATAAGAAGAATTGTAGAAGATGTTTTGCGGAAAGTAAAGTTGTGGGAGAAGAGAAAAACTCCGCCTTCCAAATTATCGGGCGGGCAGAAACAGAGACTAGCAACGGCGGATGCGCTGGCAGGACTCCCGGAATGTCTGGTGTTGGATGAACCGACAGCTATGCTGGATCCCTCTTCAAGAAAAGAAGTAATAAATATTGTGAAAGAATTGAATCAAAAAGAGGGAATGACGATTATCCTGATCACACATCATACGGATGAAGTCGTAGATGCGGATCGTATTATATTGATGAAGGATGGAAAAATAATCGGAGATGATATTCCAAAGAAAATATTTGCAGACCGCAGCCTGTTAAAAAGAGCGAAAATGGATATTCCGCCGGTTGTAGAATTGGGTATGCGGCTGAAAAAGCAGAAGATTGGATTGGATGAACCGGTTTTACATGAACAGGAAATGATCAGAAAAATTACAGAACTATATAGAAGTAAATGCGGAGGCTGGAAAGATGCTGCAAGGTAAACATATCACATTTTCTTATCAGGATCCGGCAAAAGGGAAGACAGATGTCCTGGCAGATGTTTCGTTTGAAATCAGAGAGCACGATTTTATAGGACTGATCGGTGCATCGGGATCAGGAAAGACAACATTGATTAAGCATCTGAATGGTCTGCTGAAGGCAGAATCGGGAGAAATCTTTTTTAAAGGTAAAAATATATACAGTAAAAAATATCCGCTTTCAGAATTGAGAAAAAAAGTCGGACTTGTATTTCAATATCCCGAACAACAGTTGTTTGGCAGGACAATTTTGAAAGATGTGATGTATGGTCCGCTGAATCTGGGAATGAGTGAAGAAGAGGCCGGAAAGTTAGCAAAGGAAAGCCTGGAACTGGTAGGGATTCCGGAAGAGTATTATCAGATGAGTCCGATGGAGCTTTCGGGAGGACAGAAAAGATGTGCTGCAATTGCAGGTGTATTAGCGATGCAGCCGGAAATACTGGTGCTGGACGAACCGGCAGCAGGGCTTGATCCTGAGACGAAACATGAAATATTTGAGCTGTTATGCAGGATAAGAGAGAAACGAAATAACGCAATTGTACTGGTATCACACCATATGGAAGATGTAGCGCAATTTGCTAACCGTGTATGGGTGATGTATAAAGGAAAGATCGCGATGGATGGCACTCCGGAAGAAGTATATTCCAGAGTGGAAGAACTGGAAGAAATGAACATTGGAATTCCGCAGATCACACATTTGACCTATTCGCTGATAAAAGAAGGCGTGCCTTTGCCACGGCCGGCAATCAGTGTGGAAGAAGCAGAAAAGATGCTGGCAGAGATTTTGAAAGAGGAGAAACCATTATGATTCGGGATATTACGATTGGAAGATATTATGATTCGGAATCTGTGATTCACCGGATGGATCCGAGAACAAAATTGATGGGAGTTCTGGTATATATTATTTCGCTGTTCCTTGTGAAAAATGTCTGCTGGTATATCGGATGTCTGATAGTAATGCTTGTCCTTTATAAGGCCGCGGGAGTTCCATTTGGATATTTGTTGAAAGGATTGCGGGGAATTCTGCTTTTGCTCTGCTTTACGTTCCTATTCCGTATGTTGTACACGCCGGGCGATCCGCTTATACAGGTCTGGATATTTACGATAACAAAACAAGGAATATTAAAGGCAGTACAGATGACAGCAAGGATTGCCCTGATGATTTCGGGTGCATCTCTCCTTTCTTATACTTCAACTCCGAAAGAACTTGCGGATGGTTTGGAAAAAGCGTTTTCCGGATTGGAAAAAACAGGGATTCCTGTGCATGAAATGGCGGTCATTGTGATGATAGCGTTCAGATTCATTCCCATCATGTTAGAAGAATTAAATGTTTTGATGGATGCACAGGCAGCCAGAGGCGCAAAATTTGAAGATGGCAATATACTGGAAAAATGTAAAGGTGTCATGACGTTATTGCTTCCATTGTTTCTGCTGACGGTACGAAGGTCATCGGATCTGGCAATGGCAATGGAAGCCCGGGGGTATACAGGAAGCGGAAAAACTTCAAGAATGTATCCATTGGTATATAAAAAAGAAGACAGGGTGGGATACCTTGCGATTTTGATATATATTAGTGTTTTCATAATTGCAAGGATAAGTTCCTTGTCTTTTTAGAAGTTATGATATATAATGCAAGTGAAACAAATTTGTCATAAAGAAACAGAGATGCTTATGGCAGTAAGAATTGGAGGAATAACATATGTTAGTATCAGCAAAAGAAATGCTCGATAAGGCAGTAGCAGGTCACTACGCAGTAGGACAGTTTAACATCAATAACTTAGAGTGGACAAAATCTATTCTTCTTACAGCAGAAGAGTTAAAGTCACCAGTTATCTTAGGTGTATCTGAGGGTGCCGGAAAATACATGACCGGATTCAAGACTGTAGCAGCTATGGTTAAAGCTATGATGGAAGAACTTAACATCACAGTTCCGGTTGCATTACACCTTGACCACGGAACATACGAAGGATGTAAAAAATGTATCGATGCAGGATTCTCTTCAATCATGTTCGATGGATCTAAATATCCAATCGAAGAGAATGTGGCAAAGACAAAAGAACTGATTGCTATTTGCAGAGAAAAAGGAATGTCTATCGAAGCTGAAGTAGGATCTATCGGTGGAGAAGAAGACGGAGTTATCGGTAAAGGTGAATGTGCTGATCCTAATGAATGTAAGATGATTGCTGACCTTGGTGTTGATATGCTTGCAGCAGGTATCGGTAATATCCACGGAAAATATCCTGCAAACTGGGAAGGATTAAGCTTTGAGACTCTGGATGCTATCCAGAAACTGACTGGCGATATGCCATTAGTTCTTCACGGAGGTACAGGAATTCCGGAAGATATGATCAAGAAAGCAATCAGTCTCGGTGTTGCAAAGATCAACGTAAACACAGAGTGCCAGCTGTCATTTGCTGATGCTACACGTAAATATATTGAAGCAGGAAAAGATCTGGAAGGAAAAGGATACGATCCTCGTAAACTCCTGAAACCAGGTGCTGAAGCTATCCAGGCAACAGTTAAAGAGAAGATGGAATTGTTCGGTTCAGTAGGAAAAGCTGAATAATCAGTAAATTTTCACTTGCCTTTTTTGACTGGTTGAGTTATACTAACTGGCATAGGAAGAACAAAGGCGTTCCAACGAAAGTTGGAGTGCCTTTTTTCATACTATGGTATGCACAGAAAGTGTATAAGAAGATTATATGCATACCATAGTGTGAAACTTATACTATAAATAACAATGAGAAAGGAAACGAAGAGACATGAGTGAAGCAATTAATGTAGCCAAGATATTTGGCGAAGACGTGTTCAATGATACTGTAATGCAGGAACGTCTTCCGAAAAAAGTCTATAAGGATCTGAAGAAAACAATTGAAGAAGGTAAGGAATTAGACCTTGCTACAGCAGATGTAATTGCACATGAGATGAAAGAATGGGCAATTGAGAAGGGGGCTACACACTATACTCATTGGTTCCAGCCTCTGACAGGTGTAACTGCTGAAAAACATGATTCATTTATTTCAGCACCTCTTCCGAATGGAAAAGTACTGATGAGTTTTTCGGGAAAAGAACTGATCAAAGGAGAACCGGATGCATCATCATTCCCATCAGGCGGACTTCGTGCAACGTTCGAAGCAAGAGGATATACAGCATGGGATTGTACATCACCGGCATTTGTAAGACATGATGCAGCAGGAGCAACACTTTGCATCCCTACAGCATTCTGTTCATACAAAGGAGAGGCACTTGACCAGAAGACTCCACTTCTTCGTTCTATGCAGGCAATCAATGAGCAGTCACTGAGACTGTTAAGATTGTTTGGAAATACAACATCTAAGAAAGTAACACCTTCCGTAGGACCGGAGCAGGAATATTTCCTTGTAGATGCTGAAAAATTCTTACAGAGAAAAGACCTGATCTATACAGGACGTACACTGTTCGGAGCAATGCCTCCAAAAGGGCAGGAGTTAGATGATCATTATTTCGGAACCATCCGTCAGAGAATCGCAGGATTTATGAAAGATGTCAATGAAGAACTCTGGAAAGTCGGTGTTACATCTAAGACACAGCATAACGAAGTTGCACCTGCACAGCATGAACTTGCACCAATCTATGCAGAGTGTAATGTAGCGCTGGATCACAACCATATTATCATGCAGACACTGAAGAGAGTTGCATGCCAGCATGGTATGAAGTGTTTACTCCATGAGAAACCGTTCGCAGGAGTTAATGGTTCCGGTAAACATGATAACTGGTCTCTTACAACAGACGACGGAAAGAACCTGTTAGAGCCAGGCAAAACACCACATGAAAATATTCAGTTCTTACTGGTACTTACCTGTATCCTGAAAGCAGTTGACAGACACGCAGATCTTCTTCGTGAATCTGCAGCAGATCCTGGTAATGATCATAGACTCGGAGCTAACGAGGCACCACCGGCAATTATCTCTGTATTCCTCGGAGAACAGTTAGAAGATGTACTGGAACAGCTGATCAGCACAGGCGAAGCTACACATAGTCTGAAAGGCGGAAAGCTTCAGACAGGAGTTGATACACTTCCGGATCTTGCAAAAGATGCAACAGACCGTAACAGAACATCACCATTTGCATTCACAGGCAACAAATTCGAATTCCGTATGGTAGGTTCCCGTGATTCTATTTCAGGACCAAACGTAGTACTGAATACAATCGTTGCAGAAGCATTCTCAGAGGCTTGTGATGTCCTTGAAAAAGCAGATAACTTTGATGAAGCAGTTCATGACCTGATCAAGAAATATGCAACAGAGCATCAGAGAGTGGTATTCGACGGTAATGGATACTCAGATGCATGGGTAGAGGAAGCTGAAAGACGTGGACTTCCAAATATCAGATCTATGGTAGAAGCAATACCTGCCCTGACTACAGACAAGGCTATCAATATGTTTGAAAAATTCAAAGTATTTACAAAAGCTGAGCTGGAATCCCGTGCAGAGATCAAATTTGAAAGCTATGCAAAGGCAATCAATATTGAAGCACGTACTATGATCGATATGGCAAGCAAACAGATTATTCCTGCAATTATTAAATATACGAAAGAACTTGCAGATACAGTAGTTGCAGTAAAAGAAGCCGGCGCAGATGCATCTGTTCAGGCAGAACTTCTGACAGAAGTATCCGGATTATTAGCAGAGTCTAAGAAAGCGCTGGAAGCATTGAAAGTTGTCACAGATCAGGCAGCAGCTATGGAAGAGGGAGAAGATCAGGCAAGATTCTACCACTTCGATGTTGTACCTGCAATGGAAGCACTTCGTACTCCGGTTGACACACTGGAGATGATCGTTGACAAAGAAGCATGGCCAATGCCTTCTTATGGAGATCTTATCTTTGAAGTATAATCAGAGATGGAAGATTATCTGTTAGACGAAGAAAATATTTTAGAAATACATTAGAAAAATTTAAGAACCCTGGACTTGGAATGGACACATGATTGTGATATTCTAAGTTCAGGGTTTTTGAATACCAAAGTATGTTAAAATCCTGCAAGGAGGGCAATCATGACGAAAAGAGAATTTTTAGATAAATTAAAAAAAGCACTTGTCAATGACCTTTCGGGAAGTGTAATACAGGAGAATGTGAATTATTACAACGATTATATTACGGAAGAAGTGCGGAAAGGACGCAGAGAGTCTGATGTGATCGAAGAACTGGGGGATCCATGGGCAATTGCGAAGAATATTATTACTTCGGAAGAAATGAAAGGAAACACACAGGAATCATATGACAGCTATGAGCCGGGAAGACGAAGAGAGAATTCTTATGAACAGGACTATGGCAGCGAATCCGGGTACAGGGGCACACACGTCTTTGGACTTGATACCTGGTGGAAGAAACTGGTTCTGATCCTTGGAATTATAGGAATTGTTGTATTGGTTGCAGCGGTGGTCGGAGGAATTATCAGTCTGCTTGCACCGATATTCGTACCGCTTCTGATCGTGTGTCTGATTATTAAGCTGATTAACGGTAGGAGAAGGTGAATAGATAATAAGTAAAAGACCGATGGGGGAGCCATCGGTCTTTTGAGGGGAGTATAAATAATTAATAAGGGGTTGTAGAAAGTGTCCTTTCTACACCAACAGTATAATATAGTAAAAAATAAAAATCAAGAAAAATATTAAAAAAATCTTAATATGTGCCGGGATGCATAATTGGAAAATGTCAGGACATACTAATCACGTAACAAAAAGTGATTAGGAGGAATTCAAAATGGCTAAAAATTACAATTCATCAGAAAACTGTCATAACGAGGCGGACAAGAACACATCGAACAGAAATGCATCCAGAAACACATCGAACAAGAATGCATATGGAAAGAATGCATCGGACAGAAATGTAACAGACAAGAATGCAAACAACAAAAATGCATATGACAAAGATGCAAAAGATAAGAATTCATACAATTATGGAAATGAGAACAGCAGCTACTAGAAAAAAGAGTTTCCGGGCAGGATGTACGAAAGTGCGTCCTGCTTTTTTGCCACCATGTATGTGTAACGAATTTCCAAAAACAGGAGACCGGGTGGAGAACCGGGAGGTTCTATATGTGAAATGGGTTGACAAAGAGAGGCGGTTATCAGTAAGATAAGTAAGTAGAAAATAATAGATGGAATGCAGTTGTACTGCATGAATAGAGCAGATAATGGAGAATTGAATGAAAAAAATGGAATTGATCGCTCCCTGTCATTTTGGGCTGGAAGCGGTATTAAAACGAGAGATACTGGATCTGGGATATGATATCTCGGAAGTAGAAGACGGAAGGGTCGGTTTCTGGGGAGACGCAGAGGCAATCTGCCGTGCGAATATATTTCTCAGAACAGCGGAGAGAGTTCTTCTAAAAGTAGGCAGCTTTAAAGCAACAAGCTATGAAGAATTATTTGAGAATACCAGAGCGTTGGACTGGGAAAATTATATCCCGGAAAATGGAAAATTCTGGGTTGCAAAAGCGGCATCTGTAAAGAGTAAATTATTCAGCCCGTCGGATATCCAGTCAGTGATGAAAAAAGCGATGGTAAGAAGAATGCAGCAGAAGTACCAGGTAGAATGGTTTGCGGAAGACGGAGCAGCATATCCGGTCCGTGTCTTCCTGAAAAAGGATGTTGTGACGGTTGGAATCGATACATCCGGTGTATCTCTGCATAAAAGAGGATACCGTGAAGTATCAGGAAAAGCACCGATCACAGAGACACTGGCAGCAGCACTGATCATGCTGACTCCATGGCATAAGGACAGAATTCTGGTAGATCCGTTCTGCGGAAGTGGTACATTTCCGATAGAAGCAGCAATGATCGCAGCGAATATCGCACCGGGGATGAATCGTTCCTTTACGGCAGAAGAATGGACGAACTTGATCCCGAAGAAGCTCTGGTATGAGACGGTAAATGAAGCGAATGAACTGATTAACGATGATATCGAAGTTGATATCCAGGGATATGATGTAGACGGATCTGTGATCAAGATCGCGAGACGTAATGCGAGAGAGGCGGGTGTCGATCATCTGATCCATTTCCAGGAAAGAGATGTGAAAGATTTAAGTCATCCAAAGAAATATGGATTCATCATTACGAATCCGCCGTATGGAGAAAGGCTGGAAGATAAGAAGGATCTGCCGGCATTATATAAGGCATTCGGAGAGAGCTTTAAGAATCTGGATTCCTGGTCTGCGTATATGATTACATCTTATGAAGATGCAGAACGCTATTTCGGACGGAAAGCCGATCGTAACCGTAAGATTTATAACGGAATGTTAAAGACATATTTTTACCAGTTCTTAGGACCAAAGCCGCCAAAGGCCGGACGTCCGTCGGACAGACAGGAGAAGAAATAAGATGGATAAAATTATATTTGCAACTGGCAATGAACATAAGATGACAGAGATTCGTGCGATCTTAAGTGATCTGGGAGTGGAGATTCTTTCTCAGAAAGAAGCAGGAATCAAAGCAGACGTGATAGAGGATGGAATGACATTTGAAGAAAATGCGATGATCAAAGCAACAGAGATTGCAAAGATCGCACATGAGATGCCGGAGTATGCACATGCAGTCGTTCTGGCAGATGATTCCGGCCTGGAGATTGATTATCTGAATAAAGAACCGGGAATCTATTCTGCGAGATATATGGGAGAAGATACTTCGTATGATATTAAGAATCAGGCCCTTCTGGACCGTCTGGACGGTGTGCCGGATGAAAAGCGTACAGCAAGATTCGTCTGTGCGATTGCAGCAGCTATGCCGGATGGTTGCTGTGAAGTAGTCAGAGGAACGATGGAAGGAATTATTGGACATAAGATTGCAGGAGAGAATGGATTCGGCTATGATCCGATCTTCTTTCTTCCGGAATGCGGATGTACCAGTGCGGAACTATCGCCGGAAAAGAAGAACGAACTGAGTCACAGAGGGGAAGGATTGAAAAAAATCCGTAAAATCCTGGAACAGAGATAGAATTCAAAAGAAACAGACAAAAGAAGCAGACAGAAGAATAGTTAGGATAAGAGAATATGAAGATACTGATCATAAGTGATACGCATGGGGCACACAGAAATTTTGACCGTGTGATAGAAAAAGAACAGCCGCTGGATATGTTGATACATCTCGGCGACGTAGAAGGCGATGAGGATTATATTCCGGCAGTTGCGGACTGTCCGGTACATATGGTGCGTGGAAATAATGACTTTTTTTCCGGTCTTCCGGGAGAGGAAGAGTTCATGATCGGGGGCTATCATATATTTATTACACACGGACATGGATATTATGTATCTATGGGAGAAGAACGACTGAAACAGGAGGCAAGAGGGCGTGGTGCCGACATTGCAATGTATGGGCATACACACCGGCCGTTTTATGAAAAAGAAAAAGATCTGATTACGTTGAACCCGGGAAGCCTCTGTTATCCAAGACAACAGGGGAGAAAGCCGAGTTATATGCTCATGCAGATTGACGACAACGGAAAAATGGAGATTACACAGGAATATCTGAATCCGTAAAGGGAGAGTCCGGAAAATCCTTGTATTTCAAGGGTTTCCGGACTACTTGAAGAAAAAATAAAAAAAATGAAAAAAGTTGTTGACATTTAGTTGGCACTCATATATAATATGTCTTGTGTCACGGAGCGGTAACAAAAAGTGATACAAAACAACACCATCGGGGTGTGGCTCAGCTTGGCTAGAGCGCCTGGTTTGGGACCAGGAGGTCGCAGGTTCGAATCCTGTCACCCCGATACGTCATGCGGGTGTAGTTCAATGGTAGAACACCAGCCTTCCAAGCTGGATACGTGGGTTCGATTCCCATCACCCGCTTTCCTGAAACAATTTGTTTTGGGTGTGGTTAGAGATATGAGTCTGTAGCTCAGCTGGATAGAGCAACGGCCTTCTAAGCCGTAGGTCGAGGGTTCGAATCCCCCCAGGCTCGTTTAAACCACAAAATTTAATACGGTGATACTTAGTTGGACAAAAGACAGTTCGATAAGTAATATGGTGGGTATGGTGCAGTTGGTTAGCGCGCCAGATTGTGGTTCTGGATATCATGGGTTCGAGTCCCATTACCCACCCTTTTTCTTTATTATTGGGCTATCGCCAAGCGGTAAGGCACAGGACTTTGACTCCTGCATTCGTTGGTTCGAATCCAACTAGCCCAGTTTATTATGGGCGTGTAGCTCAGGTGGTAGAGCACTTGACTTTTAATCAAGTTGTCCGGGGTTCGAATCCCCGCACGCTCAGTATTTAAAAACGCAGATCTTTCAAAATAAGAAGGATTTGCGTTTTTATTAAGCGGATGTGGCGGAATTGGCAGACGCGCTAGACTTAGGATCTAGTGTCCACGACGTGCAGGTTCAAGTCCTGTCATCCGCATGAAAAGATAATCCCGAGAACAGTATGATATGATGCAGTTCTTCGGGATTTTTTGTATACGAAGGTATACAGGAGAATCTGCTGCCGGTAGTTCTCTTTATATAAAAAAGAAAGGAAAAAATATATGAGAAGAGTAAAAAGAGTTATTGTGCTGATTTTGATCGTGATGTTATGCATGCCGCTGCTGCCGGGAGTGCAGACCGAGGCTGCAGATGGGGGAAAACATCTGGATGTATTATTTACGCATGACACACATTCGCATCTGAACAGCTATTCTACGATCGTAAATGGGAAACAAAAAGAGGTCGGAGGCTTTGCAAGGATCAAAACATTGATCGATGAAAAGAAGAAAGAAAATCCGGATACACTTATCCTGGACGGAGGAGATTTTTCCATGGGAACCCTGATCCAGACAGTGTACACAACAGAAGCGGCAGAACTTAGGATGCTTGGATATCTGGGCTGTGATGTTACGACATTTGGCAATCATGAATTTGATTACCGTTCCGGCGGACTTGCAGATATGCTGAAGACTGCAAAGAATTCAGGGGAGACAGTTCCGAAACTTGTAGTGTGTAATGTAGACTGGGATGCCATGGAAAAAGAGGGATTAAGCAAAGGGCAGAAACAGATAGAATCCGCATTTGAGACATATGGAGTAAAGGATTATGTGGTTATTCAAAAAGGCGGTGTAAAGATAGCGGTTCTTGGGGTATTCGGGAAAGATGCATTAGAATGTGCACCTACCTGTGAACTTGAGTTTAAGGATCCTGTGGAATCAGCAAAAAATACAGTAGAAGAGATTAAGAAAAAAGAAGATGTCGATATGATCGCATGCGTTTCACACAGTGGGACATGGGAAGATGAGAAAGTATCAGAAGACGAGACTCTGGCGAAAGAAGTACCGGATATTGATCTGATCATCAGCGGGCATACACATACGCAATTAGACCAGCCAATCAGACATGGGAATACTTATATCGTATCCTGTGGGGAATACGGTAGAAATCTTGGAAGCATTTCCATGACCCAGAAGAAAGATAAACGCTGGAAAATGAATACTTATAAATTGATTCCAGTAACAAAGAATGTAAAATCTGATCAGGCAGCCCAAAAGCAGATTGATAAATTTATGGATACTGTTGATACCAATTATCTGGTAAATTTCGGTTATACAAAAGATCAGGTGCTTGCAGAAAATGATATTAAGTTCAACAGCCTTGGGGAAATGGAAACAAAGCATGAAGAACTGAATCTGGGAGACATTATATCTGACGCCTATGTGTATGCGGTGGAAAATTCCGAAGGATATGATGGCAGGCCGGTAGATGTGGCGGTTGTGCCAAGTGGAACGGTGCGTGACACATACACAAAAGGTGATATTACGGTAGAAAAGGTTTATAATTCTTTCTCGCTGGGGATCGGTAAAGACGGTCTTGCCGGTTATCCACTGATCACTGCATATTTAACCGGAAAAGAATTAAAGCTGGTAGCAGAAGTAGATGCGTCTGTTTCTGATTATATGACGACTGCAAGATTATATTGCAGTGGAATGAACTTTACTTATAATCCGCACCGCATGATTCTGAATAAAGTAACAGACTGCTATCTGACCAAAGACGGGAAGAGAGAAGAGATACAGGATGATAAATTATACAAGGTTGTGACAGATCTGTATACAGGACAGATGTTGGGCTCTGTCACGGATGTATCATATGGATTATTAAAGATTGAACCGAAGGATAAGAATGGTAAGCTGCTAAAGAATCTGGAAGATGAGGCAATTACAGACGGTAAGACAGAATTAAAGGCATGGGTGGCAATTGCAAGATATATGCAGTCGTTTGAAGACACAGACGGAGACGGAATAGCAAATGTTTCTGATTACTATAGTACGACACACGGGCGGAAAGTAGTGGAAGACAGCAGGAATATTGCAGATCTGTTAAAACATCCGAATAAATTTGCCGGAATGATCGTGGGAATCTGTGCGGGACTTCTTTTTCTGATTATAGTGATTATCTGGCTGATACGAAAGTTGATCAGAAAAATCCGTGTTAAAAAGAAAAAATAAAAGAAATGAAAAAACACCGGGCATTCAATTCTGCCTCGGTGTTTTTTTGACTATTTTATAATAAATTTCCGGATTATACAGCTTACAACTCCTGCGGCACAGATTGGAAGTAATGTATTCTTTAAACTTCCGTAAACAGTCAATGCACTCTGGATTCCCTGGAGTGCGGCAGGAATCTGCGGAATGAGACTTGCAAACACAGCAGACAGATAAGAGCCGGTTGCGATAATGATAAAGGATGTAAGCCCCCGGCCGTTATCGATGGTATTTCCATCACGGCCCTGCTTCCTGCTTCCGCCGAGAACACAGAAAAAGATAATAATCTCATAAAGCAATAATACTCCGGCAACCGCAAGATAGGCGATCAGTTCCTGATCTGCAGCTGTCAGACGGGAAATAATGTTACCAAAAGGACCTATATTTGTCAGGAAATGCAGTCCCAAAAGATAAATGATCCATGCGATCAATAGCAGCGTTCCCATTCTTAACAGAAAATTGATAAATTTGAATAAGATTTTTCCTCCCGTTTTTGCGGTTTTTGCAACCGGTTTTGCGACATTTGGAATTTTAACCCCACGTTTTTTTCGGCGGTTTTTCTCTTTTTTACGACCATTGCGGGAATCATCATAATCATCATCCATGGCAATGTCATCATCATAAAGCTCATCATCTAACTCATCAAGGAAATCCTCATCATAATAGCTGGTATCAAAGAAATTATCTTTTCCTTTTTGATTCCTGCTTTTTCTGGAAGTTTTCCTGTTTTTATCCTTTAATTTTTTTGTTAATCTGTCATAATCATTTTTTCTGATATAATCGGTATGATCAATATCGGATAATCCGGATAATACATCACGGTAATCATCATCATCGTCATCATCGATAGAGATGTCTGGAAGATCACCTTCGTAGATCACTTCGAAATCATCGTCAAAAACATCAGAAGCAGTTGGTGTTTTTTTCTTGTTATTTAAACTCATTGTTAATCCCTCCTATTTATACCCATCTTCTATTTTATAATGTTTGAAAAAAACTCTCAAGAGTGGTCACAGAATATTCACGAAGTTGTAAGAAAAAATTTAGATTTGTATTATATGAAATAAAAGCTTAACAGATCTGAAAAAGAAGTTTGTTGAGAAATAAAGTGGAATCACGTATAATAAAATTTATTAATATAATGACAAAGAAGGAGAGAGGATATTTGACAGAGTTATATTATTTCGCATTATCATTTTTTGTATATGGATTCCTGGGATGGTGCACGGAGGTCGCATATGCAGCAGCAAAACAGGGCAAGTTTGTAAACCGTGGATTTTTGAATGGACCGATCTGTCCGGTATATGGAATAGGGGTTGGTGTTGTAGTACAGTTTCTGACGCCGGTTGAGAATAACCTGGTGTTGCTGTATATCAGTTCTACCATACTTGTGACTGTGATCGAAGGGATTACCGGATTTTTGCTGGAGAAGATCTTTCATAATAAATGGTGGGATTATTCGGAACAGCCATTGAATATTGGTGGATATGTATGTGTGTTGTTTTCGCTGATCTGGGGAGTGTTCTGCGTCCTGATCGTGAAGATTATCCATCCGCTGATTTACAAAGTGCTGACGATGATTCCGCTCGTTCTGGGAATTGTAGTTATGGCGTGTCTGGCGGTCGGACTTCTTGCGGATCTGTATGTAACAGCTTCCGGTATCCTTAAGATGAACCGCAGACTGGAAGCAATGGAGAAGATTGCAGCCGAGCTGAAGGAACTGTCTGATAAGGTCGGCGAGAA
The DNA here is from genome assembly GCF_025567265.1 of Dorea amylophila. NCBI lineage: Bacteria > Bacillati > Bacillota > Clostridia > Lachnospirales > Lachnospiraceae > Dorea > Dorea amylophila. The sequence continues at coordinate 73,624 of NZ_JAOQJW010000004.1, read as the reverse complement.
TATCTATGAGAATGTAATGGAAGGTATGGAATTCAGGGAGGAGAAGAAAGCTCGTATAGAGGAATTAAAAGAGAAATACGAAGAGATGGCAGAGAACCGTACAAAAGTTGGTGAGCGTCTCGTGAAGGCATTCCCGAAGATGCAGGTCGGGCAGCATAAGGAGATATTTGAGGAACTGCGGGAGCGCATAAAAAGAAGTAAATAAAATCATAATTCAGAAAAAATAAAAAACCTTGAAGAACAAATCTTCAAGGTTTTTTCATGCGGAAAAAGGGACTTGAACCCTCACAGGATTGCTCCCACTAGAACCTGAATCTAGCGCGTCTGCCATTCCGCCATTTCCGCTTGACAAAAAGTATCTTATCATAGTCTGACGGAAAATGCAAACATTTTTTGTGAAAAATTGAAATTTTTTTAATTTTTTCTTCAAATCTAATGGATTTCGATTCCGTTTACTTCCAGATGATCATCGATTGCAATTACCAGACAGCGGCGTCCATCGATATCACGCGTCTCTACCAGATCGGCTCGTTCCGGATTAACCTTAACTACCACATCCGGTGTCTCAATCTGGAAAGTCTTAGCACTGGCGATGTTGGATGCGAGCAGGGTTCCGTGTATGCCGACTGTCTCATCGAATTCATCATCGAATGATTCCAGCTTCTCTTCGGCAACTCCGCTGCGTGTCAGGAGCTTTCTGACATCAGTTTTGGATAATTCCAGCGGTTCCGGTTCTTCCTTGGACTGTTCGATCATTTCATTTAAATTATCATGGATGTTACGGACCACTTCGTAGTCACTGTCTTCGCCCAGGGTATCACTTACGATTGCCTGGAAGGTTGTCTTCTGATCACCGGCAGTCAGTGGAGTAGTGCTTCCAAGGACGTGTTCTACGAAATATGGCTGTAATTCTTCTGGTTTCTTTGTGTAATAAAGGACATTATGTAAGTCCGTTGCACGATCCTGGAATGCAGGGAATAAAAATCCTTTGACCGGAGCTTCTACGAACCAGTCGCGGATACGGTCTTCAATGTTATTTGTCTGTGCATTGTAAGTAAGTCCGGCTTTCGTAAGATTGACCGGACAGATGCTGCAGAGGATGTGCTCATATACGGTATCGGAGGCGTCCTCCATCTCCAGACCATCTTTGGTCTTACCGGGAACATCGTATACGGCATGGATCAGGATGATGTAGTAGTTTTCGCCGTATTCATAACTTTCCACGACCTTATCATAGAATTCCTCCAGAAGAAGGTCATCCTGAAGTTTACTGTCCTTTAATCTCATAAGAAATTCCTGTGTGCCGCCATTCAATTCCTGGTCGAGCGGGAATTCCATATTGATGAGGTTCTTTCCAATTGTTCCGGAAAGGGTGTGTTTGAAGATGTCAAAATATTTGAAAGCCTCTTCTTCGGGTAAAGATAAGAAGGCTTTTTTCATTTCCATTTTTTTCTCTTTTTCGTGATCCACATAACATCCGCAGATGCGTGTGATGGCACAGTTTTCAGGAGAAAACTGTCTGCGGATCTCTAGAACTTCTTTTTTATTCATGCTATACACTTCCTTATCATAGGCTGGGAGGATACCTTAAAGCTTCTATATCAGATATCCGGTCCTGCGTTATAAAATGTTAGCATATCAGAGAGGAAAAAACAATCTTTGACCATTGTAAAAGATGAGATGGGAACGTATAATAGTAAATAGAATATACCAAAATACGTAACTATCCGATACTTGAAAAAGATGGGGAAGGGGATAGTTATAGTAAAAAAGAAAGGGAAAAAGAATATGGGAAATATATTCGACATTTTAGGACCGGTAATGGTAGGTCCATCCAGCTCGCATACAGCAGGGGCAGTCAGGATCGGTATGGTGGCAAGACAGTTATTCGGCCGTCAGCCGGAGAAGGCGGAGGTTATCTTGCATGGCTCGTTTGCCGCAACAGGAAAGGGACATGGAACGGACAGGGCATTGATTGCCGGTTTATTGGGGATGATGCCGGATGATATGCGCATACCGGACAGTTACGAAGTTGCAAAAGACATGGGGATGGATTTTGTAATGAAGAACAAGAACATTAAGGGTGCACATCCGAATACTGCTCAGATTATTATGGAAGCAGAAGGTGTGCCGCAGATGAAGATCCAGGCACATTCCATCGGAGGCGGACGCATCTGTGTCTGTAAATTGGATGGGATTGATGTAAATTTCAGTGGAGAGAGCTGTACACTGATCATCCGGAATGTGGATGAGCCGGGACGGATCATGGAGGTGGCCGCTGCACTCAGTAAAGCTGAGATCAATGTGGCGACCATGCAGGTATTCCGTGACAAGCGTGGCGGAACGGCTGTTATGGTTGTAGAGACAGATCAGGTGATTCCGCAGAGTGCGATCGATGAACTGGAGAGCAAGCCGGGAATTATCCGTGTGAAATTTCTTGATCCGAACGGATCGGTATAGATAATGGAGGAAAAGAAGATATGTCATATCAGTCAATGGAAGAGGCGAAACTGAGAGGGGAAAAAGAGAACATTCCATTCTGGAAAGCAATCCAGTTAGAGGATGCACAGGAGAGGGATGTGAAGATAGAAGATTCCTGGGAAAAGATGAAGTATATGTGGCAGTCCATGCTGGATGCGCTGGATGCCTATGAACCGGACAAGGTATCAAGAAGTGGTCTGGTCGGAACAGAAGGCGGGCTTATGGACAATTACCGTGAGAATGAAGAACCGTTGTGTGGGGATTTTGTCTCAAAGGTGATGTCTAATGCACTGAAGATGGGGTGTAATAATGCCTGTATGAAACGAATTGTTGCGGCACCCACAGCAGGAGCCTGCGGTGTACTTCCGGCAGTACTTGTTACTTATTATAAAGAATACAATGTTCCGGAAGAAAAGATGATAGAAGCCATGTATGTGGCAGCCGGACTTGGTCAGATCATTGCCAACCGGGCATATCTTGCGGGAGCATCGGGAGGATGTCAGGCAGAGATCGGTTCCGGTTCGGGAATGGCAGCCGGGGCAATCTGCTATATCAAAGGCGGAGATACGGATCAGATCGGACATGCCTGTGCGATGGCATTGAAGAACCTGATGGGACTTGTATGTGATCCGGTAGGAGGTCTGGTAGAGGTACCGTGTGTGAAACGTAATGTAGGCGGTGCAGTGAATGCGCTGGCGGCAGCGGACATGGCACTGGCAGGGATTACAAGTAAGGTACCTGTTGACCAGGTGATAGATGCGATGAAAGAAGTCGGAGACAAGATGGACGTATCATTGAGAGAAACCGGTGTCGGTGGTGTTGCAGGAACACCTGCAGCACAGGAAGTAGTAGAAAAATTAGGGATGTAGCGCAAGCTACATCCCCTTTTTAAGAGAGCGTTGTTTTTAAATCGGTGCTATGAAAATAAGCGTGTGCTTTATCGAATAATTTGTTGCACAGGACCGTATAAACAGAACCAAACAGGTTGGCACCAATTCGGAGTGCTACTGCATATGGCATTCCAAACAGACCGGACGCAATGGAAAGCGCTCCAAATGTATTGAACACTGTCTGCCAGGAATATCCTGCCGAATATCCGACACCGATTCCGCCGATGATTCCGATATAGGCATACATAGACTCAGGAAGAACCGTATACAGAACAACGAATAACAGACCTCCTACGATGTTGAACATCCAACGCTTTCCGGAACGTGCGACACAGTCATTTGTAAACGGAAGACACACGGACATACATGCGATACCTGCCCACATAGCTCTTGGAAGTCCGAGCCGGGACATGATGAGCATCGCCGATGATACGATGAATGTCAGCTTGATATACCATCTGCTGCGTGCGGAATGAATGTTGAATTCCTGGAACAGATGAGAAAATTTACGCCGGTAAGGACGGTTCTTCTGATTCTTATAGAAAATGATCATGCAGAGGATCATTCCGACAAGGAGTCCTTCCAGTCTTAAAATGTAGGCATGTCCGCTTACATCATATCCAAATAATAATAGATAGCCAAGGACAAAAGTAGAGTGATTGTACATGATCACATTGTGGCATCCGAGGATCATCAGCAGCATGATACAGGCTGCATTAATAAAGAAGGCAGGAACCGGTGATACCATGTTGGCAAGACGGGGACCTGCCATAAGGATTGCGTAGATGCCTGCGATAGAGGCAAGCCCGTGCGTGGTACGGATTCCGAAATCGGCCTGCCTGAGAACCAGCACGGCCAGAAGCACGGTAACTCCGACAACACTGTTGTCATTTCCGATGAATTTACTATATAAAGATACAACGGCGACACAGAATATCATTACAAGATATACTTTAAAGTTGTAAATGAGTATGTGACGGCGTTTTTCTTTTTTATCGGTTGTGTTTTTAATCAGCTGTTTAGAGCCGGTCGAGCTTAGTTGTAGTTCCTGGTAAAATGTCATAATAAAATCTCCTTTATTTTTTTTGTGAAGAAAGAATCTCGTTCGCTTCACGGATTAGTTGGAATAAAGTCTCGAATTTCTCTTTCTTCATATTTTTCTGTAATGTATAGAGTGGATCCAGATAGTAATAGTACGTACGGTCAATCTCATCTTTTCCGGCACCGGTAATGCGGATGCAGTAACTGCGGCGGTCGGACGCAGAGGCCTCTTTACAGATAAACCCTTTGGATTCCAGATGGTCGGTCAGGCGGCTTACGATAGTCTTACTGATGCCCATAGCGCTGGTAATCTGTCTTGGGGTCAGTGGTTCTTCCGAAAGCGCGATCCGGAACAGAAAATCAATCTCCTGAGCAGAAGTGTGCTCTGATTTTCCGGATTTCCGGATCGCCATGCTTGCGAAATGCCGGAGGTCGCCCTGTTTTGATACGATATCAGTCCAGTTTTTGTCTTTCATAGTTGCTCCTTTATAATAGTTTACTTTGTAAACAATTGCGATAAGTACTATAATAGATATAGAAGGAAATGTCAAGGGGATTTATGGAAGTACCTTTGGTCTATAAAAATAAAAAAGTTTGTAACGAATTGAGAAAAAATGACTCTTAATAGTAAAAGAAGATATAAATGAGAGAAGAGAGGTGAGTTCATGGAATCTTTTGAGGAAGTATATCAGAAATATTTAAAAGAGGTATATTGTTTTCTGCTGAGATTATCCGGAGACAGGGAAATAGCAGAAGAACTTACCCAGCAGACATTTGCCATTGCATTTGAAAAATTGGAAAATTTCAGAGGTGAATGTAAATTATCGGTGTGGTTATGTCAGATTGCGAAGCATGAATATTATGCGTGGACAAAAAAGCAGAAAAGATATGCAAATAAATTAGATGAAAATCATGCAGATCAAGGGGAGGATTTATTAAATGGCATAATCAATCAGGAAAATGGACAGATCATCCGAAAAATTCTACATGACTTACAGGAACCGTACAAAGAAGTATTCATGCTGCGGGTGATGGGAGAGGTATCATACAGAGATATCGGACAGTTATTTTCAAAAAGTGAAAGCTGGGCGAGAGTGACCTATTACAGAGCCAAGAAAATGATCGTAGAAAAGATGGGAGGCGCAGGCAATGATGAAATGTGAGATTATCAGAGATCTGATACCGTTATATCTGGATAAGGTATGCAGCGAAGATAGCAGAAAACTGGTGGAAGAGCATTTAGCAGAATGTAGTGAATGCAGGAAATATATGAAAGAATTAGAGACGGAACTGGAAGCGGTGAAACAGAAAAAAGAAGAAGACCTGGATGAAAAGCGGTTGTTACAGGAAGGAGCGGAGCGTATGAAGGAAATCGGCAGAAAAAGTATCGTAGATAAGATGATTATTGTGGATACATTACTAAATTTCTTATTGATCGTAACGGCTGTAGTATTGTGCAAACGGCAGATAGATATCGAAGGTGCCGATGCGGGATATTATATAGCAGCCATGGTATTCAGCTTTGGATTTATTATCACATTCTTCATATGTGACTGCATCACACTGGTTCAGAAATGGAAGAGAAGAAAAATGCGGACGGAGTGGGAGTATAAACAGATCCCGATCTGTGAAAGTTATGCGAAGATATCTATAGGCGTAAAAGTAATCATTGTATTTATGCTGGTATGTGCGGCTTGTATATTAGGATTTTCACAGTTTGGAGGAGTATTTTCTATTTAATGCACTAAGTAAGCCAAATCCCCGAACCGTAATAAAAGGTTAGTTCTCCATTTAATTATTATGGCATGCGAAACCGCAGGAATAAACTTACAAGGTCCTATCCTGTGCATACGGACTCATGGTTGGTAATTCTTAAGTAAAAAAGTTGACCGTTTGCTCACAAAAAATCCACTGTCTGAGACGAATGTCGAGTTTGGATTTTTTGTGAGCTCGTTTTTAGGTCAACTTTTTTGCTTTAGAATTTCCCCATGTTGGAGTCAGCACAGGATAGGATCTTGTAAGTTTATTCCGATCGGTGATAGCCGCCATAATGCATTAAATAGAAACTTGACAACTATAGTTGTCATCTGTTAGAATCTAAATGACAAGAAAAATTGTCAAAATATGATTGATAAAGGAGATGAGCATTTGCCTTTACTAAACCGATTGAAGGAATACAGATCAAGACTTGGCGTCAATCAGACCGAGATGGGAAAGCTCGCAGGCGTATCCAGACAGACGATCAGCCAGATAGAGAGAGGAGACTATTCGCCGTCAGTAACACTCGCATTAAAGATTGCGAAGATTTGTGAAGTCAGTGTAGAAGATATTTTTATATATGAAGAGGAGATAAGATTGAAAATGAGAAGTAGAGGGTATCCATTCCCTTAAGCACACGACAAATAAGCCATCTTTCGGTGGCTGCTTTAAAAATTGAATATTGAGAAGTTAAGGTTATGCGGTTGCTGACTTGATTTTATAACCCTGATTTCTTGCGATAAGGATTGCCTGTTCTACCGTAATTTCACGGTCAACTGGAGGCAGGTCTGATTTCCTGTAAAGTTCTGCATTATAGTTTTCGCCGTTCTTCAACATGTGGTATAATGCGGTAAGAAGCATTCTTGCTATGGCAATGATTGCTTTCTTGTGACCGCGACGCTTTTTGAGACGGAGATAACGGTTACGCATTTCAGGATGCTTTGAGCTTTTAACAACAGCGTTTGCGCACTGTACTAAAAGCGGCTTGATATAGCATCCGGCTTTGGAAACCCGGACAGATTTTTTCTTCCCTGCGCTTTCATTGTTGGTCGGAGCAAGACCAGCCCATGAGCATAAGTGTTTCGCCGAAGGAAAAGCCTCCATATTGGTACCGATTTCGGAAATAATTCCGATGGCAGTGAAGTCACTGCTGATACCAGGAGCGGTTTGAAGAATGGCGAGTTCCTGCTGATAGGGAGCGGCGAGCGCAAGAATGAGTTCTTCAAGCTCTGCTTTCCGGGATTCAAGGCTTTCATAATGAGCCTTGATTATCTTGAGTTTTCCTGCTTGTTCCGGTGTGATATAGCCGTCAATGGCATCACGCAGTTCGGGAAGTTTCTTTTTCAAACTTTTGAAAACAAGGGGTTCAAGGTCAAAGGAAGTATCTTCAGGGTTTTCTAAAATCTTATCCAGTATTGCCTGAGCAGATTTGCCGAAGGTGTCCGAAACAACGTTTCCCAACTGGATATTGGAAACCGTGAGACAGTTCTGCAAACGATTCTTTTCGCTTGATTTGAAGCAGGTCAGTTTGAAACGGTAGCGCATAAGGTCACGAAGCTGGCGGATGTCAGCAGGAGGCATAAAGCTACCGGCAACAAGGTCATGCTTAAACAGGTCAGCAATCCATTTGGCATCTTTCTTGTCAGTTTTCTTTCCACGGATAGCCTTAACATACTTTGGATGAGCAAGGACAATCGAACAATCTTTTTCGAGAATGTTATAAACAGGAATCCAGTATTTACCAGTAGATTCCATACAGACATCCTTGCAATTATGTTCGAGTAGCCATTGTAACAAATTTTTCAAACCTTTCGTGTAGGTAGAAAAACGGTGGCGCTCGTAAGAGGTAACGCCGTGCTTGTCAGTAGAAGCAATGCAGGCGACTACAAAAGTCTTGTGGACATCAATGCCACAACAGATTTTGTACACGATTTTTAAAGCCATAGGGACTCCTTTCAGAACCAGAGCGGTTCGCTAAAGATTATAGGGAGAGACGGAATTGACTGACTGTCTAAGCCATAAACGAAGTTGTTTAAACAGAGATAAGATTTCGTGCTTGGTGTCACACTTATTTGTGCCTGAAAAGACAGTCTACACATATAATGATACGGTCATCCGGCAAGCCGGACAGCCCACTCACCTCCTCGTGATTTGTAGTATACCGAGTTCCCTACAAGAAGAATTATAAAGAAAAAATAAGCTCAGGGAAACATTTTCATTGCGTTTTGTGCCTGAGCGAAGCGAAAGGAATGGATATAATGATGAAAGAAAAGAAAAGTAGTTATTTTACCGCAACGTGGAAGATGCTCGCGGCAGTGATAATCGGGGGAATCGCCGGAGGCGTGTCGGTAGTCATCTATGAACTGATGAAAAAAGGAATAGATGCAGGAATCAGAACGATTAACGGAACGATTCAGCAATATATATTTCCAGCTCTGATTATAATCGCGGTTGTTACGGTAGTTGTGGGTGAATACAGTTTATACCGGTTAAAGAATGTATACAAAGAAATGAAGGATGCAGATGAGGACAGATTCTATGAACTGGATTACGAAGAAGAAAAATGGGGAGCGTGGACCAGTGGGGTTAATTTGGTGTCACAGGTGGCCTGCATCATAATTTTATCCTTTGGATATTCTTTGAAGTATATAGAATCAGGAAAATCCAGATATTTTTTATTCGCCTGCATTATATTTATACTGTGCTATTTCTACGATATTTATCTTTCTGTACGTTATGTAAAAGCGATACAGGCGGCACATCCGGAGAAAAAAGGTGATCCAACTTCAAGCAAATTTACGGAACAGTGGGTGGAAAGCTGTGATGAAGCAGAAAAAGAAATTATATACAAAAGTGCATATAAGACGTATATTGTATTGAACAAAGTAATACCGATATTATTGTTGCTTACATTAATAGCAAATATGTTCTTGAATACTGGTATATTGGCGGTTCTTGTTGTAGCTGTCATTTATCTGGTCACAGGAATGACGTATATCAGATCCAGCATGGTTTCTAAAGCAAAAAGGATTGGATAAAATAAAAAGTCATATTAGGTGAATGCATCAGATAAAACTGGTGCATTCATGATTATAACATATCATTCTATATTATAATTCGTTGAGTTAAGGAACATTTCGTTCCAATCATGAAATACATCGATAAATATATCAAAATTTTTCAAAATATATAACGAAAGAATAAGCAAATAAATGTTGAATTATCAGATATTCGAAATGTGGGATTCCATTATGAAGGATGGAAACGGAAGATTAAAATCATTTACAAATATACTTGATAATATAATTATTATCGCATTGAAATACTGTAAAGATAAGTTTATACTGAGAGGAGAAGCCTATGAATAATACGAATTTGTTAAAGACAGGTTTTGTTAATGAACGGTTCCGATATTATGAGAAGTTAGTCGCAGAGCTGACAATGATGAGTGATATGTTCATGCGGAACGTGTTAAATATTCTGGAATGTGCGGAATATGTATTAAGAGTTATTACTGAAAATGATGATCTGGAATTAACAGAAGTCGTTGTTCAGAAAGATTACAAGAATTTACAGGGAAGATCGGCTGTACTTGACTGTGTGGCTGTGAATGGCAGAAAAGAAATGGAAGTAGAAAATGAAGTTGCACCCATCTTACATATCAAACGGACTGTAAGAGAAACCGGCAGAGATTATAATGATAAAAGCGAAATTATATATATTAACGCCCGGATGAAAGAAAATACAGATCTGGGCAGATTGATGCATGATTTTCATTGTACAAAGGCAGAAGACATGTATAGCAAAGTATTGGCAGAGTGGGTAAGAGTATTGAAAGAGACACAGGAAGGAGTGGAGATTATGTGTAAAGAGATGGATAAGATTTACAAAGCGGGAGAGTTAATAGGAGAAGAGCGTGGAAAAGAAAAAGGAAAATATGAAACAGCAATGAAGTTGCTTGAATTAGGAGCAAGGGAAGACATGATTGCAGAAGCAGTAGGGCATAGTGTAGAAGAAATAAAACGTTGGAAGAATGATATGAAACACTAATAATATATTATGAAAAATAAGCAAAAATGGAAAAGGAGAATCTATGATGAAAGTATTTGCATACAGAAAATGCAGCACCTGCATGAAAGCATTAAAGTGGCTGGAAGCACACAACGTAGAATTTGAAGAACGAGCAATTAAAGAAGAAAATCCAACTTACGAAGAATTAAAAGAATGGTACACAATGAGCGGACTTCCACTCAAAAAGTTCTTCAATACCAGTGGTATGATATACAAACAGATGAACCTGAAAGACAAATTAAAAGAAATGACCGAAGACGACCAGTTAAAACTCCTGGCAACCGACGGAATGCTCGTAAAACGCCCATTAGTAATCGGAGATAATTTCGTTCTGACCGGCTTCAAAGAAAAAGAATGGGAAGAGAAACTGCTATAAGTTAAAATATATTATCATAATTATATGAATTCCAGGTAAACACCAGACGTCCGGAAAAATAAAAATATATTTTGATATTCAAAATACTTGACAAACAAAATTTCTTGATATATACTTTGACAGTCAAAATAATTTAGAATCAAAATAAATCAGAGGTATTTAGAATGACTGGAAGAATATGTGGGACAGGATCTTGCGTACCATCATTTGTAATGGATAACAATGACATTGCAAAACTGGTTGATACCAGTGATGAGTGGATCCGGGAGAGAACCGGAGTCGTGAGACGTCATATCATCAGAGAAGAGACGACGGTATCCATGGCCGTCCAAGCTGGACGACAGGCACTTGAAAATGCAGGTATTACTGCAGACGATGTGGATCTGATCATCGTTTCTACGATTTCTTCAAATGTAATACTTCCATGTACAGCCTGTGAAGTGCAAAGAGAACTCGGAGCAAAGCGTGCAACCTGTTTTGATCTGAGTGCGGCATGTACCGGATTCGTAGTTGCTTATAATACAGCGGTGGCGTATCTGAATGCGGGTGTGTATCAGACTGCTCTGATCATTGGCAGTGAAAGTTTGTCGAACCTGACGAACTGGAAGGACCGCGGAACATGTATCCTGTTCGGGGATGGTGCCGGAGCAGCGGTACTGAAAAGTGAAGATATGAGATATTATCTTCCAGTGACACACTCCGATGGTTCCAAAGGAGAAGCACTGTGCTGCCGGAGCAGATATGACAGAAGCGAGTTATCGCCGGAAGATCTGCCGAAGCCGGATGAAAAAGAATATCTGATGCAGATGGATGGAAGAGAAGTATTTATGTTTGCAGTAAAGAGCGTGCCGCAGGCAGTAAAAGAAGTACTGGAAAAAAATAATGTGGCTCAGGAAGAAATCAGCTTTTATATCTTACATCAGGCGAACAAAAGGATCGTAGAAGCAATCGCAAAGCGGCTGGGCGAGCCGTTGGAAAAATTTCCGATGAATCTGGAAGAATACGGAAATACATCTTCCGCAAGCATTCCGATTCTTCTTGATGAACTGAACAGAGCCGGAAAGCTGCAAAAAGGTCAGAAGATTATCCTCGCGGGATTTGGCGCAGGACTTACCTGGGGCGCAAGTATTCTGGAATGGTAAAAAACAGTAAAAACAAATATGAGAAGGAGAACAAAAACATGTTAGAACAGATCAAAAAAATGGTAGCAGACAACTTAGGAGTAGAGGAAAGCAAGATCACAGAAAATGCATCATTCAAAGATGACCTCGGAGCAGATTCCCTGGATCTTTTTGAACTGACAATGGCACTGGAAGATGAATACGGAATCGAGATTCCATCCGAAGATCTGGAAAAGATCGTAACAGTAGGTGATGTTGTAGAGTATGTAAATGCTCACAAAGAGTAAGAAATACAGGACAGTAACATAAAAATGAGATTATAAAAAGACAGGGAGTATAGAGATTATGCAGACAGAAGTAACCAGATTATTAGGAATTGAATACCCGATCATCCAGGGCGGTATGGCCTGGGTAGCAGAATATCATCTGGCAGCAGGTGTATCTGAAGCCGGCGGACTGGGACTCATCGGTGCAGCAAGTGCTCCGGCAGACTGGGTAAGAGATCAGGTACGCAAGGCAAAAGAACTGACAGACAAACCGTTCGGTGTCAACATCATGCTGATGAGTCCTTATGCAGATGAGGTCGCAAAGGTAATCGTTGAAGAAGGTGTAAAAGTTGTGACCACCGGTGCAGGTAATCCGGAGAAATACATGAAGATGTGGAAAGAAGCCGGAGTAAAGGTTATTCCTGTTGTTGCTTCTGTAGCCCTGGCGAAGAGAATGGAACGCTGCGGGGCAGACGCCCTGGTAGCAGAAGGATGTGAAGCCGGCGGACATATCGGCGAGAGTACAACGATGGTGCTTGTTCCGCAAATCGTGGATGCAGTCAATATTCCGGTTATTGCTGCCGGAGGAATTGCAGACGGAAGAGGAATCGCTGCCGCATTTATGCTGGGAGCAAAAGGTGTTCAGATGGGAACACATTTTGTCGTTACAGATGAATCCCAGGTACATGAGAATTACAAAGAAAGAATCATCAAAGCGAAGGATATTGATTCCAAAGTAACAGGAAGAACCACAGGACATCCGGTCAGAGCCCTTCGCAATGATATGACGAGAAAATATCTGGAACTGGAGAACGCCGGAGCCGGATTTGAAGAATTAGAAAAGCTTACACTTGGCGGACTTAGAAAAGCAGTTGTAGAAGGCGATGTGAAGAACGGAAGTGTAATGGCAGGACAGATTGCAGGTATGGTAAAAGAAAGAATGTCATGTAAAGAGCTGGTTCAGAAACTGGTGAATGAGACAGATGCATTGATCGGAGGAAAAGGATTCTATGAGTAAGACTGCATTTATTTATCCCGGACAGGGAGCTCAGAAAGCCGGCATGGGAGCCGACTTTTATGAGAACAGTGAGATCGCAAGATACATATTCGATCAGGCAGGTGAGGAGCTTGGTCTGGATATGAAAGCACTCTGCTTTGAAGAAAATGACAAACTGGATCTGACGGAATATACGCAAGCAGCGATGGTTACCACTTGTCTTGCGATGACAAGAGTTGCAGAGAATAAAGGGTTGAAAGCAGATGTTACGGCAGGATTAAGTCTCGGTGAATATCCGGCGATCGCAATTGCCGGCGGGATGAATGATATGGATGCGATCCGTCTGGTGAGAAAAAGAGGAATTCTGATGCAGAATACGGTGCCGGCAGGAGAAGGTGCTATGTGTGCGGTCATCTCCATGGATGCAGAGAAAATCGAAGAAGTGATCGAACCGATCGCAGATGTATCAGTTGCAAATTATAATTGTCCGGGACAGATTGTTATCACCGGCAAGACGAAGGCTGTGGAAGAAGCAGCCGGAAAATTAAAAGAAGCAGGTGCAAGACGGACAATTATGTTAAATGTCAGCGGACCGTTCCATTCGAAGATGCTGGTTCCGGCGGGAGAGAAGCTGGCAGAAGAGCTGGAGAATACCAGATTTCATGAATTGAAGATTCCGTATGTGACAAACGTATCGGCAGAAGAAGTAACGGATATCAGAGAAACTCCGGGGCTTCTTACGACACAGATCAGTTCACCGGTGCGCTGGATGCAGAGCATGGAGCGCATGATCGCAGATGGTGTGGATACATTCGTCGAAATCGGACCGGGCAGGACACTGGAAGGATTCTTAAGAAAAATCAATCGAAATGTGAAAGTATTCCACATTTCCCAGTGGGAGGATGTGGATAAAGTCTGTGAGGAACTCGCAGATGGTGGAAACAGGATGGAGGAATCGTAAAGATGGATCAGACAATGGAAGGAAAAGTTGCGGTTGTAACCGGAGCATCCAGAGGAATTGGAAAAGCAATCGCTGTAAAGCTTGCATCAAAAGGAGCAACAGTTGTGATCAACTATAACGGTTCCAGAGAAAGAGCCGAAGAAGTAAAGAATGAAGTTGAGTCTGCAGGCGGTAAAGCGGTGATCATACAATGTAATGTGGCCGATTTTGATGCTTGTAAAGAATTCATCGAGACGGTGATCAAGGAGCAGGGAAGAATTGATATTCTGGTTAATAATGCAGGAATCACAAAGGATGGACTCCTTATGAAGATGTCAGAAGAAGATTTTGATAAGGTATTGGACACAAACTTGAAGGGAACATTTCATACAATAAGAGCTGCGCTCCGCCAGATGATCCGCCAGAGAAGCGGACGCATTATAAATATGGCATCTGTTGTAGGTGTCAGCGGTAATGCAGGACAGGCAAATTATGCGGCGTCCAAAGCAGGTGTGATCGGACTGACCAAAACAGCAGCCAGAGAAGTGGCATCCAGAGGAATCACGGTCAATGCAGTTGCACCGGGATTTATCGAGACCGACATGACAGAAGTACTTCCGGAAAAGATAAAAGAAGCGTCTGCCGCACAGATTCCGCTTGGAAAATTCGGAAAAGCAGAAGATGTGGCGAATGCAGTTGCATTTCTTGCGTCAGAGGATGCGGGATATATTACCGGACAGGTATTGCATGTAGACGGCGGTATGGTGATGTAAAGGAGATTAAGATATATGAAGAGAAGGGTTGTAGTGACAGGACTTGGAGCAGTGACTCCGATCGGAAATACCGTAGAGGAGTTCTGGGACGGTATAAAAGAAGGTAAAGTAGGAATCGGAGAGATCACAAAATTCGACACTACGGAATATAAGGTGAAAATTGCGGCCGAGGTAAAAGATTTTCAGGCAAAAGACAGAATGGATTTTAAGGCAGCAAGAAGAATGGAGCCATTTTCCCAGTATGCGGTAGCGGCGGCGAAAGAAGCATTCGAGGATTCCGGACTTGATATGTCAAAAGAAGATCCGTTCCGTGTCGGTGTGATCGTAGGTTCCGGTATCGGAAGCCTTCAGGCAGTAGAAAAAGAATATGAAAAGATCCGGACCAAAGGACCGGGAAGAGTCAATCCATTGCTGGTTCCGATGATGATCTCGAACATGGCAGCAGGCAATATTTCCATCCAGCTTGGGCTGAAAGGAAAATGCACGAATGTTGTCACAGCATGTGCCAGTGGAACAAACTGCATCGGTGATGCATTCCGTGCGATCCAGTATGGTGACGCAGAAGTGATGCTGGCGGGTGGAGCAGAAGGATGTATCTGTGAGACCGGAGTCGCAGGATTCACAAGTCTGACAGCACTTTCGACTTCTACAGATCCGATGAAGGCATCCAGACCATTTGATAAAGACAGGGATGGATTCGTTCTCGGAGAAGGTGCAGGTGTAGTTGTTCTGGAAGAACTGGAACATGCAAAACAACGTGGTGCAGTCATCTATGCCGAACTTGTCGGATATGGTTCTACGGGAGATGCATATCACATTACTTCTCCGGCAGAAGACGGAAGCGGAGCAGCCAAAGCAATGGAACTTGCAATGGAAGAAGGCGGGATCGAACCTTCTCAGGTAGATTATATCAATGCACATGGAACCAGTACACATCATAATGACCTGTTCGAGACACGTGCAATTAAGCTGGCACTCGGCGAAGCGGCAAAGGATGTTGTGATCAATTCTACAAAATCTATGATCGGACATCTGCTTGGCGCAGCAGGAGGTGTAGAGTTTATTACCTGTGTGAAGACAATTCAGGATAACTTCATTCATCAGACTGTCGGAACAGAAACCGCAGATGAAGAATGTGACCTGAATTATGCAATTGGTGCGCCGATTGAGAAGAAAGTGGATTATGTACTGACCAACTCGCTTGGATTCGGAGGGCATAATGCAGTGTTATTGTTGAAGCGGTATGAAGGCTAGCGGAGAATCACAGGAGGGACAAAAAGCATATGGAAATGGAGAAAATGATCGAACTCATAGATGCCGTGTCAAAGTCAGATCTGACAGGATTTAAATATGAGGAAGAAGGAATCAAATTGCATTTGAGCAAGAAAGAAAATACATGCTATGTGACGGAAAATCTGTCTGCACCGGTGAATGCGGTAACAACTTCTGCTGCTGAGATAAAAAAAGCAGCAGAAGGAGATCAGATATCGGGAACATCTGCCGAAGAAATACCTGTCGGGAATGTAGTGGAATCCCCGTTGGTAGGAACATTCTATGCAGCACCTGCGGAAGATGCGGAAAGTTTCGTAAAAGTCGGTGACAGAGTAGAAAAAGGACAGACACTCGGAATTGTAGAAGCAATGAAGCTGATGAATGAGATCGAAAGCGATTACAGCGGAACAGTCGCAGAGATTCTGGTAAATAATCAGGAAGGTGTGGAATATGGACAGCCATTGTTCCGCATCGTGTAGGAGGACAGTATGAATCATTTGGATATCAATCAGATAAAAGAAATCATCCCGCACCGCCACCCATTTCTTCTGTTGGATTACATTGAGGATTATGTACCGGGAGAATACGCAGTGGGATATAAATGTGTGTCTTACAGAGAAGAATTCTTCGCCGGACATTTTCCGGAAGAACCGGTGATGCCGGGAGTACTGACTGTGGAAGCGCTGGCGCAGGCCGGTGCGGTTGCAATCTTAAGTCTGGAAGAAAACAAAGGAAAGATTGCATATTTCGGCGGAATCAATAAATGTAAATTCAAAGGTAAGATCGTTCCGGGAGACAAGGTACGTCTGGAGACGAAGATCATCCGGCGAAAAGGGCCTGTCGGTGTCGGCGAGGCAGTCGCAAGTGTGGATGGAAAGGTAGTAGTCAGTGCAGAACTGACATTCATGGTTGGATAAACAAAAAGCAGCATAGGAGTGTAAGGAAAGATGATTAAAAAAGTATTGATCGCAAACAGGGGAGAGATTGCAGTGCGTATCATCCGTGCCTGCCGTGAGATGGGAATAGAGACTGTGGCGGTCTATTCCGAGGCAGATAAAGAAGCATTGCACACGAAGCTTGCAGATGAAGCAATCTGCATAGGTCCTGCTCCGTCAAAAGACAGCTATCTCAGTATGGAAAATATCATCAGTGCAACGATCATCAGTGGTGCAGATGCAATTCATCCCGGATTCGGATTCCTGTCTGAGAACAGTAAATTTGCAGAATTATGTGAGCAATGCAATATTACATTCATCGGACCGGATTCCAAAGTCATTGCAAGCCTTGGTAATAAACAGGTTGCGAGAAATACGATGATGGCAGCAGGCGTTCCGGTCATACCTGGAAGTAAGGAACCGGTCTACGATGCAAAGACAGGTGCTGCGTTGGCACAGGAGATCGGCTATCCGGTTATTATAAAAGCTGCCCTTGGCGGCGGAGGGAAAGGCATGCGTACTGCATGGACACCGGAAGAGTTTGAATCTGCATTTCAGACGGCGCAGAAAGAGACTGAGATGGCATTTGCCGATTCGACGATGTACATTGAACACTTTGTAGAAAATCCAAGACATATTGAGTTCCAGATTCTGGCAGATAAATATGGCAATGTGATCCATCTGGGAGAAAGAGACTGTTCCATCCAGCGTAATCACCAAAAATTGATTGAAGAATCCCCATCTGTTGCATTGTCAGATGAACTGAGAAAAAAGATGGGAGATGCGGCGGTGAAAGCCGCCAAAGCAGCAGGGTATGAGAATGCCGGAACGATCGAGTTCTTATTAGAAAAATCCGGGAACTTTTATTTCATGGAAATGAATACCAGGATCCAGGTGGAGCATCCGGTAACGGAATGGGTAACCGGTGTAGATCTTGTAAAGGAACAGATCCGTATCGCATCCGGACAGAAGCTGTCCTATACACAGGAAGACATTAAACTGACCGGACATGCGATCGAGTGCAGGATCAATGCAGAGAATCCGGAGAAAGGATTCCGCCCGTCTCCGGGAACGATCACGGATATGTATCTTCCGGGAGGAAAGGGAATCCGCATCGATTCTGCAATATACAGTGGTTATACGATTCCGCCATATTATGATTCCATGGTGGCAAAACTGATCGTATGGGCGAAGAACCGTCAGGAAGCAATCCACAAGATGCAGAGTGCGCTGGGTGAGGTCATTATAGAAGGAATTGACACGAATGTGGATTATCAGTATGGAATTGTGAATCATCCGGATTACATTGAGGGAAATATAGATATTGAATTTATTGAAAGACTGTAGAGGTGACTGCTGATGAAGCTGGACAACGTATTTAAGAAAACCAGAATTGCTGTCGGAAGAAAGAATTATATTACATTTACCAGACGACCGGAAGTACCGGAGGGATTACTCCGCAAATGTAACAAGTGTGGAGGAGCAATTATTGCAGAGGATGTAAAGAAAGATCATTACATCTGTCCGAAGTGCGGGGGATATTTCCGCGTGCATGCGAGACGAAGGATCGAGATGGTCACAGATGAAGGTTCTTTTGAAGAGTGGGATTCTGATCTTCAGGGAGGGAATCCTCTGGAATACAAAGGATACGAAGAAAAACTGGAAAAACTGCAGGAAAAGACAGGGCTTTCAGAAGCAGTCATAACAGGAAAAGCAAAGATTGACGGCCGTGAGACGGCTATCGGAGTCTGTGATGGGAGATTTTTGATGGCCAGCATGGGAGAAGCAGTTGGAGAGAAGATAGCAAGGGCAGTAGAACGGGCAACAGAAGAAAGACTTCCGGTCATCTTATTTGCCTGCTCCGGAGGGGCCCGCATGCAGGAGGGAATCGTCTCTCTGATGCAGATGGCAAAGACATCCGCAGCACTGAAGCACCACAGTGATGCCGGACTTCTTTATATCAGCATACTGACTGATCCCACGACTGGCGGAGTAACCGCAAGCTTTGCGATGCTCGGGGATGTGATCCTGGCAGAGCCAAAAGCTCTGATCGGGTTCGCAGGCCCAAGAGTGATCGAGCAGACCATCGGCCAAAAGCTTCCGGAGGGATTCCAAAGAGCAGAGTTCTTATTGGAACATGGATTCCTGGATGCCATTGTAGAACGTCCGCAGATGAAAGCAGTACTTTCTAAAATCCTTGCACTTCATGAGAATGGAAAAGGAACAGATTTTAATAGAAAAGAATGTGCTCAGGATCTGGTGGCAGACGGAAGGAAAGAAGAAAAATTAACGGCATGGCAGAGAGTAGAACTTTCCAGACGAAAAGACCGTCCGGTAGGAAGTGATTACATTGATGCGCTCTTTACAGACTTTGTAGAATTCCACGGTGACAGATATTTTGCGGATGACAAAGCAATCATTGGCGGTGTGGCAAGGTTCCATGGCATGCCGGTAACGGTGATCGCACAGGCAAAGGGAAGAAATACGAAAGAAAATATCGAAAGAAACTTCGGCATGCCGGAACCGGAAGGTTATCGAAAAGCATTAAGACTGATGAAACAGGCAGAAAAATTTGCCAGACCTGTCATTTGTCTGGTCGATACACCGGGAGCGTTCTGCGGACTGGAAGCAGAAGAGCGCGGACAGGGAGAAGCGATTGCCAGAAATATCTATGAGATGTCCGGATTAAAGGTTCCGGTCGTATCTATCATTATCGGTGAAGGCGGAAGCGGTGGAGCACTTGCGATGGCAACTGCGGATGAAGTGTGGATGCTGGAGAATTCTATCTATTCGATTCTTTCGCCGGAAGGATTCGCAAGCATTTTATGGAAAGACAGTTCTAAAGCAAAAGAAGCCGCAGAAGTGATGAAGCTGACAGCAGAGAATTTGAAAGCACAGGGAATTGTAGAGCGTGTTTTCGCAGAACCGGAAACATATACGGTTCAGAATATGGATTCTGTGATCATGCAGATAAATGAAGCAATAGAAGAGTTTCTGATGAGATATGGAAGCATGTCAGAACAGGAATTGATAAGACATAGATACGAGCGCTTCAGAAATATGTAATAGGTATGAACACATAAATTCTATAATATGACGAGGAAAAAAGATATGGAAATACAACCATTGAAAATAGGAACAAAGATGGCAAAAGTTCCGGTTATCCAGGGTGGTATGGGAGTAGGGATCAGCCTTGGAAATCTTGCCGGAGCAGTTGCAAAAGAGGGCGGCATAGGGATTATCTCTGCCGCTCAACCCGGCTTTAAAGAAAAAGATTTTGAAAAGAATCCATTAGAAGCAAACTTAAGAGCGGTGAAATCGGAATATGAAAAAGCAAGAAAACTGGCACCGGATGGAATCATAGGATTTAATCTGATGGTTGCCATGGAGCATTATGAAGAATATGTGCATGCGGTGGTAGAAGCAGGCGCAGATCTGATCGTATCGGGAGCGGGACTTCCGACGGAACTTCCGAAATATGTGGGGGATTCGGACATTCTGCTTGCGCCGATCGTATCTACTGCAAAGTCGGCGAATGTCATATTAAAGTACTGGGATAAAAAATATCAAAGAATACCGGATCTGGTAGTGATCGAAGGACCGCTTGCCGGGGGACATTTGGGATTTCGTGAAGATCAGCTGGATGAATATGAAGGACAGGCAATATACGATCAGGAGATTCAGAAAATCAAAGAAATCATACAGAACTATTCGGATAAATACGAAAAGAAGATTCCGATAGCAATCGGTGGAGGAATTCATGACAGCGAAAGCGCCGCACATGCATTTTCCCTTGGGGCAGATGCGATACAAGTGGCAACCAGATTCGTTACAACGGAAGAATGTGACGCAGACATCCGCTATAAAGAAGCATATCTGAATGCCGGAAAAGAAGATATTGTGATCGTAAAAAGTCCTGTGGGAATGCCTGGACGTGCGATTCTGAATCCCTTTATGAAAAAAGTAAAAGAACAGGGCAGGATCGCTCCCGCACATTGTTACCGCTGTCTGAAACACTGTAATCCGGGAACGACACCATATTGTATTACGCAGGCACTGATCAATGCCGCAAAGGGAAATGTCGATGATGCATTACTTTTCTGCGGGGCATATGCATACAGAGCAGATCATCTGGAAACTGTGAAAGAAGTTATTGATTCTCTGATGCCAGAAAGGGTATAATAAAAGACAAGAGTAAAGAATGAAGAGTTAAAGTGAAGGAAATTACAGAAGATGGGAATGGATGACGCATATAAGATGATCAATCAGACACTGGTCAGTCTGATCAATGAAATATGGGAGCTGGAAGAAAAGGCGATTATTACGGACGAGTTCAAGGATCTTACAAATAATGATATGCATGTAATAGAAGCAATCGGACTCGGAGAAGGAAATAATATGTCTTCCATCGCCAGAAAGCTGAATATTACGGTAGGATCCCTTACGACTGCCATGAACAGTCTGGTGAATAAAAGATATGTGGAGCGTCACCGCAGTGAAGAAGACAGAAGAGTCGTTCTTGTCAAGCTGACAGAAAAAGGTGTAAAGGCTTACCATCATCACGAAGATTACCACAGACAGATGACACAGGCTATCCTGGACAAACTGGATGATACCGAACTTCCGGTACTTGTGAAGACACTGGATGCATTATCTGAATTCTTTACCGGGTATAGTGAGAATAAGGAATGATGGAGTTATCTTCCAAATCTGCATGAAGTAGCTGCATGGATCGAGAAAGAGAATAACAAATAAGAAGATAGAAAGTGACTGTCATGCAGCCTTTACAGGTTGTGGGCAGTTTTTTCTGCATATGTCAGAAATACAAAATAAAATTCATAGAATTCAGGAGGAATAGCAATGTACGAAAAAGAAGCAGAACAATTACAGACAATTATTGATGACAGTGAAAGAATTGTATTTTTCGGAGGTGCAGGTGTCTCTACAGAGAGTGATATTCCGGATTTCCGAAGTGCGGATGGATTATATCGGCAGAAGTATAAGTATTCACCGGAACAGATTGTAAGCCACAGTTTCTTCGTACAGAACCCGGAAGGATTCTATGAATTCTATAAGGAGAAGATGATGTTCCTGGATGCGAAACCGAATGCTGCACATCGTAAGCTTGCAGAATTAGAAGCAGCCGGCAAATTAACTGCTGTTATCACGCAGAATATTGACGGACTTCATCAGGCGGCAGGAAGCAAAAATGTACTGGAACTGCACGGAAGTATTCATCGCAATTACTGCATGAAATGCCATAAATTCTACGATGCGGCTTATGTAAAACATGCAGACGGAATCCCGAGATGCAGCTGCGGAGGAATGCTCAAACCGGATGTTGTACTTTATGAGGAAGGTCTTGATTCTGCTGTGATCAATAAGAGTGTGAAGGCAATAAGTGAAGCAGATACGCTGATCATAGGTGGTACATCACTGATCGTTTATCCGGCAGCAGGATTTATTGATTATTTCAGAGGAAAACATCTGGTGGTGATCAATAAGGGTGCAACAGCCAGAGAAGTTGGTGCGGAGTTGACGATTGCGGCACCGATCGGGGAGATACTGGGACAGATAAAGGTACAGTAGTAAGCGCTGGAAGTACTAAGTGCCAAAAGTGGTAAGGACTGGAAAAGAACTTAAAAACTGGAGAAAGAAGATGAAGAGAACAGGAAAATACATTTCTGTCTGCCTGTGTGCAGTAATGATCGCTTCCATGTTCATGTGCGGAGGCTGCCAGAAACAAGAGAAAACAAAAATAACAAAGAAAAAACAAATCGAACTGTGGCATTACTGGGACATTCCGGGAAACCAGCAGCATCTGGAAGAACTGGTAGAATCAGTTTAACCAGTCACAAGATAAAATAGAAGTTAAGGTATCCTACATACCGGATGAAGATTTCAAGAAACAGCTGGCATTGTCCATGTCGGAAGAAAAAATGCCGGATATTGCGTTGGTGGATTCTTCGGATTTTCAATTTCTCCATCAGATGAAACCATTTGCAGATCTGACAGATGAGATCCCGGAATTACAGGAGTATTCAGAAAAAGCGCTGGCACCATGTTCTGCGGATGGAAGAATCTATGGACAGCCGTTTGGAGTGAACTGTACGGCGATGTTTTATAATAAGAAGATTCTGGAGAAAGCCGGATGTAAAGTCCCGGACAATTGGGAAGAATTCGAAAAAATTGCGGCGAAGGTCAGTGATAAAACGATAAAAGGATTCGCAATCACAGCATTGCAGACGGAAGAAAGTATGTATGAGTTCCTGCCGATCCTGTGGTCTATGGGTGGCGATATCCATCGTATTAATACAGCAAGCGGGCAGCAGGCTTTTCTGTTTTTGAGAAATATGGAACAGGAAGGAAGCTTAAGTCTGCAGAGTATTTCCCTAACGATGGGAGATCTGACGAATCAGTTTATAAAGGGCAAGATTGCAATGATGTTCAATTCTTCTATGGCAATCGACAGCATCCGAGAAGGCAATCCGGATCTCGAATTTGGAGTGGCAGCAATTCCATGTGGAGACAATCCGGTGACAGTTGCAGGAGGAGAGATTCTGGCGGTGGCAAATAATGAAAATAAGGAATATGCGGTTCAGTTTCTGAGATTTCTTGCTGATGAGAATCGAATGAAAAGCTACATAGATGAATTCGGATTTCTTGCACCAAGGCAGGAGATTATGCAGCAACAGTTCAAAAACGATGAAGAAAAAGGGGCATTTATAGATCTGTATCAGAATGCAAGGATAAGAGAGATCAGCAGTAACTGGCCGCAGATCTCATTGACTCTTTCCGATACATTAAGAGAGATCCTGGTAAATGAAGAAGATTCACAGACGATACTGGATAAAGGTGCGGAGAAGATAGAGAGTATTGGAGCGGAAAAAAAATGAAAAAGCGAAAGAAGAATCTCCGGCAGATATTGATCCCGTCATTTATCATTACGGCATGTATTCCGCTTGCTATTTTTGCACTGATATCGCAGGAGAGATTAAAGACAAGTACATTAGAGAATATGAACAATCAGGCAGAGGCTGACTTGCAGAAAGCAAATCAGAGCCTGAATATGACGCTGGATAAATACGAAACGTTACTTTATGCTATTACAACAGATGAAGAATTTCTGAGCCTTGTAGTAAATGCAAATGATTCGGAAGAAATTCCGGAAGCGGATGCATATAATATGAGAAGAGATTTTGCCCATATCTGTAATAGAAATGAAGGAGTTGACGGAATCCAGCTTGTGCTTTCAGACAAGAGGCGGATATTTTACGACCGACTGTCGTCATCTTCGGTAAATAGTACATGGATGGAAAAGGTAAAAATTCCGGATGAGACAAAGCTGCTGTCCTATGATGTTGATAAAGATACGGACAATCCTGAGCGTATGTTTCATATCGGGAGAAAGGTCGTTAATTACTGGGATATCAGTGAGGATCTAGGATATGTAATCCTGTCTGTCAATTTGGATGAACTGGAATCGGTATTAAGCGCAGGAAAAGGGTCCAGAGTATATCTTGTGAAAGACGGAGTGATCGTAGGGGCAGAAGATACAAAGATGCTTGGCCGGCAAGAGAAGGCTTTGGATAGTGCAAAGGTTAATCAGAAGGCAATCAAAAATGCCAGAAGCGGCTGGTCAATCCTCTTATGTCAGTCGATTCGTGAATATCAGAAAGCAATTGAAGAACAGGTGATATTCTGGATCATGGTAGCGCTTGCTGTTCTGCTGATCTTTGTCCTTCTGATCTATCGTGTTACCAAACCGGCCATGATATCGGTAAATGACATTGTGGATGCAATGAAAAATCTCGAAAAAGATAATTTCCGGGAAAAGCTTGAAGTCAAAGAAAAAGACAGTACAGAGATTCAGGAAATATCTGAAGGATTTAATGAAATGTCGGAACGTATCCACAATTTGATCGGACAGGTAAAAGAATCGGCAATGGAGCAGAAGAATGCAGAAATCTCTGCATTAGAGGCTCAGATCGATCCACATTTCCTTTATAATATTCTGGATACGATCAACTGGAAAGCAATTGAGAATGAACAATATGAGATCAGCGAGATGTTGGTGGCACTTGCGGACATCCTGCGCTATGCGATCAATGATGCCGGTGAATTTACCACAATTGATGCGGAAAAAGGATGGCTGGAAAAATACATCCTTCTCCAGCAGGAAAAACTGGGAGAAGAGATTGAACTGGAATTTAAAATTCAAGATTCGTACGGGAACTGCAAGATTCACAAGATGCTGTTGCAGCCATTTGTGGAAAATGCGATCAAATATAGTTTCCGTGGTTATGAAGGAGTACATCGTCTGACGATCGAGGTATCCAAAGCGGAAGAACAGATGCATATTATTATCGCAAACAACGGCCGGCATATAGAAGAAGATCAGTTGAAAGACCTGAATATGGGAAAAGAGATCAAGAATCATTTTGGAATCTCGAATGTAAGAAAACGTCTGAAACTTTATTACGGAGAAGATGCAGTGATTTATTTTGAAAATGTATCTCCAAGTGGAGTGAAAGTACATTTGTTTGTGCCATTGCAGGAGAAACAAAAAGATGAAGATAGCAGTTATTGAAGATGAAAAACCGATCAGAGAAGGACTTGTACATATTTTAAATAAGATAAGTCCGGAATATCAGGTCGTAGGCAGTGCGGAGAATGGAGCAGAAGGACTGATACTTCTGGAAGAGGAAATGCCGGATCTGATCATGCTGGATATCCAGATGCCGGATATGGATGGACTGCAGATGCTGAAAGAAGCACGGGCAAGAGGAATCTATACAAAAGTGATTATTCTTACAGCCTACTCGGATTTCAGCTATGCGAAAAAAGCAATCGAACTGGGAATTGAAAATTATCTGCTAAAACCGGTGAATCTGACAGAACTAAAGAAAACGCTGGAAAAAATTAAAGAAGAGTTATTTGTAGAACAGAGGGGAAAGAATTCTCTTTCATTGGAAAAGATTCTGAAGGATATCCTGGATGGTGAATATGAGAAGAATGAAAGGCTGGACGCTGTGCTGGCAGATAATTATGGAATCATTCAGGGACACAGCCTGTATTGTATGTACATTTTCCTTGGAAAATATTATGAAAGTGAGAAGAAAGAAGTCGGATTATTTCTGGAGGAATTGAAAGAACACAATCCGGAACGGAAACTGTGCTGGCTGCCTCGTGAAAAACAACAGGCCGCATTGGTCTGCTTTTATGGTGAGGAAGATGTCAGTAAATTATTGAAATACGTAAAACATTCGGTAGTACCGGCATGTTCCGTAAGACTGCATGACCGTGGCGTATTTACATGGAAGGAATGTAAGGGACTTAACAGACTGACTGAGACAGAGCTGGAATTAGAGAAGGCATGTGGCTGGCATCTGATACTCGGAGACAGGGTATTGATTGAATGCGAGAAAATTCTACAGATGAGAACGTATCAGTTCATTTATCCGGCAGAGCTTGAAAACAGGGCCAGAAGTGCAGTAATACATATGAATGCAGAAGAATTTACCGGTTGTTTTCAGAAATTCATGAAATATGGACGCATAGAAGTACACAGTCCACAGGAACTCAGAGAAGTGTGTATCCGTTTCGCATATGCGATAATCAATACAGCCAAGGAGTGTGGCACATTGCGGGATGAGGAATTGATGGTTCAGAGAGTGTTAAAGACAATCTTAGGTGCAGTTTCCTGGGAGGAGATAGAAGCAGTCATGATGGAATTATTCTCCAGCATCGAGATAAGTCAGATCAACCAGACATCTTCTGAATATCTGGTACAAAAAGCACTGATAATTATGAAAGAATGTTATAGTGACGGGATTACTTTGGAAGAAACAGCCAGAAGACTTCATGTTACAGAGCAATATCTGGGAACACAATTAAAGAAAGAAACGGGGACTTCCTTTACGGAGACGGTACGAAAATTTAAAATCATGCATGTGAAAGAATTACTTCTGGATACAGATCTGAAATTAAATCAGATAGCTGCAATGACTGGATTTTCCAATCCAAAGTATATGAGTAAAGTATTTAAACAGGAAGAAGGGATGCTTCCAAATGAATACAGGCGGATTAATGCATAACAGTTTATAAAATTACTCCTTTCCGAAAAAATTGCTCCTTTTTAAAATTTGGATTCTGATATAGTGGGTTCAGAACAAAAAAGAGGAGGAATTAAGATGGAAGCGGTTGATAAAATATCCGTCGGAGTGAGTAAAGAAAAAGCCGGACAGAATACACAGGAAGCCATCACAGAGAATGCGGATGGAATGAAAGTATCTCTGGGAGAGAAAATCTGTTATGGAGTAGGTGATATCGGAGCAAATCTGGTATGGACAACGGTAGCCTCTTTCCTGACGATATATTGTACTGATGTGGCAGGTATTGCTGCAGGAATAGTAGGAACACTGATGCTGATCGCCAGATTATTCGATGGCGTATC
Source organism: Dorea amylophila (assembly GCF_025567265.1). NCBI lineage: Bacteria > Bacillati > Bacillota > Clostridia > Lachnospirales > Lachnospiraceae > Dorea > Dorea amylophila. The sequence goes on along the minus strand of NZ_JAOQJW010000004.1, from coordinate 46,247 downwards.
GGATCTTTTTATGGGAATCATTATAGATAAGACGAACACCAGATGGGGAAAAGCCCGTCCGTGGGTACTCTGGAGTGCGCCACCGCTGGTCATCAGCCTGATCATGATCTTTACAGTACCGGACCTTGGTGCAAATGGAAAAGCAATTTACCTGTTACTTGTATACATATTCCTTGCAGCGGTATGCTTTACAGCATCTAACCTTTCTTATAATACAATGCTTTCACTGGTAACCACAGAGCAGCACGACAGAAATGTCATGAACACGATCCGTTTTGAATTTACCATGATCGCACAGCTTGTGATTAACGTGATCACGATTCCACTGGTACATTTCCTTGGAAACGGACAGCGTGGCTGGACATGCATGAGTATCGTGTATGCAATCGTAGCACTTGGAATGTTCATCACAACATTTGCCGGAACAAAAGAAAGATACAAACCAATCAAAAAAGAAACAACAGCGAAGAAGAAGACACATCCGCTGAAAACAATTAAGACCCTTTGCAGAAATAAATACTTTATCCTGATCACACTTGCATTTGCAGTGATCTATACATCGCTTGGATTAACCGGAGGATCCAGAATCTACTATGCAAAATACGTATTAGGGGATGAGATGCTGAACAGTACAATGACCATGTTCAACTATATCCCGACCATCCTTACGATTATGTTGATCCCGGTATTTACAAAAAGATTCGGAAAGATCAAAGCACTGTTTGTAGGATTCTTATTCTACGCAGCAGGACTGGTGCTTGAAATCGCAGGACCTGTTAATCTTCCAATGATTTACACTGGTCTGGTGTTACAGGGAATCGGACATGCGGCATTGTATTCATGCCTGTTCGCAATTGTCGGAGATGTCGTAGATTACAGTGAATGGAAAGACGGAATCCGTGAAGAAGGAATTACTTATAGTGTGACAAGCTTCGGACAGAAGATCGGAACCGGACTTGGAACAGCAGCACTTGGATGGATCCTGGCAGCCGGACATTATGACGGAACAGCAGCCGTTCAGTCAGCAAGTGCAATCTTCGCAATCAAAGGACTGTTCCTGTATCTGCCACTGGTAATTACAGTAATTGTACTTATCATCTGGTACTTATTCATGGGAATTGATAAGATCTATCCGACAGTCAGAAAAGAACTGGATGAGCGTAGAGAAAAGGCTGAGTAAGAAAAAGCTGAGCAAGAGAAAGCCGAGTCAGAAAATATAGAATAGAAAATGTGAACTTGAATGGTAATTAGGAATAAGCCGGAAGATGTAATGTCTTCCGGCTTATTTTAATCGCCATGCGTTCGGAAGAAGCTGCCGGTGGCAGGTTCTGTAGATACAGAAAACTTTGGCACATAAAAAGGCAGGAAATGAAGTCCTGCCTTTAAAAAATAATATGTAAGATTTAAAATTAACCAACAATGCGGTATTTCTTATCTACAGCATTCAGAAGTTCATGTCCGTCTTCTGTTACGAGAACAAGGTCCTCAACACGAACACCGTATTTGCCTTCGAGGTAGATACCAGGCTCGATAGAGAAGATCATACCAGGCTCAGCTACATTCTTGTTGATCGGGCTTACATCACCATACTCGTGATCTTCCTGTCCGATGAAGTGTCCAAGACGGATTCTCCAGTACTCACTGTATCCAGCTTCGTCAATCAGATCTCTTGCCTGAGCGTCGATATCGCAGAAACGCATACCAGGTTTGATAACAGCTTCTGCTTTCTCAACTGCTGTACGAACCAGATCGTGGATAGCAGCCTGCTCATCATCTACGCTCTTGCAGTAGAATGTTCTTGTCATGTCTGAGCAGTAACCTTTCCATACACAACCCATATCGATCAGGACACATTCTCCGGCTTTCAGAGTTCTTGTCTCACTTGGTGTATGGTGCTGGTCAGCAGCGTTAGCTCCGAAACATACGATGGTATCAAAGCTTACTCCGCTTGCTCCTTCTTTCAGGTACTCAGCATCGATGAAGTCCGCAACTTCTTTTTCTGTCATACCTTCTTTGATGAAATTAGCAACTCTTTCCATAACCGTATCATTGATTACAGATGCATGTTTCATGATCTCGATCTCCTCAGCGTTTTTAACAGCACGAACACCGTCTACGCAGTCAGATCCCCATACAGTCTTCATCTCAGGGCAGCGCTCCTGAAGTGGAATGAGGAAACGAGCCGGCCATGTCTTGTCAATTCCAAGAGTGCTCTTTGTATCGATGTGCTCCATCAGAACACCGATCTGGTCATCCATGTCACTGAACCATACTTCTTCGAATCCTGTATTTGATACATAATACAGATAGTTCAGGAATAATGTATGTTTTCCACTTGTTCTAAGTAACAGGGCATATAATCTTTCCCCAGGATTTACCATGATTCCTGTTAAAAAGCGGATGCTCAGTGGATCAGATACCAATAACTGATCAATTCCTTTCTCTTTCATTTTTTCCAATACGCGGCTAATTCTTTCGTCCATTGTTAAAATGCTCCTTCCTGTGCGTTTTGTTAAAAATCCTATTTAAGATAATAACATGAATTGGCTAAAATGACTAGAATTTTAGTGAATTTAAAGGATTAATTTTTGAAATGTTCTGACAACAATTTCTAATGGGCCAGTGTGGACGGAGTTTGTGGCTTTTTTGTGTCCCCTCCGGTAATTTTGTAAAAAAATAGGACTGCATTGTTTGGGAGGAGTGCAGTCCTGAGGAAAAAGTTATGAAAAAGATTTAAAGTGTTTGTTCTTTCGAACAATTCTTAGTATAGAAGGAATATGTGATGAAAGTGTGATGGAATTAGGAAGAAATTGTTAACAAATGAAAAACAGAAAATAGAATACAATCAATGGTACCATAAACGGGAACAATGTTGAAATCCAAAAGTCCGGGTGTTAGAATTACAACAGATGCTATAACAGAAGATATATATCAAAGAATACAAGAAACCATACAGAACATACGAATATACACCAAGGAGGAATACACCATGCGGATCCTAATCTACGGCGCCGGAGTCATCGGAAGCTTCTACGCATCCAGATTCGCCAAAGCAGGACTAGATGTAACAGTCTTAGCAAGAGGGCAGCGGTTAAAAGAATTACAGGGACACGGTCTATGGTACAGAGGCAAGACAAGAACGCATAAAGTTGAGGTTAAGACGATCAGTGAGTTAAAGCCGGATGACCGCTACCAGTTTATTTTCCTGACCGTACGTGAGAATCAAGTAGAAGAAGCACTGGAAGATATCAGTAAGAATAAAAGTCCGAATGTTGTCACTATGATCAATACGATCAAACCATATGGCAGGTGGGAGAAAATCTGCGGAAAAGGAAGGATCCTTCCGGCATTTCCGGGAGCGGGTGGCTGCATTGAAGGTGGGATTCTGGATGCGCAGCTTCTGCCAAGAGCAATTCAGCCGACAACATTCGGTGAGATAGGAGGAAGAAAGAGCAGCAGGGAAGAAGCATTGGCATATATATTTAGAAAAAGCCACATTCCATACCAGATCGTTCCGGAAATGCATCACTGGCAGATATCACATCTTGGCGTGATCATTCCGCTGGCAGATGCTTATTACCAGAGCAGGCATCCGGAAAAAATCTGTGCAAATGAAAAATTGATGACGCTGACAGCTTATCGGATGAAAAAGAACCTGAAGTGGATCGCCCAGAAGGGAATGTTGTGCCCGGCAAAGCTCTATATGATCAAAGATATGCCGACAGGAATGCTGGCAGGGGTTCTAAGCAGAGTATATCAGAGTGAATTTGGCAACAAATTCCTTTACAGACATGCGATGCATGCACCGGAAGAATTCCAGCGGTTGCATCAGGAATTCTATAATTATATGAAGACACATACGAAAGAGAGTAACAAAGCATGATAAGACCGATTATGAAAGACATATTTTTCCTGAACCAGAGATCCGAGCCGGCAACAGAGACGGACAAGCAGGTTGCAGTGGATTTGTTAGATACATTGAAAGCGCACGAGGAAGGCTGTGTCGGCATGGCAGCGAATATGATCGGAGTGAAGAAATGTATCATAGCCGTTAATATGGGATTCATGAATATGGCAATGTTTAATCCGAAGATTGTAAAACGTTCCGGAAAATATGAGACGGAAGAAGGCTGCCTTTCCCTTACAGGTGTGAGAAAATGCACTCGATATCAGGAGATTGAAGTAGAATATCAGGACATGAATTTCAAAAAGCAGAGACAGAAATATACCGGATGGACGGCACAGATTATTCAGCATGAGATAGATCACTGTCAGGGTATAGTGATATGACACTAAGAAAAGTAAATGTTTTCCTCCTGTTTTATTGACACAACTGTATCGATAGCATACAATAAAACCAGATTGTTAATAAAATAACATATAAAACGTGAAGATTACAGGAGGGTAATAGCATGGCAAAGATTTTATGTAGTCCAAGTAAATATGTACAGGGTGCAGGTGAGCTGAAGAAGCTGGGTGAATATGCTCAGAAGTATGGCAAAAAAGCACTTGTACTGATCACAGAATCAGGATATAAACGTATCGGGGACGTTGTAAATACCGGATTTGAAGGATACGAGATCACACCTGTGTACGAGTATTTCAACAGAGAATGCAGTAAGAATGAGATCAACCGACTGGTAGACATCATGAATGAGAAGGGCTGTGATGTCGTGATCGGTATCGGCGGTGGTAAGATCCTGGACACGGCCAAGGCAGTTGCTTATTATAAAGAAGCACCGGTTCTGATCTGTCCGACGATCGCCTCAACAGATGCACCTTGCAGCGCACTGTCTGTTATTTATACAGATGCTGGTGTATTCGAAGAGTACTTATTCCTTCCGGCCAACCCGGACATGGTTCTGATGGATACTGAGATCATTGCAAAATCACCGGTAAGACTTACCGTTTCCGGAATGGGTGATGCGCTGGCAACATATTTTGAAGCAAGAGCCTGTCAGGTAAGCGGAGCAACGACATGTGCGGGTGGACAGGTCACACAGGCAGCAATCGCACTTGCAAAACTCTGTTTTGATACGCTGATGGCAGAAGGAGTAAAGGCAAAACTTGCTTTGGAAGCAGGAGCATGTACACCGGCTGTAGAAAAAGTCATCGAAGCCAATACATTGCTGAGTGGTATCGGATTTGAGAGTGGCGGACTTGCAGGAGCGCACGCAATTCATAATGGATTTACCGTACTGGATGAGTGCCATCACATGTATCATGGCGAGAAAGTCGCATTTGGAACGATTACACAGCTGGTACTGGAGAACATTCCGGCAGAAGAACTGGAAGATATCATCGATTGGTGTATCGAACTGGGACTGCCTGTGACATTAAAAGAACTGGGAATCACAGAAGTAACAGATGAGAAGCTGATGGCAGTTGCAACGGCAGCCTGTGCAGAGAACGACACGCTTCACAATATGCCATTCGAGGTAACACCGGAGACTGTATGTGCAGCAATCAAGGCAGCAGATGCATACGGAAAATATTTCCTCGGAGAATAGTCAAGAATCTGTGAAAATAAAAAATACATAATAAATACAGAGAATCTGCCATTGACAGGTTCTCTGTATTATTTTGCAGAATCATTCTGTATATGAATCTGAAAATTTCAGTAGATTTCAAGAATAACTTAACATCTTTTTTACAAAAATATCGAGTAAATTCAATATTTTCATACTATACCTGAAAATGTACAAAAAACAAAATCAGAAAGTGTGAGAAATATCTATGATCAAATCCTATGTTATTGATACCAATATTTTAATCCAGGCACCTTATGCATGTCAGTGTTTTGAAGAAAACAGGGTGATATTGCCATTGGTTGTATTAGAAGAACTGGACGGCCTGAAGAAAGCAGAAGGAGAAAAGGGAGCAAATGCAAGGCGGGCGATCCGTTTTCTGGAAAAGCTCAGACTGAAAGGAGACCTTTTAAAAGGTGTCCAGATGGAAAATGGAGGAATCCTCCGTGTAGAGGCCAATTGTGTAAATGTAGAACTGCCGGAAAGCCTTCCGGAAGATAAGCCGGATAATCGGATCTTAAAAGTATGTAAGGGAATCCGGGAAGAAGAAAAGCCGGTCGTTCTGGTGACAAAAGATCTGGTCCTTAGGTTAAAAGCACAGATTCTCGGAATTGAAGCCCAGGATTTCAGCACAGAGCAGGTCATCGAAGAAGAGGGACAGTACAGCGGCAGACAGATTTGCTATGTGGCGGAAGACAAGTTCAAAGAATTCAAGAAAAAAGGCGTTCATCTGAAGGAACTTTATTTGTCCGATGAAGATGGTAATAAGATCCAGCCGGAACTTACGGAGAATGAATTTATCATATTGAAGGCAGATCAGTCTGTGAAAAAGACACATCTTGGAAGAGTTGAAGGGAAGAAAGTAGTATCGTTAGAATTCCGAAAGAGCCAGCCTTATGGCATCAAACCAAGGAATGCCGGACAGTATTTTTTACAGGAAGCATTGATGAAATCCGCAGAGAAAGCACCGCTTGTAATTGTAAAAGGAATGGCAGGAACGGCGAAGACATTTTACTCACTGGCAGTCGGACTGGAGAAGGTGCTGAACAATCCGACCGGAGAATATAGAAGAATTCTGATCTGCAGACCGAATGCGCAGTTTGACCAGGATATCGGTTTCCTTCCGGGAGACGAGCAGGAAAAGATATCACCTTTGATGCGTCCGATCGTAGATAATCTAGAGCAGCTGATTGATTCGGATGAAGAAGAGCGTTATCAGGATGAACAGGAATTACAGGGTAAGATCGAAGAGATATTTGCAAGAGGACTGATCCAGACAGAAGCAATGAATTTCATCAGAGGCCGTTCATTTGTGAAGACCTATCTGATCATAGACGAGGCGCAGAACATGACTCCGAATCAGGTGAAAGGAATCATAACAAGAGCCGGAAAAGGAACGAAGATCATTCTGCTTGGTGATCCGAATCAGATAGACCGGCCATTTCTAGATGAGAGAACGAATGGACTTAGTTATGCGTCGGAATACATGAAGGGTAGTCCTTTATGTTATCAGATTACAATGTCTGCAGAAGAATGTGAGCGTTCCGAACTTGCGATGGATGCGATTCACAGATTATAGACATAGATTATAGAATTAGAAGGGAACGAAATAAAATTGAGCAAAGTAACATATAAAGCAATCAAAAATATGCCGGAGGTGAATGCCTATATTGAGCAGGGAAATAGGGTACTTGGAGCACTTGGGTTTACCGAACATTCCAGAGGACATGCAGTAAAAGTGGCGGAAACTGCCGGAAATATTCTGGAAAAATTAGGGTATAACCAGCATACGATCGAGCTTGCCAGGATAGCGGGCTATATGCATGACATGGGAAATTGTGTAAACCGTGTGGATCATGCACATAGTTCCGCGATCATGGCATTTCAGATACTGCGGGATCTGAAAGCACCGGATGAAGACATCGCAGTGATCGTCAGTGCAATCGGTCAGCATGATGAGGCAACCGGCATGGCAGTGGATGCGGTATCGGCAGCACTGATACTGGCGGATAAGACGGATGTAAGAAGAAACCGTGTGCGGAACACGATCAAGGAAAGCTTTGACAAACATGACCGGGTGAATTATGCTGCAGTGGCATCCAGTCTGCATGTAAATGTCGAAAAGCAGGTGATTCTGCTGGAGATTGAACTGGATGAAGGAATCTGTTCTATATTAGATTATTTTGAGATTTTCTTACAGCGTATGCTGATGTGCAAGCGTGCGGCAGAGATGCTGGGAATGAAATTCAAGATGAAAGCGAACGGGAATAAGATCTGTTAATCGGATGTGACAAATGAGGGAAAATTGGAAGATGATTTCATAGAACTAGTGATTGACATTCCCTGAAAGACAGTGCTATAATACAACCCTAAAATGAATGTGGATTTTTCTGGAGCAATCTATTTTTCGCCACATGGTTACTGAGTAGAAGTAACCATGTGGTTTTTTGATGTTACATATTCAGTTGAAACAATCTGTGACAAGATGGGAAAATAGAGAAAAGCATTGCAAAGATCCGCAATAGAATTAGAAGATTAATAGATAGTACATATGAGAGAAAGGGGATATATATGGATCAGACATATATGAAAGAACAACCGGTATTAAAATTGATCGTATCGATGGCACTGCCGATGGTCATTTCTATGATGGTGAGTTCACTTTATAATATTGTAGACAGCTTCTTCATCGCCAGGATCAGCGAAGATGCCATGACGGCGTTATCACTGGTGTATCCAGTGCAGAATCTGATCAATGCGGTGATGATCGGATTTGGAATCGGAATCAATGCGGTCATCTCATTTTATCTTGGAGCGCAGGATAAAAAGATGGCAGACAGGGCGGCAACACAGGGAATGCTGCTAGGGACGATTCACGGAGTCGGATTTATGATTCTGGGAATTGCCGTAATGAGACCGTTTTTACAGATGTTTACGGGAAATGCACAGATTGTGGACTATGGTGTGCGTTATTCGAGAATTGCATTTTTATTTGCTACGGCATTATCTTGGCAGCTGGTATTTGAGAAGACGTTTCAGGCGGTCGGACGTATGGTGGAGTCAATGACTTGTATGATGTCAGGTGCGATTATCAACATTATCCTGGATCCAGTCCTGATCTTCGGACTTGGACCATTTCCGAAGATGGGAATCGAAGGAGCCGCACTTGCAACAGGAATCGGACAGGCAGCAGGAGCAGTATTGTACCTGATCTTTTATATCGTGAATCCGCTTCCGGTGAAATACAGAAAGAAATATCTGAAGGCTGATTTGAAGCTGTGGAAAAAATTATATGTAATCGGAATTCCGGCAAGCCTGAACCTGGCACTTCCGTCGCTTTTAATCTCTGTATTGAACGTAATACTTACAGGCTATGGGGAAGTCTACGTATTCGTTCTCGGAGTCTACTATAAGCTGCAGACCTTCCTCTACCTTCCGGCAAATGGAATCGTGCAGGGAATGCGTCCGCTTCTCGGATATAATTACGGAGCAGGAGAGCATAAGCGTGTACATAAGATCTTCCAGGATGGCCTGATCCTGGTACTCGTGATGATGGCAGCCGGAATGGCAATCTGTCTGGCAGTTCCGGGACAGCTGATGGGATTATTTACAGCGAATCCGATAACGATGAAGGCCGGAAGTGTGGCACTCAGAGTCATCAGTCTTGGATTCCTTGCTTCATCGATATCGGTTATCTGCAGCGGGGCACTGGAAGGTCTTGGAAAAGGTGTGCATTCACTGATCATTTCGTTATGCAGATATGTGGTTGTGATTATTCCGGTGGCATTCATTGTCAGCCGTTTTATGGGAGCGGTCGGAGTATGGCATGCGTTCTGGATCACGGAAGTGGTGACTGCGGTGATTGCGTATGTGGTGTATCGGAAAGGCGTGAAGGGATAGTAGAAGAGATAGCGAAAGAGATCATATAAGAGTAGAGAATATAAAGTAAGAAGTGGGAAGTTAAAAGTCAGAAAGAAAGTTTTTTCAGATCTGAATAATCTGAATGTGATTATTTCTACATCTCAGGAATATGAGACCAGCTTTGGATTTACGGAAGAAAAAGTATTTTATGTCCGATCGCATGGACCATTGCCGAGTCACTGGGAGCGGATCCGAGAGTCGTCGTCATTGCAGTGTTCATTGTATTGCCGATCTTTTATCCATTTTATTAATTCCTTAATTTTTATAAATATGAACAGGGCTGTCGTACGAAATGATGTGTGCGGCAGCCCTGTTCTTTTGCGCAAAAAGGGCAGGTAAAGACAGAGAAAATTGTAAAAGAAGAGACTACAGGTTTGCGTTGACTGACTAATTGAATAAAGAGTATAATAAACCTATTGATACAGACGGAGTGATCGATATCTATCCGAATGTAAAGAGAAGAAAATACAGGGAAGAAAATAAAAAAAGAATGACTCTGACTGCAAGGTAAGTCCCGAGCAGGAATAGTTATGAATTCGTTTCATTAAAAAGTAGTTAACAGCAGGTTATGTTACAGCACGGTATACAAAATCAGGCGATTTCTAACATGAAAGAGAGCCATTTGGGTATATCGTGCTTTATTATATCTAAGTATACAAGAAAAACTTTCAAAGGTAAGTTTTCAGCAATAAGAACATGCAGGAGGAACACACATGTTAAAAGTAGCAATCTACGGCAAAGGCGGCATCGGAAAATCTACCGTCACATCCAATCTGGCGGCAGCATTTGCCACGATGGGGAAGAAAGTAATCCAGATCGGCTGTGATCCGAAGGCAGATTCGACGATGAACCTGCTCGGTGGGGAACCGTTAAGACCGGTCATGAATTATATGAGAGAGGAAGATGAAGAACCGGAGAAACTGGAAGACATTGCAAGAGAAGGATTTGGAAATGTCTTATGTATCGAGACGGGCGGACCGACACCGGGACTGGGCTGTGCGGGAAGAGGAATCATTGCCACATTCCAGTTATTAGAAGATTTGAAATTATTCGAGACCTATAAGCCCGATGTGGTTCTGTACGATGTACTTGGTGACGTAGTCTGCGGCGGATTCGCAGCGCCGATCCGGGAAGACTATGCAGAGAAGGTCCTGATCGTGACATCCGGGGAGAAGATGGCACTTTATGCGGCAGATAACATTTCAAAAGCAGTAAAGAACTTTGAAGACAGAAGTTATGCAAGAGTGTTCGGAATCGTACTGAATCACAGAAATGTAGAAAATGAAAATGAAAAAGTAGAGACATTTGCAAAAGAGCATGGATTTGACATCGTGGGAGAGATTCCAAGAAGTGATGAAATTAACCGTTGTGAAGACCAGGGGAAGACGGTGATCGAGGGCAATCCGGAGTCGGACATCAGTAAATGCTTCTATGATCTGGCGGAAATATTATGGAAAGATGAGGAACAGGTATGAGAGGGACTGCCTATTATTGTACGGTAGAAGAATTACAGAAGCGGGGAAGGGATGATATTCCGGAGCAGTTCCGGTCGAATACGCATCTGATTTACAGTTCTCCGGCGACGCTTGCATTTAATTCGCCGGGAGCGGAAGGATTCGGTGTAAAGAGAGCGGGGCTTGCGATCCCGGATTCGATCATGCTGATCGTGGCACCGGGATGCTGCGGACGGAATACGTCCATGATCAGTTCCATGCCGCAGTATGAGGACCGGTTCTTTTATCTTACGATGGATGAGACCGATATCGTAACGGGAAGACACTTGAAGAAGGTACCGAAGGCAGTACAGGAGATCTGCGAAAGCCTTGCGAAGAAGCCGTCGGTTGTGATGATCTGCATTACCTGCGTAGATGCGCTTCTTGGAACAGATATGGAACGGATCTGCAGAAAATCCGAAGAAAAGACAGGACTTTCGGTCAGACCGTGTTATATGTATGCGCTGACAAGAGAAGGACGGAAGCCACCGATGGTGCATGTGCGCCAGTCCTTATATTCTTTATTGCAACCAAAGAAGAAGAAAGGAAATGTCGTGAATCTGCTGGGATTCTTCTCACCACTTATGGATGACTGTGAGTTATACGGAATGCTGGAAAAAGCAGGCGTAAAGACGGTACACGAGATATCCAGATGCAAAGATTACGAAGAGTACCAGACGATGGCAGAGGCGAATTTCAATCTGGTATTACATCCGGAAGCGAGATTCGCAGCGGAAGATTTTCATGAGAAATTACAGATTCCATTTATCGAACTTCGGAGATTGTACCAGATTGATAAGATAACGAAGCAGTATCAGGCACTGGGGAAGGTTCTGGGGATTCCATTCGAAGATCATGAAGCGGAGGCTGCTGCACTTGATTCCGTAAAATGCTTGAAATCTGCGAAGCCGGATGCAGTTTTCGCCATCGGGGAATGCATGAACGGGGATCCGTTCGAACTGGCACTGGCGCTTGTAAAGTATGGATTCCGGGTGGCTGAGATCTATGGAACGCTGACCGCCGAGAATTTTGTATACCTGAAGAATTTATCTGAATTGAGTCCGCAGACAAAAGTATTTTCCAATATGGAACCAACCATGCTGTATTATGATCCGGAAGAGAGCGGGGTTACAATTACAATTGGCAAAGATGCCTGCTACTATCATCCGGATGTGAAAAACGTGATGTGGAACGAAGAAGTGCAGCCGTACGGATATGCGGGTGTGAGACATTTGTGCGAAAGACTGTTGGAGGTGTAGGCGATGAAAGGATTAAGAAAATATCTGACACCATTTGCACCGGACCAGTCTGGAGCGGTGTCGGTGTTATACGAACTTGGCGGAATGCTGGTCATCTGTGATGCGGGCGGCTGTACGGGAAATGTATGTGGATTCGATGAGCCAAGATGGTTTGAAACAAGAAGTGCGGTATTCAGTGCGGGGCTTCGTGATATGGATGCGATCCTTGGAAGAGACGACAGACTGGTTGCAAAACTTGCAGATGCGGCAGAAAAGCTGGATGTGACATTTGCAGCAGTGATCGGGACTCCGGTACCGGCAGTGATCGGGACTGATTACCGGGCGCTGGAGCGGATGCTGGCGAAGAAGACGGAACTGCCGGTCCTGACGGTGAATACGGATGGCATGGAATTGTATGATAAGGGAGAAGAAAAGGCGTATCTTGCATTGTTCGAGAAATTCAGTGACAAGAACGAAGAGTCTGAGGATATGAATGATAAAGACAGACCACATATCGGTATTATCGGTATGACTCCGCAGGATGTCAGTGACCTGAAGGCAGCAGAGAAAATCCAGAAATTATATGCAGATCAGGGACTGCGTGCTGTCTGCTATGGCATGGGCGACGGACTGAAAGAAGTGAAAAAGGCTTCGCTGACAGTGAAAAATGTAGTCGTATCTCCGGCGGCGTTAAAAGCAGCGCAGTATCTGCAAAAGAAGTTCGGAACGCCATATGAGATTGCTTATCCACTGGCACCAGAGCTGGTACCGGAAATGGATTACAGAGGAAAGAAGATCCTGATCGTACAGCAGCAGGTGATTGCAAATGCAGTGCGTAAGGAGATCGAAAAACGAACCGGGGAAAAAGAAGCAATCACAACAGCGACATGGTTCATGCGGAAAGAGGAGATTTTAACGGATCTGAATGTTGATGCTGCAGATGATATTAGTCTGAAAGAAGAGGATGATTTCATTTCGCTGGTGGAAAAAGAAGGATATGATGTGATCTTTGCAGATCCGTGTATGGAGCGGATGATTCCGGGATTTGAAGGGGTATTTATTCCGCTGACGCATTTTGCAGTGTCAGGAAAGCTTAACGTGTAAGCAGGGTATATGGGAAACCTATATGTTTTAGACAGGGGGAAGAAACGGATGATAACAAAGAAAATCCGTGTCTACGGAATTGTGCAGGGTGTCGGCTTCAGACCGACTGTGAGCCGTCATGCAGCGGCTGCCGGAATCACCGGAAGTGTGTGTAACAAAGGTCCCTATGTGGAAATCTTTGCACAGGGAGAGGAAAAATGTGTAAAAGATTTTCTGGAGAGACTGGAAAAGCAGCCGCCGAAGAGAGCTGCCATATTGAAGATCAATACAGAAGATGTAAAAGAGGAAGAATACGGGAAATTCAATGATTTTCAGATTATAGAAAGTGAGAAGACAAAAGGGGAGATCTTCGTCTCGCCGGATATTGCAATCTGCGAAGAATGCAAGAAAGAAATGTACGATCCGAAAGACCGGCGTTATCTGCACCCATTTATCAACTGCACCTGCTGCGGTCCTAGACTTACGATCCTGGATGCGCTTCCATATGACCGGGAACGGACCAGCATGAAGGAATTCCCGATGTGTCCGGACTGTGCTTCGGAGTATGAGGATCCGGCGACCAGACGTTATGATGCACAGCCGGTATGCTGCAACGATTGTGGCCCGGAAGTGTATCTGACCGGCAGGGAAGAACGGGGAAGAGCTGCGATCATTGCCACAAGAAAAATGATCCATGATGGCGGGATCGTGGCAATCAAGGGAATCGGCGGATTCCATCTCTGCTGTGATGCGACGAACGAGGAAGCAGTACAGAGACTGCGGACATTAAAGAACCGTCCGGCAAAACCGTTTGCCGTGATGGCGCGGGATGTGGAAGCGGTAAAGCAGGAATGTCTGGTAAATGAAGTACAGGAGGAGATCCTGGATGGACACCAGAAGCCGATCCTGTTACTTGAAAAACGGAAAAAATCTGCAGACAGTACAGGTCTTTGCAAGTCTGTCGCTCCGTGGAATCCGAAAGTCGGCATCATGCTCCCATACGCTCCGGTACAGATGTTGTTATTCCGATATGACGACGGGATCCAGATGCCGGATTATCTGGTGATGACGAGTGGCAATGCATCCGGTGCACCGATCTGCAGGGATGACAAAGAAGCGGTGGAGGAACTGTCACAACTATGTGATCTGATCCTTTCTCATGACCGGAAGATCCGGATCCGGGCGGACGATTCGGTGATGGATTTTTATAAGGGAGAGCCTTATATGATCCGGCGCTCCAGAGGCTATGCGCCGCTTCCGACGATGGTGACGATGCCGTGGAAAGGACAGGTGCTGGCCGCAGGCGGAGAACTTAAGAATACATTCTGTATCGGAGTGGATGGACGTTTCTATCTGTCCCCGTATGTAGGGGATCTGGAAGATCTCCGTACTGTAAAAGCGTTGCAAGAGACGATCCACAGATTCGAGACACTTCTGGAGGTAGAACCGGAAGTTGCAGCATGTGATCTGCATCCAAAATACAACTCGACAGTTGTTGCAGAAGAACTGGGACTTCCCGTCGTAAAGATCCAGCATCATTATGCACATATTTTATCCTGTATGGCAGAAAATGACCGGAAAGAGCAGGTGATCGGCGTTGCATTCGACGGAACCGGATATGGTACAGATGGAACCATCTGGGGAGGCGAACTTCTGCTTGCAGATTATCACGGATTTGAACGGATGGGAAGTATCGAACCATTTCTTCAGATCGGAGGCGACATTTCTGCTAAAGAGGGATGGCGAATTGCAGTTTCACTGATCTATCAGCAGACACAGGATAAAGAGCAGACAATGGAGATTGTAAAGAAACTTAACCTGTGCAGTGAACCGGAATGCAAAGTGATCCTTGCCATGGCGGACAGGAAAATGAATGCTGTGACATCGACCAGTGCGGGACGTCTGTTCGATGCAGTCAGTGCAATCCTCGGAATCCGGACGAAGTCTACATTCGAAGGGGAGGCTTCGATGGCACTTGAATTTGCCGCAGAAGCTTATGAGGAAGAGCTGTGGGAAATTGATGAGCCGGCAGATGGTGAAAGCGATCCGGATGAAGAAAAGAAAGAGCCGGAAAACAGGCTGATTATGCAGACAGGAAGCCTTATAAAATATCTGACAGAGAAGAAAACAGAAGGCATTCAGGCAGAAAAATTAGCTTATATCTTTCATCAAAAGCTGGCAGACCTTATAATCTGTGGCTGCAGGAAGATCAGAAAGAAAACAAAATGTAATTGTGTGGCATTAAGCGGCGGTGTATTCCAAAATCGGCTGTTGTTGAGAATGGTGGAAGAAGGTCTGGAAAAAGAACATTTTACCGTACTCAGACATCACCTGATCCCGGCAAATGACGGCGGGATCGCACTGGGGCAGGCAGCATATGCCATGCAGTATATTCAGGAGGGAAAATAACATGTGTGTAGGATTATCAGCAAAAGTAGTCCGTATCAGTGATGGTACGGCAGTTGTAGACGCGGGGGGTGCAAAAAGATCGGTCTCTTCAGAATTACTGGAAGATCTGGAACCGGGAGATTATGTAATGGTGCATGCAGGAATCGCCATTGCAAAAATTACCGATGAAGATGACAGTGAGACAGATCAGTTGATGGAGGAACTTCTGTAATGAGTGAAGGAAAGAAAACGGCAAGAGAGATTATAGAAGGATATGACGGCCCTGCAGTCCGGATCATGGAAGTATGCGGGACACATACACATGAAATCTTCCGTCTGGGTATCCGCAAACTTCTTCCAAAGCAGGTAGAATTGATCTCTGGTCCCGGGTGTCCGGTCTGTGTCACACCGGTAAGTTATATCGATGAGGCAGTTTATCTGGCTCTGGAAAAGAGTGTGACAATCTGTACATTCGGAGATCTGGTGCGTGTGCCGGGAAGTAAGAAGAGTCTGGCAGATGCAAGAAGCGAAGGCGGGAAGATCCATATCGTCTATTCACCTGCCGATGCGGAAAAATATGCAAAAGAACATCCGGAAGAAGAGGTTGTATTCTTATCTGTAGGATTCGAGACGACGACTCCGGCGGGATGTCTGTCTGTCAAAAAAGCAAAAGAAGAAGGAATCACGAACTATTCCATGCTGATCGCAAATAAAACGATGCCGCAGGCATACGAAGCATTAAAAGGAAGCGCAGACATTTTCTTATATCCGGGACATGTCAATGCGATCACAGGAACAAAGCTCTGTGAAGAACTGGTGCAGGAAGGTGTAAGCGGTGTGGTGGCAGGCTTTACGGCAAAAGAACTTCTGACTGCACTGGCAGTTGCACTGACACATTTTCAGAAAGGGAAACCTTTCTTTGTAAATTGTTATCCGCGTGTAGTGACAGAAGAAGGCAGTAAGGAAGCACAGAGACTGGTGGATACGCTGATGGAAGCATGTGACAGTGAATGGAGAGGACTCGGAATCATACCGGGATCCGGACTTAGGTTACGTGATGAATGGGACATGTATGATGCCAGAAAGAAATATCAGGTTCCGAAGATGGAAGGAAGGGCGAATCCGGCCTGCAGATGCGGGGATGTATTACAGGGAAAATGTAAACCATCCGACTGTAAAGTATTTGGAAAGGTCTGTACACCGCAGCATCCGGTAGGTGCATGTATGGTATCCGGTGAGGGAGCCTGTTCAGCATATTATATGTATGGAAGAGAATAAGAAAAACAGACGGAAAATAGCAAGGAAGTGGACAAAATGAACGAGTATGTGGATAACGAAGCAAGAAAAGCGAAATTAGTGGGGAAAACTGTGACGATGGCACATGGTGCAGGAGGACGCCAGACGTCAGAACTGATCGATATGATCTTCAAAGCACATTTTGATAATCCGGATCTGACTGCGGATGATGCGGCAGTCCTGACGCCGCCGATTGGAAAGATGGCAGTGTCTACCGATGGATTTATCGTATCACCGGCATTCTATCCGGGAGGAAATATCGGAAAGCTTTCCATCTGCGGTACGGTCAATGATCTTTCCTGTATGGGAGCAAAACCATTATACCTGACCTGCGCATTTGTGATCGAAGAAGGATTTCCTATGGAAAAACTGGAAGAGATCGCAGAGGCAATGGAAAAGACGGCGAAAGAAGCCGGAGTCCGGATCGTATCGGGGGATACCAAGGTTGCCGGAAAGGGCCAGGTGGACGGAGTCTTTATCACGACAACAGGTATCGGTGAGATCACGGATGGAGTTGAAGTTGCGGGAAATCTTGCAAAACCGGGCGATGCGATCATTGTGACAGGAGATATCGGAAGACACGGATGCACGATCCTTCTTGCGAGAGAAGATTTTGGAATTGAAGCAGATGTGACCAGTGACTGTGCACCTCTCTGGGGCAATGTAAAAGCAGTGATGGATGCAACACATGAACTGCATGTGATCCGTGATGCAACCAGAGGTGGAGTCGGAACTGTGCTGTATGAGATTGCAGGACAGAGTCAGGTAGGAATCCGTCTGGATGCTTCGAAGATTCCGGTTGCACCGGAGGTACGCGGCGTATGTGGAATGCTTGGCCTGGAGCCGCTCTATCTTGCGTGCGAAGGACGACTTGTGATCATGGCACCGAAAGAACAGGCACAGACAATCGTGGATGCATTGAAAGCATGTCCGTATTCTAAAAATGCGGCAATTATCGGTGAAGTGACCGAAGAACAGCCTGGAAAAGTTGTGATGTTGACGGAGATTGGAACGCAGGCATTACTTCCGCAGCCGGGAGGGGAATTACTGCCGCGTATCTGTTAAGCATGGAAGACAAAGCAGACATAAAGCATGAAAAAGTGAGGAAATCTATGGATACAAGAGTGGCAGTTATTTCGATTATTGTGGAGAATCCGGAAGCAATCGAGACGTTGAATCATCTGCTTCACGAGGCAGGGCAATTTATTATCGGAAGAATGGGAATTCCGTACCGGGAGAAAGGGATTAACATCATCAGCATTGCGATCGATGCACCGCAGGATATGATCAGTACATTATCCGGTAAGATCGGGCGCCTGAACGGGGTATCCACGAAGACGGCATATTCGAATATTATTACGAAAGCAGGAGAATAGAACATTCGGATATTATTTATGAGAGCAGGAGAGCAAGAATAATATGATTAAGATTGCAGTATATGGAAAAGGCGGGATCGGTAAATCAACGACGGTATCGAACGTTGCCGTGGCACTGGCAGAAAAAGGCCTGAAAGTGATGCAGATCGGCTGCGATCCGAAAGCCGATTCAACGATCGCATTAAGACACGGGGAAGCAGTACCGACGGTACTGGATCTTTTCCGGGAGAAAAAGCAGGATCTGAAATTGGAAGATATGGTGCGGACCGGATATCAGGGTGTGATCTGTGTAGAGGCAGGTGGTCCGACACCGGGACTTGGATGTGCAGGAAGAGGAATTATCACGGCATTGGAAAAATTAAAAGAGACGGGAGCATATGAAGTATATCAGCCGGATGTTGTACTTTATGATGTACTCGGGGATGTTGTATGCGGTGGATTTTCTATGCCGATGAGGAAAGGACATGCGGATAAAGTCTTTATCATCACTTCGGGAGAAAATATGGCAATCCATGCCGGGGCAAATATTGCGATGGCAGTGGAGAATTTCAAGACCCGTGGATATGCGTCTCTTGGAGGGATTATCTTAAATCGCAGAAATGTGGCAAGAGAAGAAGAGAAGGTAAAAGAGCTGGCAGATGATTTCAAGACACAGGTGATAGGAACATTATCTCACAGTGAACTTGTGGCAGAAGCGGAAGAAGAAGGAAAGACGGTTATGGAGTGTTTCCCAGGCAGTGAGATGGCGGAAGAATATAGAAAGCTTGCGGAAGTAATCTATGAGTTGTCAAAAGAATCCGGGGAGGGATGGAAATGTTAAAGAAAGCCGGAGAATCAAGCGGTCTGGAATTCAATTCCCCGGCGCATGGGAACTGGAATATTGTTCATACGGGAATGCTTCTTCCGGAAGCGATCCAGATCTATGTCTGTGCGGATAACTGTATGCGGGGAGTTGTTCTGACAGCAGCCGAGATGAATGCCGCAGACAGGTTCTCTTTTGTGATCGTAGAAGAGGAGGACCTTCTGAATGGTAATCTGGAAGATGTGACGATCGAGGGAGTGACAGATGTATTAAAGAAACGAGGCGATCATCCGAAGGCGGTATTATTATTTACAGTATGCCTGCATCATTTCCTGGGATGTGATCTGGAACGGGTATATGAAGAATTGGAAGCGAGATTTCCGGAGATCTTTTTCATCCGCTGTTATATGGATCCGATCATGCAGAAGCACGGACTGACGCCGGATCAGAAGCTTCGGAAGTCGATCTACGACGCACTTCCGGAAAGAAATGCAGGGAAGTCTGATTCAGAAAGATCAGTGACAATTTTAGGCAGTGATTTTGCGCTGGATGAGACGAGTGATATCAAACGTTTGTTGAAGGCAGAGAATATAGAAGTGAGAGAACTTCCGACCTGTGACTCATGGAAAGCTTATGAGAACCTTGCAGACAGTAGAATATTAATAGCATGCTATCCGCCTGGAAAATATGGACTGGAAAGTCAGGCAGAGAGGCTTGGGAAGAAAGCGTTATATCTTCCGGGAAGCTTTGATTATGAAGAAATCATCAGACAATGGAGAATGCTGGAGCAGACGGTTACGGAAAGTGTAAGAGATGTTGAGATAGATGAGACCATAGAAAGAGAGATTGCATTGTGTGAAGCAGTTTTGAAAAAAACAAGACAAATAATCGGAGATGCACAGATCATGATCGATCACACATTTCATCCAAGACCGCTGGAGCTTGCAAAGCTGTTACTGACACATGGCTTTTCTGTGACAAGAATCTATCTGGATGCGGTAAATCCGGAAGAAAAAGCAACATTTGAGTGGCTGAAACAACAATATCCTGGTCTTTCATATGAGCCGACGATCCACCCAGAGATGCGGATGCGTCCGAGGAAAGAAGAAAATGTACTGGCAATCGGACAGAAAGCAGCGTGGTTTACCGGAACGAAGCATTTTGTCAATCTGGTGGAAGGTGCCGGACTGTATGGATTTGACGGAATCCGGAAAGTGGCAGGATTGATGATAGAAGCCTGGCAGGAAGAAAAAGATCCGGAAGATCTGATCATCCGGAAAGGTTGGGGGTGCGAAAGCTGCATATGAAACGAAGTTATAAGATCATACCAATTTATACAGCGGATGTATCCGGTGTCTGCTCGGCACTCTATGAACTTGGCGGGATGACAGTGATGCATGATCCGTCCGGCTGTAATTCTACATATAATACACACGATGAGATTCGCTGGTATGACCAGGACAGCATGATCTATATCTCGGGACTTACGGAGATCGATGCTGTTATGGGAAATGATGAGAAACTGATCCGTGATATCGAGATTGCGGCAGAGGAATTAAAGCCGAAGTTTATAGCACTTGCGGGCTCCCCGATTCCCTATATGAATGGAACAGATTTTGAAGCAATCGCCAAGATACTGGAACAAGATCTCGGGATTCCGGCATTTTCCGTTCCTACAAACGGCATGCATGATTATGTATATGGTGTTGGAAGAGCACTTGCAGAGATTGCGAAACGTATCGAAGGAAAGAGAGAAGTGACGCCAAAGAGCGTGAATCTTCTTGGTGTGACACCGCTCGATTTCGGACCACAGGAGCATGTGGATGCATTGATACAGAATGTGGAACAGGCGGGATGGAAGGTGTTGTCGACCTGGGCGATGGGAGATACACTGGAAAACCTTGCTCGCGCACCGGAGGCAGAGGTGAATCTGGTGGTCTCTTCGACGGGACTCCGGGCGGCGGAAATATTGCAGGAAAGATTCGGGACGCCTTATGTGACCGGTACACCGATTCGGGGATTTATGAAAACTCTGTTGAATGCAATAGAAGAAAAAAAGCAGGTAGCATATCTCGAAAAAGGAAGACATATCGGCCTGACAGGAAACGAGTTGGAAAAAAGTTCAGAAAATCAGATCATATTAATCGGCGAACCAGTGATCATGGAATCTCTGGCAGCGGTGATCGAGACGGAATATCAGATATCTGTAAGAGTAATCTGTCCGCTAAGGGAAAAGAAAGGATTACTTGCGGATGGAGATATTGCAGTTTGTGGAGAAGAAGAACTGGAGCAGGCACTTCAGAGTTTAAAGAATGTAAAAGGCGTTGTGGCGGATCCATTGTATCGCCCGGTCTGCCCGGAGAATGTGGCATTTTATGAGTTGCCGCATATTGCATTTTCGGGAAGAATTTATAAAAAGAAACTGCCGGTTCTTGCAGAACTTATATAGGCGGTAAGAGCAGAAAGGAAACAGAAATGGGACATTTATATTTTGCAAGACACGGACAGACAGTCTGGAATGTAGAGAATAAGATCTGCGGAGCAACGGATATTGAATTGACAGAACTGGGCCATCAGCAGGCAGAAGAACTGGGACAGGCAATTCTGGAGCAGGGAATTCAGATTGATGAGATACTGTATTCACCATTGATCAGGGCAAAGGAGACCGCCAGACATGTATCTGAGGTAACCGGGATCCCGATGCGTGAAGAAATGCGCCTGAAAGAACAGAACTTTGGAAAATACGAAGGTACGCCGAGAAATGGAGAAGAGTTCCAGAAGGCCAAGGCTAATTTTATTAATTCTTATGAAGGCGGCGAATCGATGCTGAAGCTTTGTCACCGGATCTATGATCTGCTCGATGATATTAAAAAAGAATCAGATCAGAAGACGTATCTTCTGGTTGCACATAACGGGATTTCAAGAGCGATACAGTCTTATTTTGGTGATATGACAAATGATGAATTTGCAAGATTCGGTATCAGGAATTGTGAGATCCGTAAGTTTGAATACAAGGAGTAAGAATAAAAACAAAAAAGAAACATGAAAAATCCACCGTACTTAATAATATTTTAAATACGATGGATTTTTATGATATCTCATCCAATGGACTATACCTCTTTCTTTCTTCGATTTGTTTTTTATCATTTTTAAATGATGTTAAATTTACGTTCCTGGTGGTTTATCCTCCTTATTCTTTATTAGAATCTTTTCAGTTTAAATTGTCCTCTGCATTGGACTATACCTCTTTCTTTAAATTTTAAATAAAGATTTAACTGATTGGTGGTTCGTCCTCCTTTTCTTTTGTTGATATTATAATATCTCACGAAAGAGAAAATGTCAATAGGTAATCTGAAAAAAATATAAAAAATAATAAAAAGACAGAATATTCAGAAAATATGGAGCACCTAAATAAATAATGCTATAAAATTATATAAGATAGATTCCTTCGATAAAGTCTTTAATAAATGGCAGGGCGGCTCCTGTGGCTACGGTGTCTGTGCGGCATTTTCCCGGAATGATATAAGAAGTATCGTCATCAAATGTTGAACGTTCTGCTACACAGGAACGGATATATTCCATATCTTCTTCCGTGAAATATGGTGTTACATGTCCGCCAAGGATTACCGTGTGTTCCAATACCATATGGAGGTTATTGATGAGGATGGATAAATGCCGGAGATATTCATCCCATTTGGCAAGGCAGGACGGATCGCCTGTGGCTTTGCGGGAAAAAAATTCATCCAGATTATCACAATCGGAAAGTAGCGAATTACCGGAACAGTAACATTCGGCACATCCTTTGCGTCCGCAGTAGCAGTCCAGACCATTCGGAACAAGAGTCATATGTTCAAAAGTACCACTTTTTCCGGTTGCTCCGGTAAGCAACTGACCGTCGACAATGATGGCACCGCCAAGATGATAACCGAGAGATATATAGGTCGCATCGGTAATATCCGGATTTTCCCATAATTCACTGGTACATGCACATTCGGCATCGTGTACAAATTTGCAGGGAACATGAAAGGCATCAGAGAAGAGGTCTATAGACATTCCGGTGCAGTCTAAGATTTTTCCATAAGTTAATTCCGAACCGTCCGGAGAGATAAGTCCCTGGACACCAAGGCCAATTCCAAGAATACTTTCAGCTTTATGATGGTTGATCTGGCAGAAGTTTTTGACTGCTTTTTTTAATTTGGAAAAATATGCATCAGAAGCTTCGAATGAGACCGGGAGCGTTTCTTTTGCAATCATCTTACCATATAAGTTGATAGAAAGAATGTGTGTAGTATGTGGCAGAATTTCCAGTCCTATTGCGATTTTTGCATCTGAAATAATCTGATATGCATTAGCCCGGCGTCCAACGGAAGAGGACAAACGGCCGCATTTTTCAATTAACTGTTCTGATTCAAGTGTTGTCAGATGTTGTGAAACGGTAGGCAGACTGACTGATAATGCAGTTGCGATATCCTGTTTGGAGCAGGATGGATTCATATATATATAATGATATACGTCTGACAGATTTTTTTTCTTAATATCAGTTAATGAAAATTGTTCCATGATCGATCTCCTAATTATTATAAATCATTTTATAAATTTATTATACAATTTATTCGGTTCATTGAAAAGGATATTTCTCCTATGAAAACTGCACAAAAAAGAAAGTATAATCTTGTTTGGTTTTATGTCTTGCATTTATCTCGAAAAAGATATATTATATAAACACATTAAATAAAACGATTTTATAAAATTGAAACATATAATTATATAAAAAGAATCAAAAAGAAAGAGAGGAAACAAAAATGGGAATCATTGAAAAAATGAGACTGGATGGAAAAAAAGGTTTCGTAACCGGTGCAGCAAGAGGAATCGGTAAATGTACAGCTACAGCATTTGCAGAGGCAGGAGCTGATGTGGCAATTGTAGACCTTGACATCGAAGAAGCAAAGAAGACGGCGAAAGAACTTGCTGAGAAGACAGGAAGAAAGGTTATCGCAATCCAGACAGACTGTACAGACAAAGAGCAGGTTGATGCAATGGTAAAACAGGTTGTTGAAGAATTTGGCGGACTGGACTTCTGCCACAATAATGCAGGAATCTGTATCAATGCTCCGGCTGAAGAGATGACATATGAGCAGTGGTTAAAAGTTATGAATATCAACCTGAACGGAATCTTCTTAACAGATATCGCAGCAGGAAAATATATGTTAGAGAATGGCGGCGGATCCATCATTAACACCGCTTCTATGTCAGCACATATTGTAAACGTACCACAGCCACAGTGTGCATACAATGCATCAAAAGCAGGAGTGATCCAGCTTACAAAATCACTTGCTATCGAATGGGCAAAACGTGGCGTACGTGTTAACAGTATCAGTCCTGGATACATCGGAACGGAATTAACACTGAATTCTCCAACACTGATTCCACTTATTGAGAAATGGAATGAGATGGCACCAATGGGAAGAATGGGTAAACCGGAAGAACTGGAAGCTATCTGTGTATATCTTGCAGGAGACGCAAGCTCATTTACAACAGGATCTGATATTGTGGTTGATGGAGCATTTACCTGCTTCTAAGCTATAGAATGTCTGTATGGATATATAGAAAATGCATAGGGAAGTTTGTCTTTTGGCAGGCTTCCTTATATTTATAATAAACGAAAAAATCAGATGATTAGGTCGGAAAGGAATTTATTTATGGGTGCAAAAGAATTAATTATTGAAGGGAAAACGGCACTTGGAATCGAGCTTGGATCAACAAGAATCAAAGGAGTGTTGATTGATTATCAGGGCAATGTACTTGCTGTCGGAATACATGACTGGGAGAACTCTTTTATAGATAATATCTGGACATACAGCCTTGCGGAAATTCATGCAGGAGTGCGTGACTGCTATAACTCTCTGAGAAAAATTGTAGAAGAGACATATGGAGTTACACTCAAGAAGATTGGTTCGATCGGAGTCAGTGCAATGATGCATGGATATATGGCACTGGACAAAGAAGGCAGACAGATTGCTCCATTCCAGACATGGAGAAATACCAATACACAGCAGGCAGCAGATGAACTGACAGAGTTATTTGACTTTAATATTCCGCTCCGCTGGACAGTTGCACATCTGTATCAGAGAATTCTGGACGGAGAAAAACATGTAGAGAAGCTGGATTATGTATCAACACTGAGTGGATATATTCACTGGAAACTGACAGGGGAAAGAGTTATTGGTGTCGGTGATGCTGCCGGTATGTTCCCGATTGATTCGGATACTATTGATTATGATGCCGGCATGAAAGAGAAATTTGATGATTTGATCAGGCCATATGGATATAGCTGGAAACTGGAAGACATTTTCCCGAAGGTACTTGCAGCAGGTGAGAATGCAGGATATCTGACAGAAGAAGGAGCAGCATTTTTAGATGAGACCGGTAATCTGGAATCCGGAATTATGATGTGCCCACCGGAAGGAGATGCAGGAACCGGAATGACAGCTACAAATTCGGTGGCTCCAAGAACAGGTAATGTATCAGCAGGAACCAGTACATTTGCAATGATCGTTCTGGAAAAACAGCTTAGCAAAGTGTACCGTGAGATCGATATGGTTACTACACCAACAGGTTTCCCATGTGCAATGTCTCATGCGAATAACGGAACATCTGACTTAAATGCATGGATTGGAATCTTTGGCGAATTTGCAAAACTGATGGGAATGGAAGCAAGTTCAGGTGATTTGTTCCAAAAATTGTATACAAAATCTTTGGAAGGGGATCTGGATTGCGGAGGACTTCTGGCATATGGATACTATTCAGGTGAAAATATCACAATGTTAAATGAAGGCCGCCTGGCTTTCCTTAGAACAGCAGAGAGCAAATTCAACCTTGCAAATTTTATGAAAGTAAATCTGTATACATCACTTGGTGCGGTTAAGATGGGACTGGATATTTTGATGGATGATGAAAAAGTAAAGGTTGAAAAGATTATGGGACATGGCGGTTTCTTCAAGACAAAAGGTGTCGGACAGAGATATCTGGCAGCGGCAGTAGGAGCACCGGTTACGGTTATGGATACTGCAAGCGAAGGTGGTGCATGGGGAATTGCACTTCTGGCCGCATATCTGGCAGATAAAAAAGACGGAGAAAAGCTGGAAGATTTCCTGGATAACAGAATCTTTAAAGAATTATCAGGAGAGACGATTGAACCTGCAAAAGAAGAGATTGATGGATTTGATGCATTTATGGATCATTATAAAGCCGGACTTGAAATTGAAAAGAGTGCAATTGAACATATGAAGTGGTAGAATTGTGCATAAAAATCCAGACAAAATAATCAACTTTTTGGTGAATCTTCATCTGCTTTAGATGTTATAATACGACTGTAACAAAGGAAACCTACTTAACAAAACCTCTTTGTAGCGTTGAAACCACAAAGCGAAGGCTGCTAAGCATCAGATTTTTGGAGGAAAAGATAAATGAATACTTTAAAAGCTGAAAAAAGAAGCATGGACGTCAAAGCAAAGAAATTAAGAAGAGAAGGTTACGTTACTGGTAATGTCTTCGGAAGAGAGATGAAAGAATCTGTTCCGGTTAAGATAGAAAAAGCAATTGTTGACCGTTTACTGAAGACCTGTCACAAAGGCAGTCAGGTCATGCTGGACATCGAAGGTGAGAAGATGAATGTTCTGGTCAAAGATGTTGAGTTCAATCCATTAAAAGGTCAGGTAGATGAGATAGACTTCCAGGCACTTGTAAGCAATGAAAAAGTACATTCTGTAGCAGAGATCGTTCTGGTCGGACATGAGAAAGATGCAGGCGGTGTACTGGAGCAGTTACTGGAAGAAGTACAGTTCAAGGCATATCCGTCAGCATTGGTTGACAAGGTAGAAGTTGATGTAAGTAACATGAAAGTCGGAGATTCTATCAAGGTAAAAGATCTTACACTTTCAAGTGACAAAGATGTAGATGTCATGACTGATCCTGAAACGACAGTTGTTACATTACAGTATGTACACAACAATGTACCGGATGATGATGAAGATGAGGCAGCCGCAGAGACCGCAGAATAATTCTTGTGTAATACAGAAAATTGTATTACAGAAGGGAATAATCTAAACAAAAGATAAGGTATATAAAAATATGGAAAAACCCGGATATCGAAGTATAGATGTCCGGGTTTTTCTGTTATACTACATCATATATAGAAACTATGATCTGTTCTGATTTGTATAGAGATGAACAAAAGCAAGAATGGTAAAATGAGGTGATCTTATGGCAAAAGAGCAGCTTGCGGTAATAGAGATGGTAACGAATATGATTCTGGGTAAGACCGGTGGAATCAGTAAAGTGGACTTTGTACCTCAGAAAATACGGTGCCCGGAACCACAGAGTATTGTGTATGAGAATCCGGGGCAGACCTTCCCAAGAAACACTCCGGAAAGCCAGGGGATTCATTCGGAGCATTTGAGGAATCTGGTGGAGGAACTGGCATACTCACCAGACACCGATATGCACCACTTTATGGTATTGCGTCATGGAAATGTCATCTGTGAGACGGATTTTGCACCTTACAGAAAAGGCATCTGGCATATCACACATTCCATGTGTAAGAGCATCACCGGAATGGCAGCAGGACTTCTGATAGATGAGGGAAAACTGGATCTTTCAGAAAACATTTATAAAATTTTTCACGATAAAGGAAGTACCTGGGCGAAAATATTCCGGCCGGAGGTCACGGTAGAGAACCTGATGACGATGACAAGCGGCGTAACATTTAATGAATCAGGAATCGTATCCGGAAATGACTGGCTGGAAAGTTATCTGAATGCACCGGTATCAGAAAAACCAGGCACAAAATTCCAGTACAACAGTCTGAATTCCTATGTGCTTTCCGCAATCATAACCGAACGGACCGGAATGCCGATGGATGAATATCTGAAGCCGAGACTGTTCGAGCCATTGGGGATTACAGATTATCTTTGGGAGAAATGTCCGAGAGGAATTACGAAAGGCGGCTGGGGACTTTTCATGCATACAGAGGATATGGCGAAGCTTGGACAGCTATATCTGAATAAGGGGAAATGGAATGGAAAACAGATCATTCCGGAAAGCTGGGCAGAGGCGTCTGTTACGAAAAAAGTAGATAGTATAGAAGGTACTTACGGATACGGATATCAGCTCTGGATGGAAGAACGTCCGGGAAGTTTTGAATATAACGGAATGCTTGGGCAGAATGTGCTGATCTATCCGGACGTTGATATGGTGATCGTAACGAATGCGGGAAATGAAGAACTATTCCAGAACAATGTGATGCTGAATATTATAAGAAAATATTTCCCGGTAGATTGGATGCCAAAAGAGACACTTCCGGAGAATCCAATTGCGTATGCAAAGCTGCAGGAACTGACCGAAATCTGTTTAAAGAAGCAGCAATGCTATAATCATCCACTCACGGTCTGTAAAGGTGGATGGAAGAAGAACTCAGAAAAATATAGGGCACGCGGGAAGTATATAGAAACACAAAAAGCACGGAAACAACAGATCCATTTACTGGAGGATCTGCTGGATGGTGTACACTATGAATTGGACCAGTCAAGTGTCGGTCTGTTTCCGCTGGTTATGCAGGTGATGCACAATAATATGACAGATGGGATATCGAAAATCGGTTTCCGCAAAGGGATGATACTATGCTTTCAGGAAGGTGAAGAATTAATAGAACTTGAAATGGGATGGTCAAAATATATCGAAAATAAACTGACTGTTCATGGAGAGACATATCTGGTTGCAGTGAAGGGAGAACTTTCCTCAGATGCAGATGATAACCAGGTTTTGAAAGTGGAAATTGCGTATCTGGAAGAAGCGATGAGACGGAAGTTATACGTGACATT
This sequence comes from Dorea amylophila, assembly GCF_025567265.1. Taxonomy (NCBI): domain Bacteria; kingdom Bacillati; phylum Bacillota; class Clostridia; order Lachnospirales; family Lachnospiraceae; genus Dorea; species Dorea amylophila. Next base: position 17,244 of record NZ_JAOQJW010000004.1, on the reverse strand, counting down.
TGCCAGGAATACAGGGAATAACCGGGACTTAATACCGCCGGAACATATAGAAATAAAATGGTACGAATCACCCGGTAAGGCTTTGATCATGGAAGGAATGGAATCCATCACGACAGAAGTTACTAAGCATCCGATCTATTCCCGTATCAGGGAGAACGGAGGTATTGATCTGCTCCATCGCCTGATGGAACAGACGATAGAGCCGGTGATTAAGGGGAAATTAATCATTACTGATACACATTAAAGTAAACGGAAAACCTGTTCTACAGTTGCGGTCATATTATTGCGCGCAGCGACAGGATCCATAGCTTCCGCAAGTGTGCAGACACCGCGTAAGATAGGAAAAAATGCATCGATCCCTTCTTTGTTGCAGGCAGTCGCTTCTTTTGTGACGCTTCCTGCAAATGCGATAACCTTTGCATTATATTTTTTTGCAAGTCTGGCAACTCCGACAGGAGCTTTTCCCATTGCGGTCTGAAAATCAAGGCGGCCTTCACCGGTAACGACCACATCTGCGCCGGAAAGCTCTTCTTCCAGTCCGACAGCATCTAAGATCAGTTCAATACCAGGTGTCAGTGCTGCGCCGGTATATGCAAGGAATGCATAGCCAAGTCCACCGGCAGCACCGGCACCTGGTGTATTCATATAATCATTTTCAAGAGTTTCAGAAGTAACTCTGGCAAAATGTGCCATCGCTTCATCCAATGTTTTTTTCATATCTTCGGTCACACCTTTTTGCGGTCCATAAACGTATGTGGAACCATTTTCACCACAGAGTGGATTATTCACATCGCATGCGACCTGAATGTGGCATTCTTTTAAAAGCGGATTCATACCGGATACATCGATACGGGCAACTTTAGCCAGGGCCTGTCCGCCTTCTCCGGCATCTTTGCCATTTTCATCCAGAAAACGTACGCCGAGAGCTTTTAACATTCCGATACCTCCGTCGTTAGTGACGCTTCCACCGATACCGATGATAAAGTTACGACAGCCTTTTTGGATAGCATCGTTTATCATTTCACCAACACCGTAGCTGGTTGCGAGAAGCGGGTTCTTTTCTGAGTCGGGAACCAGAGTAATGCCTGCAGCAGATGCCATCTCCATAACAGCAGTGTTGGTATCTTTCAGATATCCGTAATAAGCGTCTACCGGTGTGTGCATCGGACCTGTAACGGTAAGATCAATGCGTTCCCCGTTCATTCCTTCGATCAGTGCGTCGGTTGTCCCTTCTCCTCCGTCTGCGAGTGGTTTTACGATAACTTCCGCGTCTGGTTTTGCTGCAAGGATTCCGTCTTTGATTGCCATTCCGGCTTCCATGGAACTTAAGCTTCCTTTTAATGAATCGATTGCTATTACAACTTTCATGTGAATAAACCTCCTGAAATACATTTTTTAGGTACATAGAAATAAAAATTCAGATTGATTTCTTAATATGCAGTATAACATAGGAGAAAAAGAAAAATATATAGTACGAAGAATGAAAAAAGAGAAAAATAAACGCAATATATGTTTCAAGTGACATATATTGCGTAAAAAGCTACAGTTCTATCTACATTTCTTTCAGACGAAGAGCAAGATAAAGAATAACTCCGTCTCTGAAACTACGCGGGTTCAGACCGCAGATCTTATGAATACGGTCTAACTTGTATTGCAAGGTATTCTTATGAAGATAGAGATATTCACTTGTTCTGGAAAGCGATTGCTCATGGTCAAAATAACTGCGTAAAAGAGAACAGTCTGTTTCATCCAGACAGGAAAGCGTCTTTGCAATAAATTCAGCCGTGGTGACTTCGTTTAAGGATCCAAGGAGGATTTCAAGTGTCAGATCATCGAAGAGTGCATAATGATCAGCAGAATCCGTAAGTGAATTTAATGCGATCCGGGCAGTATCGTAGGAGGTGGAAAGCTTAAAAAGTTCCGCTGGGCGTCCGATACCCATCTGGATGGAATCAGACAGAGACAGACAGAATGATTCCAATTCTTCCAGAGGGAAGGAGCTGTCGATGATTGCAGCATATTCATGTGGATACTGAAACTTATATAAGTGTATGGAATGTTCTGTGAACATCCGTAAAATTTTTTCTTCTGCAGACGAGATCGTGATCGTAGAATGGTCTGATAACATGCGGATGATCAGTACACGTTTTTTCTTCTCGATATTGATCTCAAATTCATCAAGAAGATCATGGATATAGTTCAAATCTGCTATTTTATCTGGGAAAGATTCAAATTCGCAGGTTCCGTTGGAAGTTCCGGTTCCGGACAGCAGATAAGAAACCAGATAAGTGCGCTTTTCTGATAAAGTGCGGGAAGCGGCATTTAATTCCTGTTCGCGGATAAGAAGCCGGGTGATTTTTTCTGCCAGATAAGCAAATTTGCGGACCTCATCCGGTGAACCGCTTATTCCGATAACAGCAATGAGATATCCGTTGTGTGTAACAGGAATATTAACTCCGCTGCTGGTTCCTTCGTAGTGGTCATTATCCTGTACTTCAATGACAGTTTTCGTATCGGCAGCTTTTTTACCGATTTCATGAAAAGAGCCGATGCGGGAAGTATTGGTACTGGCGTAGATAATACCATTCTTATTGATGAAATTAATATCGTGTCCACAAACGTCATGGACGGTATCTACAATCTGTGTAGCGAGCTGTTTTCCAATCTGTGTGATCATTGGTATCCCTCCTGCTTGTATGATTCGCCTAAAAGATCATATTCAAAAAAGTTCATATCTGAGATTATAGCAGAGAATCCGTTCATATTAAAACATGAAAAAATATATTTGATAATAAAAAAAGTTAATATATTAAAGTGAAATTATTTATTTTATTATTTATTCTTGCGGTGTTATACTTGAAGCAACAAGGAAAAAAGAAACGGAAATAAACGAAAGGAGAAAGACTCATGTATAGTATTGATTTGAACAGTGATATGGGAGAAAGCTTTGGAGCATATAAGATCGGAGGAGACGAAGAAATCATCAAATATGTGACCACTGCCAATGTTGCCTGCGGATGGCATGCAGGAGATCCGATGGTTATGGACAAGGTTGTCCGCATGGCTAAAGAGAGAGGTGTTATGGTAGGTGCACATCCGGGATATCCAGATATGATGGGATTCGGACGCAGAAAGATGGTTCTGTCTCATGATGAGATTAAAAATTATGTAAAATATCAGATCGGAGCGCTTGCAGCATTTACGAAGAGTTGTGGAATGAAATTACAGCATGTGGCACCTCACGGGGCAATGGGAAATGCATGCCAGTATGATGAAGATATCGCAAGCGCAATCGTAGAAGCAATCTGCGAATATGACAAAGACCTGATTGTTTACTACTGTGCGGGAGCAGTTCTTGGAGATATCGCCGAGAGCAAGGGACTTCGTACAGCTTCAGAGATCTTCGCAGACAGAGCATATATGGATGACCTTTCACTCGTTCCGAGAAAGATGGAAGGGTCTATGATCACAGATGAAGACATTGCAATCCAGAGATGTGTGAAGATGATCAAAGAAGGAAAGGTTACTTCTATCACTGGAAAAGAACTGGATATCAAAGGAGATACTCTTTGTGTTCACGGTGACGGACCGAAAGCGCTGGCATTCGTTCAGAAGATACGTGAGAAATTCACGGAAGAAGGCATCGAGATCAGACACTTATAAAATATAGTATAGGGACAAACAGATAATCATTTTCAGCAGGAGGAACAGGCATGGAATACAAGACAGCAAAAAGAATGGAATACCTTCCATTCTCCGGAATCAGGGCAGTTATGGAAAAGGCAACAAAGATGCAGCAGGCAGGAGAGAAAGTCATTCATCTGGAGATTGGACGTCCGGACTTTGATACACCGAAAAAGATCAAGGATGCAGCGTATGAGAGCCTGAATGCGGGACATGTATTTTATACATCAAATTATGGAACTCCTGCACTCCGGAAAGAAATCGCAAAATGGGAAAACGAACATCACAATGTGAATTATGAAACATCGGAAGTTCTTGTAACAGTTGGTGTCGGTGAGGCGACTTATGCGTCTATGGCAGCATTTCTGGAAGAAGGCGATGAAGTGCTGGTTCCGAATCCGGTATGGCTGAACTACATTCATGTACCGTCCTCACTGGGAGCAACTCCGGTTACTTACAGCCTGAAAGAAGAAAATGATTATCAGATAGATTTTGAAGAACTGGAATCTAAAATTACTGAGAAAACCAAGATGATCGTAGTTGTTAATCCAAGTAACCCGACCGGCGGTATCTTCTCAAGAAAGACACTGAAAAAATTAAGTGAGATCGCAATCCGTAATGATCTTCTGGTCGTATCGGATGAGATTTACAGTCAGCTGGTGTACGATGGTGCAGAGCATGTCAGCATTGCTTCCATCCCGGGGATGAAAGAGAGAACAATCACACTTGGAGGATTTTCAAAAGCATATTCTATGACCGGATGGCGCCTGGGATATATGTGTGCTCCGGAAGGTATTATCTCTGCATGTGTCAGAGTACATCAGTATACGATTACATGTGCTTCTTCATTTGTACAGGATGCAGCAATTGTCGCACTGAATGAATGTGCAGATGATGTAGAAGCAATGAGGCAGGAGTATCAGAGAAGAAAAGACTTCATGGTAAAAGCATTGAATGATATTGATGGTATCAGCTGCAATAACCCACAGGGAGCATTCTACATTTTTGTAAATGTAAAGAGTCTGGGAATGACATCAATGGAAGTTGCAGAATATCTACTTGAACATGCCAAAGTAGCACTGGTTCCGGGATCGGCATTTGGATCTGAAGGGGAAGGATATCTGAGAATTTCTTATGCATGCAGTTATGAAGACCTTCAGGAAGCAGCTAAGAGAATCAGAGAAGCAGTTGCGGAACTGAAAGCCAGATAAAAATAGAAAAATTAATTTGACACTACCAATTAATATTGTATAACGTATCCAAAAGGAAGAAGCAGTATCTGTCCGTCAGATACTGCTTTTTCGATGAAACAGGAAAATATGGATACAGTTACTGTCCGCCCCATATTTCACCAATCGGGATCTCCTTGCGTTCAAGATGAAGAAGCTGTTCCAGAATCTCTTCAAAAAGCTCAACAGCGCGTTTGCTGGTAGTTTTTGGATATTTGTGTTTGATCTTATAGCAGATGCGGTTTGGAGCCGGATTCTTCAGCTCACTCACATATATTTTGCGGTACCGGGAAAGTTCATGGATGACAGATTCCGGTGCAATCATCCAGGTATCTGCATTTTTCCAGAGACGGTCGAGCAATGTGATCGTATCCGCAGAAATATGTGGTCTGGATACAGAAGAAAGCCAGCGGTCGTGCCAGATTTGAAAATTGTCATCCCAACTTAAGAACAATTCTTTTGTTGGATCCAGTTCATCTGTATGTACGATCGGTTTCTCAACAGTCGGATGTTCGGACTGTACCAGATAAAGTTTTTCTTCAAATAATTTTTCTGAAATAATGTTTTTGTAATGAAGCTGGTGATATACAAAGCCAATATCTATATTATGTTCACTGAGCATACCGTATAATTCGGAAGAATGATGTGACTGAATGCTCAGATCCAGATGTGGATAATCTATAAGGATCTTGTCATACAGCGGGATAAATACGGCAATGTTCAGACTATCGGTGCAGCCGATATTCAGCAGCAACTGTTCCTGATTATGCTGTAGTTCAAGTGTTTCTTTCCAAAGAGACATCCAGCGTTCGGCGAGGATGATAAAATCCATTCCCTTTGGGGTGAGCTCGACCTGCTTGTGACCTTTGTTGCGGATGACCAGAGAAAATCCGAGCTCGTTTTCCAAAGAAGTTAACCGGTGGCTTACCGTAGGCTGGGAAAGAAATAAGAGATCTGCGGTTTTTGTAATACTTTTGGTGTTGACAATCGTTAAAAATGTTTCAATTTCAGCGAGATTCATGCTATTCCTCCTCGTTCATTTGTTATTTATATTTCATAGTTTGCAGTTATTCTGAATATAAAAGTTGTTTATATTATACAGAGAAATTATTCGTTTTTCAATCAGTAACTTGTGTGCTATGATGAAATCAGAATAAAAGAAAAGAGGTTTTTATATGTCAGCAGGATGTAGAATCAGAAGGAATTTTGAAAGACCGGCAAAGGAGTTGGTTGAGGCATTCCGTGGAATTCCGGTTGCTAATATTGACGATAATTGCGGAAGAATCGCAGCGGTAGATGCAAGTATTTTCCCGTTAAATCCTAAGGCACGTCTTCTTGGAACGGCATTCACAGTAAACGCACCGGCAGGAGATAACCTTCTGTTCCATGCAGCACTTGATATGGCACAGCCTGGAGACGTTATTGTACTTGCAAACAAAGGAAGTATGAGCCGTGCACTATGTGGTGAGATTATGAGCAATTACGCAAAGAAGCGCGGACTTGCAGGTATCATCATTGACGGATGTGTGCGTGACAGCTATACACTCAGCCAGATGGACTTTCCTGTGTATGCAAAGGGGATTACACCAAACGGACCGTATAAGAACGGTCCTGGAGAGATGAATTTCCCAGTTTCCTTTGGAGGAATTATTATCAATCCGGGAGATATCCTTGTTGGTGATTCCGATGGACTGATCGCAATAGATCCAAAGAATGCGGAAGAGCTTGCTAAAATTGCAAAAGCTTATCATGAAGGGGAAGAAAATCAGCTGGACGGAATTATAAATCGTGGTGAATGGCCTCGCCCATGGGTACAGGATTCCCTGGAAAAAGTTGGATTCGAATTTGTAGACTAGCAGATAACTGTATATTAGAAATATTAGTATATGTTATAATGAATCTAAAGTGACGAACGATAAGAAATGATATGCAGAAAGGTCTGTCAGAACATGGGACAGACCTTTCTCCATACAAAATGGAGGTATGAAAATGGAGGTAAGATTTCTTACAGCGGGAGACCGGGCGGTTTCCGTAGAGTTTGGGAAAACAATCTGCCTTGAGACGAATGCAAAAGTACGTATGCTGGATGAGAATTTGAAAGAAGATCCGATCGAAGGCATGATCGAGACAGTTCCTACATACTGTGCACTCATCATTCACTACCGTCCGGAAGTGATCCGGTATGGGAAACTGGTGAAAGAACTGGAGAAAAGACTTGGTAATATGCATGCAGTCGACAATAGTAATAAGAAGAAAGTAGTAAAAGAAGTGCCGGTATACTATGGCGGCGAGACAGGTCCGGACCTGGAATATTGTGCAGAGCTGGAGCATACAACCGTAGAAGAGATCATAAGAAAGCATTCCGAACATGAATACTATGTATATATGCTGGGATTTGCACCGGGACACCCGTATATGGCAAGATTTGATGAGCCGTTCGGATTCAAGAGAAGAGAATCACCGAGAGTAAAGATCCCGGCAAGATCCATTGTTGTACAGCAGAATCTGTCAGATTTTATTCCATTTGAACAGCCATGCGGATGGAATATTATCGGAAGCACGCCGCTGGATATCTGTAACTTTGATAACGAAGATCCATTCCTGGTACATGCCGGTGACTGGGTAAAACATGTGCCGGTAACGAAGTCGGAATACGACAAGATCCGCAGAGATGTGGAAAAAGGTACATATAAGGTGAAGACATATACACCGGAAGGTAACGCATAGAATCGGAGGTCATGATATGGGAATAATAGTTGAAAATGGTGGAATCCTGACGACTGTACAGGATGAAGGAAGATTCGGATATCAGGCATTCGGAGTATCTACCTCAGGAGCCATGGATAATCATTCGTTTCATATCGCCAATATACTGGTAGGAAACGATATGGGAGAAGGCGCACTGGAGATGACATTTATCGGTCCGACATTAAAGTTTACCAGTGATAATATCGTTGCAGTGACGGGCGGAGATCTGACTCCGATGCTTGACGGCAATAAATTCCCGATGTATCGGGCAGTTCTGGTGAAAGAAGGGCAGACGCTTTCTTTTGCAGGAGCAAGAAATGGATGCCGTGGATATATTGCATTTGCAGGAGGCCTGGATATTCCGATCGTGATGGGAAGTAAATCAACACTGCTTCGTAATCATCTTGGAGGAGTAAAGGGACGAAAACTTGAAAAAGGTGATGAGATTGGATTTGTCTCAGCGAAGACGATACTTCCGAATATGGAAGTAAGAAAAGTACCGGCAAATGTATATCCAAAGAAAGAGATTGTTCTTCGTGTGGTACTGGGACCACAGGACGATGAATTTACAGAAGCAGGGGTAAAGAGCTTCTTTTGGAACAGTGGTGTGATCACCAATGAATTTGACCGTATGGGCTGTCGTATCGAGCGGGAGCCGATTGAACATGTCGGGGATGGTAATATCAATACAGATGGTATTTCCGTCGGATCCATCCAGGTGCCAACAAATGGAAAGCCGATCATTATGTTATCGGACAGACAGAGCACCGGAGGATATGCCAAGATAGGAACAGTAATTTCCGTGGATCTTGCAAAGATTGCACAGGCACAGCCGGGACAGAAAGTACGTTTTGTCAATGTAAGTCTGGATCTGGCCCAGGATCTTTATATCAGAGAGCTGGAGTCGATGAAGGCACTGGATGAAAAGCTGAATGCGTAAGTGGTCATTCAAGTGATGATCATGCAGGATTGCACATGGAAATGAAATAAAACAAAATGCTAATAAAAGAGAAAGGTGAGAAATGTTATGAAAATTGTAGTATTAGACGGTTACACAGAGAATCCTGGAGATTTAAGCTGGGACGCATTAAAAGAATTAGGAGAAGTAGAAGTCTATGACAGAACTTCTTATGAAGAGTCGCCATTAATCGCAGAGCGTATCGGAGATGCAGAGATTGTAGTGATCAACAAAACTCCTATTTCCAAAGAAACAATGGATAAATGTGAAAATATCAAACTGATTGCTGTTCTTGCAACAGGATACAATGTTGTTGATTATGCATACGCAAAAGAAAAAGGCATTCCGGTGGTAAATGTACCTACATACGGAACACAGATCGTAGGACAGTATGCACTCGGACTTCTCCTTGAAATCTGTTCACATTACGGACATCACGACGAATGTGTAAAAGAAGGAAAATGGGAGAACAATCCTGACTGGTGCTTCTGGGATTACCCAATGATCGAGCTCTATGGAAAGACAGCCGGAATCATCGGACTTGGAAGAATCGGACAGGCTACAGCAAAACTTCTGAATGCATTAGACATGGAAGTAATTGCATATGATGCACATGAAAGCGAAGCAGGAAAGAAACTGGCTGAATATGTGTCATTAGATGAGTTATTTGCCCGTTCTGATGTGATCTTCCTTCACTGCCCGTTATTCCCGGCTACAGAAGGAATAATCAACAAAGAGAACATCGCCAAGATGAAAGACGGTGTAATCCTCATCAATAACAGCCGTGGACAGCTTGTTGTAGAGCAGGATCTGGCAGATGCACTGAACAGCGGTAAGGTATACGCAGCAGGACTTGATGTTGTGTCTACAGAGCCGATCAAAGGCGATAATCCACTGTTAACAGCTAAGAACTGTATCATCACTCCACATATTTCATGGGCAGCTCAGGCATCAAGACAGAGAATCATGGATATCACAGTAGATAATATTAAAGCCTTCCTTGAGGGAAATACAGTAAACCAGGTAAACAAATAGAATAGATATGATAAAGGAAAGCCTTTCACAGAGTTATCAAAACTCTGTGAAAGGCTTTCTTTGGTACACTTCCCAGATATTTATATACAAAAAAGAGAAGCTGCCAGATAACAGCTTCTCGCTATTCAAAAGATGAGGAATGGGGGTTATTTCCCTTCTGCAATGTCCTTTGTGATCTTTAAGAACTTGTCTACGTCATCTCTGCCATGGCAGTGAAGAGGAGATACACGGAGTGCTCCGTCAAGTCCGAGTGTTTCTACGATACGTTTTGAATAAGGGCTGCTCTTCACACGTTCGAAGATCGTCACGCCGTGTTCCATATATTTCTGAGTACAGTCTGCATATTCAATACCCTTGATACCCATAGCAATGATCAGATCTTTGTATGTAAGGTCTTCCATGTCTACATATACTTCAACATCAGGAATATGACGAAGACCAGGAACATCTTCTGTTCCTTCCAGCATACGGTAGAGAAGTCCTCTTTCCTGCAGATGGATTCTGTTCATACCTTCTACATAGAGCTCACGTTTGCTCATTCCTTCAGCTTTGTCTCCAAGGAAATGTTTTGCAATATCGCATACATAATCGATGACTGCCATCATAGATGCGAAGTTACCAGGTGTAGGAGTTCCGAGAGCCCATACATCAGGAGCTTTACATGTGAGTTTTCTGTGCGTCATGCTCGCAACACGGTCAGATACATAACAGTATCCACATCCACGTACACCAAAGAATTTGTAAGGTGCGAAGTTGGATACATCTACACCCCAGTCTTCAACATCTATAACGGCATGTGGTGCATGCTGTACTGCGTCACTTACAATGTAGATGTCAGGATTGATCTCTTTGGCACGTCTTGCAATTTCCTTGATATCCATGATATTTCCGGAAATGTTGGAAGCAGCCATGATGCTTAATAAAACGGTGTCTTTGTCTACGTACTGCATAATCGTATCAGGATCAAGACCACCGGTTGTCTGATTTGCAGGAACTTCACGGAATTCTCTTCCTGTCTGCTTACAGTAGTATTCTACCGCATCATGAGCAGACGGATGTTCCAGTGCAGATGTAACTGCATTTTTTCCCCATTTAACATTTTCCATGATTGTTCCGACAGCATGGAACATTGTCTGGGAAGCAGAAAGTTCAGTGATAAGAGCACCACTCTTTGCACCAAACACAACTTCAAGGATTTCTTTTGTTCCTTCACTCACATAATAAGAAAGATCATATCCTTTTCCACGTACACGTTCCGGACAGTCTGGATATTCTTCCAGTCCGGCTTTGGCTTCTACAGCAGCTCTGAGTCTGAGAGATCCGCCGGAGTTCTCAAAGAAGAGCCGGTCTCCATAATCCGGATCTGTATCGGCATAACAAAACTGTTCTTTTAAGCTTTTCTGATATTCATCTGAAAATAATTCCCCGTATTTAGTAGCCATAATTTTTCCTCCTTATTGGCTTGAATCTATTGGTTGTCTTTATTATATCAATGTTATTGTGAAAAGAGAAATGAATAATGTTGCTGTATAATATTAACGATATTAATATTTGATAATATAGATAATATAAAAGATATTGATATTTTATAGACAAATAATTAATTTTACTTACGACCGCATCTATGTTACATTGTATGTAGTTCATAAATAAACGCGCGATTTATAGAAAAAATTAGTAAATTCTAATGAAAACAAACAAAAAGGAAAAGGAGTAGAACAACAATGAGTAACACAACGAAAAAACAGCCAATGTCGGTTGTAAAGAAAATGATGATCGCTCTTGTCGGCGGCCTGTTGGTGGGAATTGCTTTTCTTTTATTAAGAGAGCAGTTGATCTCTTCTGGTAATGAGGGTGCATGGACGATACTCAACAAGATCCTGTTCCAGGACATTACAGCAGAAGATGGTGTTAATGCAATTGGTCTTTTCTACATTATAGGCCAGTTATTTATGAGAGGATTACAGCTTGCGATCGTACCACTTGTATTAGTATCCCTCAGCCTTGCGATGTGCAGTATTTCAAGTTCCACAAAGCTTGGAAGAATTGCAGGACGTACACTGATCGGATTCTTTCTGTTCTATGTATGTGGTGCATTTTTAGCAGGTATCGTTGCATATGCGGTAAAATCAGCAGGATTTTTCAACGTAACACTTCCAAGTGAGGCAGTTACAGATGCAGCAACACTGGATGCATTTAACCCACTGGCAACAATCGTAAATGCAGTACCGTCTAATATTGCTGCCGCATTTAGCAGCAACAACAGTATTCTGGCAGTTGTAGTAGTAGCAATTATCATTGGACTTTGCATGAATGCACTGGGAGAAAAAGCTGACCCACTGAAGAAAGTGCTGGAAAGTGTCAACGAAATCATTCAGTTATACCTTACATTCTTAATCAACAAAGTTGGTCCGATTGCAATTTTCTGCCTGATCTCAAGAACATTTGCAATTTACGGAACAGAGTACCTTGCACCGGCTGCTGCTTATATCGTAGCTGCAATGGTAACCTTATTCGTATTGGTTGTTACAATTTATCCTATCGGTATCTGGGTAACAACAAAGATGAATCCAATTCAGTTTATCAAGAAAATTGCGAAGGTCGGTGTGTTCGGATTTTCAACAAACTCATCAGCAGCATGTCTGCCGCTCAATACAAGGACATGTATTGATGAACTTGGATGCAGCGAAGAGATTACAAGCTTTGTATTACCGACAGGTATGACGATCAATATGAACGGAACAACCGTTATGCATATGTTCGCAGCAACATTTATTGCAACAAGTGCAGGAATTGATGTAACACCTGCCAACCTCGCAACGATCGCATTCTTATCAATCTGTGCAGCTATGGGATGTCCTGCTATTCCAATCGCAGGTACCACACTGATCGTAACGATCCTTTCAGGACTTGGATGGACATCTGATGCATGTATGATCGCTTACGCATTGGTTGTTGCAATCAACCGTCCGGTAGAGATGGCACTCCTGCCACTGAACGTTATCGGTGATGCCACAGTAAACGTAATCGTAAATGCGAAAGAAAAAGAGCTGGATAAAGAAAAATATAACAGCTAAAAATGTAACTGATAAACTTTTCATAACGGCAACGGATGCATTCATCCGTTGCCAAAAAAATGACTATTTATTGACAGGAATTTAACAACTGGGAGGAAAAAAATGGAAACATTTATGAAGTTACTGGAAACAATTCAGACATTTGTCTGGGGACCGCCGACATTGGTGCTTCTGATGGGAACTGGTCTGTATTTTACATATAAATTACGAGGAATACAGATATGTAAATTTCCAAGGGCACTGAAAAGTATTTTTGAAAAAGAAGAAGGGGCAGGCGATGTATCTCCGTTTGCAACACTTTGCACAACACTGGCTGCCGATATCGGAACCGGAAGTATCGTAGGTGTGGCAACAGCTCTTCGTATCGGTGGACCTGGAGCGATGTTCTGGATGTGGGTATCTGCGCTTCTTGGAATGACAACAAAATATGCTGAGGCACTTCTGGCTGTAAAATTCCGTGTAAAAGATGAAAAAGGTGAAATCGCCGGAGGACCGATGTATTATATCGAGAATGGAATGGGAGATAAATTCAAATGGCTGGCAAAAATCTTTGCATTTTTCGGAGTTGTAACAGCACTTCTTGGATGTGGTACCTTTCCACAGGTAAATGCGATTACAGAGTCGGTGCATGATTCATTCCATATTCCGGTCATTGTTATTGGAATTATTGTTACTGTATTAACAGCAGTTGTAACACTTGGCGGAATTCAGGCAATCTCGAAAGTTGCACAGTTTGTTGTTCCATTTATGGCAATTTCTTTCATTGGTGGTTCAATGGTGATTCTGATCGTGAACCATTCCGCAATTCCGGGAGCATTTGCAGAGATATTTTCCTGTGCATTTTCTAAGGAATCTGCACTTGGCGGAGCAGCAGGAACGGCTGTGGTCTCTTTCATGACAGCTATGAGAACCGGTGTGGCAAGAGGTGTATACACGAATGAGGCTGGGCTTGGAAGTTCACCAATTGTGGCGGCAGCAGCAAAGACAGATTCCTGTGTAAAGCAGGGGTTGATTTCAATGACAAGTGTATTTTTCACCACAATTCTGACATGTTCTATGACAGGACTGGTTGTAATCTCAAGCGGCCTGCTTGATAAAACTGATTTAAGCGGAAGTGTTCTGGTTACAAAGGCATATAATGCCGGACTTCCGTTTAATATTGGTATGTATCTGGTAGCAGTAGGAATTATCTTTTTCTCATTTACTACGATCCTCGGATGGAACTATTATGGAGAAAGATGTGTGCTGTATCTCACCGGAAAGACAGGAAGTATCAAGATTTTTAAGATCGTTTATATTCTGGCAATTGCAACAGCGCCGTTCCTGACACTGGAACCAATCTGGCTGATGGCGGATATTACCAATGCGCTGATGATCATTCCGAATCTGATCGCATTACTTGGACTTCGAAAAGTGGTTATCAGCGAAACTAAGAAATTCTTCGACCGGGAAGAGCGTACGAAGGTGAATGTAAGAAAATCAGTAGTGGAGTAGATTTATTGTTGAAAAATCTTTTGACATATTCATAAGATGATGTTAGTATAGTTATAGAAAAAGAGTGCTACCGATAGACGGTTAGCCCGATAATAATTTAGTAAAAATAGTCGCTTAGTTTACCAGACTGTGGGCGGCTATTTTTGTGTCTTATGATTATCCTTACCAATAGTGTATCCGATGCTGAAGCATGATAAGCCGAAACTGATGATAGCTAAAAAATCCATAATACTCATTGGCTTAGCCCTCCTTTCCAGTGAATTCCTTTTCAGGTTTCTATGTAATCAGAGGGGCACAGTCCCTCTGCAGAAGGACTAACCGCCTACCGTTTTGGTAGCACCCGTGATATGATTATAACAATTAACAACGAAAAATACAATATATATTTACTTACTAATGGATAATTTAAAGGCGCGATTTTATTAGTGAGAATAACAAATTATGGATTCATGTATCTTGCACAGTCTTCTTATATAGACTTATAATAAAAGAAAAAGACCGAAAGGACTGATTCTATGAAACGTATTTTCTGGATCGTATTGGACAGTGCAGGCATCGGTGAAGCACCGGATGCGGATAAATTTGGTGATATCGGAAGTAATACATGGAAGAGTTGCTATGACAGCGGGAAACTTCATATTCCGAATATGGAAAAGATCGGAATCTACCAGATCGATGGTATGGAATATGCAAAAAGTACAGAGAAGCCGACCGGAAGTTTTGCAAGAATGCAGGAATTATCCTGTGGAAAGGATACGACGACCGGACACTGGGAAATGGCGGGTATCGTAACACCGGATCCGCTTCCGAAATTCCCGGACGGATTTCCGAAAGTATTCATAGAGGAATTTTCAAAAAGGACGGGAAGAAAGATTTTGTGTAATCTGCCGTATTCGGGGACACAGGTCATTCATGATTATGGCCGGGAGCAGGAAGAGACAGGAGCACTGATTGTGTATACATCTGCGGACAGTGTATGCCAGATTGCAGCGCACGAGGAGATAATTCCGGTAGAGCAGTTATATGAATACTGTAAGATTGCCAGAGAGATGCTGACTGGAGATCTCGGAGTCGGAAGGGTGATCGCAAGACCATTTATCGGAACATGGCCAAATTACGAACGGACAATCAGACGGCATGACTTTTCACTTGCACCGCCGAGACAGACGGTGTTGGATGCATTAAAAGCAGAAGGAAAAGATGTGATCGGTGTCGGAAAGATCTATGATATCTTTGAAGGGCAGGGAGTGACGGAGACCTACCCGAATCAGGGAAATGAAAAGAATATGGAAAAGACGATCGAGATACAGAAGAAAGAGTTCGACGGACTTTGCTATGTGAACTTAGTAGATGGGGATATGATCTATGGACACCGGCGTGATATTGCAGGATATGCAGGAGCATTGACGCAATTTGATGAACAGCTGGGAGAGTTCCTTGCGAATATGCGGGATGATGATATGCTGATGATCACGGCAGACCATGGCTGTGATCCCGGATATACCGGAACAGACCATACGAGGGAATATGTGCCTTGCCTCATATATGGAAAAGAGATCAAAGCGGGAGTAAACCTGCATACCAGAAAAGGGTTTGCAGATATGGCGGCGACGATCGCGGAAGCTCTTGGAAGTACCTACCGGGGAGATGGGGAGTCATTCTGGGATATAATAAGAAATTGACATATTCATAAGATGATGTTAGTATAGTTATAGAAAAAGGGTGCTGCCGATAGACGGTCAGTCCTGATAATTAATTCATGTATTAAAAATAGTCGCCTAGTTTACCAGACTGTGGGCGGCTATTTTTGTGGATTGTTATCTTTGCCAAATGTATATCCTAGTCCGAAGCAGGTTAAGCCGAAGCTCACCACTGCTATAAAATCTATAATGCTCATGGCTTAGCCCTCCTTTCCATTGGAGTTCCTTACGGGCTATGTAATCAGAGGGTGTGGATTACAGTCATCACAGTCCCTCTGTTAAAAGGACTAACCGCCTACCGTTTTATGGCAACACCCGATTATAATTATATCATCAATTTATAATAAAGCAATATATACTTACTTATTTGTTTATTTGTACTTTTTTATATTAATTCGAAATAATACACAATAAGAGGTGACATTATGAGTCTTCCATCATATAAAAAAATTGACCAGTCAACCTGGCCGCGCCAGGATCACTACAAGTATTATACCGAAAAATTAAAAGTAAACTACAGTATGACAGCACGCCTGGATGTAACAAGATTAAGAGCAGAATGTGACCGCTTGGGGGTGCATTTCTATGCAGCCTTTATCTGGTGTACGTCAAATGTTGTGAACCGCTTGCCATTTATGAAGATGATGACGGACGAAGAAGGCAATCCGGGAGTGTGGGATGTTGTACACCCGAATTATACGATCTTCCACAAAGAAGATCACACATTTTCTGACTGCTGGAGCGAATACGATGATGACTTTGCGACTTTCTATAAGAGAATAGAAGCGGACATAGAAGCCGCAAAGAAGGTCAGAGGCGTCAAGGCAAAAGCCGGACAGCCGGCGAACTTTTACTGTATTTCCTGCGTGCCATGGATGGATTACATCGGATATGCGGCATCGACAGCATCTGATCATGTGCCGCTGTTTCCGATCATTACATTCGGTAAATATACAGAAGATAACGGGAAACTGACACTTCCGCTGACGCTTACGATTGCCCATGCGGCGATGGATGGGTGGCATACGTCGGAATTCTTTCGGGAGATGCAGAAGGAACTGCAAGGAATTGAATTGGGATTTAATTTATTAACGGGGAAGCGGCCTCTCAGTCCTTGAAGGAAACAATAGATAAGGCTTCTTGTTCAGGTTCCATACCATAAGAAACACTAAGAGAGTCAGAATCACCTAAAAGCAAAGGAACTACGTTCAAACTCGGCGTTCGCCTCAAACACGTTCGCTTCGTTCCTTTAACGGTGCTTCTGACTCTCTAATTGTTTCTAACGGCATTCCACATTCACAATAATCCTTATCTATTGT